>NC_016604.1:3666136-3971647 GCF_000230895.2 Mycolicibacterium rhodesiae NBB3
TCGATGGGTGCGGCCGGTCTGCCGTTCTCCGCGTTCTCCAATCACCCGTTGGCCGGGGGAGGCGGTGCGGGCGGCGGTTCCGGCATGGTCCGCGCGGCGTCGCTGCCCGGCTCGGGAGGTGTGCCGACGCAGACGCCGTTGATGGCCAATCTGGTCGGGAGTAAGCCCGTCTCCACCGCTCCCGCGGAGGGCGGCGCGATCGCGGGCAGTTCCGCGGTCGGCGGCGCGGCACCGATGGCCGCAGGCGCCGGTATGGGCGGTATGGGCCCGATGATGGGCGGTGCGCGAGGCGAGAGCGGCGGTACCACGGCGGGGCTGGCCGTTCCCGCGCCGCTGGATCATGACCTCGACGAGGACGACGTAGACGACGACTGGTGACCACAGGATCACCTGAGGGGGAGGACTGCGATGGGTAGCCCGCTGAAAAAGCCGGAGGGCATCAGTTGGAACGCGGCTTCGATCGAATTGCCTGAGATACCGATGCTTCCGCCGGGTCCGGACGCGATGAGCGCGACGATCTCCGCCGTGCTGCCGACGTTGGCCGCGCAACTGACCGCCAACGTCGCCGCGCTGGCCGCCAAGGAACATACGTACTCCGGGAAGCTGGGCGCCGCGCAGGCGGCGTACACGAATTCAGATGACTCCGGATCGCAGTCCGTCGGTCAGGTTGTCGGCATGCTCGGCAAACTCGGTGAACAAGCGGGCCAGATGGGTCAGATGGCGGGGGCACCCGCGCAGGCCGCCCAGGGCGGGTCGGGCATGTTCGGTTCCTTGATCGAACAGGCGATGAAGGCCGCGCAGGGTGGCGGTGAAGGCGGCCAGCCGCCGGCAGGAGCGCCGCCCGCCGGTGTCGGGCCCGCTGGTGCACCGCCGGCCCCAGCGCCGCCTGGGCGTGACCCGCTCGAGCAGCGGGTCGAGCGCCTCGAGGAACGCGCCGAACAGCAGGATCGCGGGTACGAGCAGCAGTCGCCGCAGCCCGAGGAACGCACGCCGTTGCTGCGTGCCGACGACGGAGGGCTGGCATCCGGACCGGATGGCGGTCACGGGGCGGCGCCCGTCGCGCCCGAGCAGCCGAACCGAGGCGTCGACGACGATCTCCGTCGACGGCTGTAACGCTATTTCGCTTGCGCCTCGGCATCCTTTGCCGCGCGATGCATCCCGATTGCGGTCAGGCGCTGCGACGCCTCCTTGAGTGCTGCCGAATCGTGGCGCACCAGTGCTCGGGCGTGAGCGAGCGCCAGTTGTCCTAGTGCACAGTCACATTCGGCAGTTGCACGAGCGATACCGTCGACCGCCCGAATATCGCCGAGCCGTACCGCATCCAGCAATGCCCGCAACGCGACCGCCGTCTGACCACCACGCTCCGCGCTGCGCGCGGCGTCGCGCGCGGCACCGATCGCGCCGTGCTCGTCGCCCCGCGCAGACATCGTCCACGCGCGCGCCAACGCGAGCTCCGGCGCGAACAGCATCGACTTCAATCCGTGCCGAGATTCAGCCCGGGAGAGCGCCTTTCCCGCTTCGACCGTCGCGCCCTGTTGGCCCAGCGCCTGAGCCAACAGCATCCACGCCAGCGGTCCCCACGAGTAGCCGGTCGGCGCCAGCGCCGCGGCGGCCCTGCGCAGCAGCCGCACGGCCGAGTCCAGCTCGCCTTTCGCGATCAGCACATCGGCCACCAACACCTCGCCGATGGCGCGCCCTGGTTGCTGCAGCTGCGCGAAGTCGGTGAGCTGTTGGCCCAGATCCTGTGCCCGGTCCAACTCGCCTGCCATCAGCAGCGCTGTGGTCTGGCCGAACCCGCTCGTGAACCGCAGCAGTCCCGGATGCCCCGCGGCGATCGCTCGCTCCGCCAGTGCGTCGACCTCGGCGAACCGTCCCATACGTGCTGAACTCAACGCGGCGGCGGCCGCCGCCCACCCGATCGCCGTGTCATCGGCCGACGGGGACGCCAACACGTCGTTGGCGATCTGGAGTGCGCGTGCCGGGCCGCCGGCGTTCATCGCGAACGTCGCGGACAACGCGTCGAGGGTGGTCTGAGCGGCGGGCGAGGACACCTTGTTCCGTGTCGCCTTGAGGAAGGCTGTGGCCCGCTCGGGCTCGGACAGCATCCAGAATTGGTTGGCTGCCACCGGCAGAGTCCACGCCATCAGCTCGGGTTCGGTGAGCGTCGACGGATCGACCTGCGCCAGAACGGAATCGGCGTCTCGGCCCCGGCCCTGCCAGGCGAGGGCGTAGGCCAGTATGAGCCGCGCGGGCAGGCCCGCGCCGCGCTCGACGGCAGCCTGGGCGAGCCGCTCGGACAGCACCAGGTCGCCGAGACGGAGAGCCTCCCCGGCGGCCGTCACGATCTCCGCCGTCGGCTGTGCACGGTCGCTGTCCAGCGCCATCACCGCCAGCCGCAACGCGGCCACCACGTCGCGTGGCGGCGCGGCACCGAGTCGTTCGACCAAATCGGTTCGCAGACGACGCAGTTCGGGCCCGCCGAGCTGATCGCGCACCGCGTCGACGAACAGCGGATGAGCCGGGCGCACGAGATCGTCGTCGATCACGATCGCGCCCGCGGATTCCGCCTCGGCGACAGCGTCACGTCCGACCAGGTCGGCCACCTCCGCCAGCGGCAGCGGATCGTCGACGGCGAGGTACTCCAGCACCCCATGCGCCGAGGGTGGCAGCGCCGAGACGAACTCGTCGACCATGGCGGTCAGCCGGCTCTCGACATGGCCGGGTGGCTCGAGGTCGAGCCGGTTGAGCAGGTCGTCCTCCCAAAGGGCCGAGATCTCTTCGGAGACAGTCCCGTCGGGTGCGACGGTGACGACGAGCGAGGCGGCACCACTCACCGCCAACTGGTAGACCAGCGCCGCCGACAGGTTGTCCAACAGATGTGCGTCATCCACGACCAGCAATCGTCCGTCGCCCAAAGTCGCGCGTGCTGTGCGCAGCACCTCGGCGGTCTTGCCCACCTCGGGCACGTCGATCAGGTGACTGAACGCGGCGAACGGGATCGCGGCCGACGGCGTCGTGGCGGTGACCCAATCCACCCGGTCGAAGCGTTCACCCAGACGGTCTGCAGCGGCACGCGCCAGCGTGGTCTTGCCGATGCCGGCGGGCCCGATGATCGCCGTGCCGGCCCGGGTACGCGAACCGGTCTCGATCGATTCCAGTGCCGGTTCAAGCGGAACGGTCACCCACTCAACTGGCACGGGCCGGAGTCTATGGCCACGTTGACTAGGTTGTGCTCGTGTCTCCGAAAAACTCCGCTGACCCTGACCGCGAATGGGCGGTGTGCGTCTATTGCGCGTCGGGACCGACGCATCCCGAACTCCTCGCGCTCGCCGAGGAGGTCGGCGCTGCGATCGCGGATCGCGGCTGGACGCTGGTCTCGGGCGGCGGGAACGTATCGGCGATGGGCGCGCTCGCCGGCTCGGCCAGGGCGCGTGGCGGTCACACCGTCGGCGTGATCCCGAAGGCGCTGCTGCATCGCGAGGTGGCCGACGTCGACGCCGACGAACTCGTCGTCACCGACACCATGCGGGAACGCAAACAGATCATGGAGGACCGCGCCGACGCGTTCATCGCGTTGCCGGGCGGCATCGGCACGCTCGAGGAGTTCTTCGAGGCTTGGACCGCCGGTTACCTGGGTATGCACGACAAGCCGGTGGTGATGCTCGATCCGTTCGGGCATTACACCGGCTTGCTCACCTGGTTGTGCGGGCTGATCGACACCGGCTATGTCGCCCAAGGTGCGCTGGACCGGTTGGTGGTCGTCGACGACGTCGACACCGCCCTCGGCGCCTGCGAACCGTGGGGGTGATCCCGGTCACTCGCGCCGATAGGGTGTGTCTGCAAACGAACATCGGAGGGGGACAGCCCGCATGACCGACAAGAAATCCGGCGTGAGGCACAGCGTCGGAGTGCTGGACATCGCAAGCCAGGTGCCGGGTCTGATCATGGACGTACCGACGATCCTGCGCGGCGTCATCACCGGCTTCGGGGCACGGCCGACCGGTAAGACGTCGATCGGCAAGGTGTTCCAGGAGCGCGCCGAGCAGCACGCCGACCGGGTGTTCCTCAAGTTCGATGACCGCGAGATCACCTACCGCGAGGCCAACGAGACGGTGAACCGCTACGCCGCGGTACTCGCCGCCCGCGGTGTCGGTCAAGGTGACGTCGTCGGCATCATGCTGCGCAACTCGCCGGATCCGGTGCTGCTGATGCTGGCGACGGTCAAATGCGGCGCCATCTCCGGGATGCTGAACTACAACCAGCGCGGCGACGTGCTCGCCCACAGCCTCGGGCTGCTGAGTGCCAAGGTCTTCATCGCCGATCCCGACTTCGTCGACCCCATCAAGGAGAGTGGCGCGGAGACCGACGGGCTCGTGACGCTCGACGAGTTCCAGCAGCTGGCGGCGACCGCGCCGACCACGAATCCGGCGTCGGCATCCGCGGTGCTGGCCAAGGACAAGGCGTTCTACATCTTCACCTCGGGCACCACCGGAATGCCCAAGGCCAGCGTGATGACGCACTATCGCTGGCTGCGTGCGCTCGCCGGGTTCGGGGGCATGGGTATGCGGCTGAATTCGAGCGACACGCTGTACTGCTGCCTGCCGCTGTACCACAACAACGCGCTGACGGTGGCGCTGTCGTCGGTGCTGAACTCGGGTGCGACGCTGGCGCTGGGCAAGTCGTTCTCGGCGTCGAAGTTCTGGGATGACGTGATCCGCTATGAGGCGACGGCTTTCGTCTATATCGGCGAGATCTGCGCCTATCTCCTCAACCAGCCTGAGAAGGACACCGACCGCAAGCACAAGGTCCGCGTGATCGGTGGCAACGGCCTGCGGCCCGCGATCTGGGACGAGTTCACCGAGCGCTTCGGCATCGACCGGGTCTGCGAGTTCTACGCGGCCAGCGAGGGCAACACGGCGTTCGTCAACTTCTTCAACCTCGACAAGACCACCGGCATCTGCCCCACCCCGGTGGCGTTCGTCGAATACGACGCCGACACCGGCGAGCCGAAGCGGGACGACAAGGGCCGCGTGCGCAAGGTCAAGACCGGCGAGCCGGGTCTGCTGCTGTCGAAGGTCAGCAACTTCCAGCCGTTCGACGGTTACACCGACGAGAAGGAATCCGAAAAGAAGCTCGTCCGCGACGCGTTCAAGGAAGGCGACGTCTGGTTCAACACCGGCGACCTAATGCGGTCGCAGGGCTTTGGCCACGCGGCGTTCACCGACCGTCTCGGCGACACGTTCCGGTGGAAGGGCGAGAATGTCGCCACCACCGAGGTCGAGGCGGCCGTGTCCACGGCCCCTCAGGTCGAGGAAGCCACCGTGTTCGGCGTCGAAGTCGAGGGGGCGGGCGGGCGCGCGGGCATGGCGGCCATCCAGCTCAAGGAGGGCGAGGAGTTCGACGGAAAGGCTCTGGCCAAAGCGGTCTACGACAAGCTGCCCGGCTACGCCGTGCCGTTGTTCGTTCGGGTCGTGAAGGAACTGGCGCACACGTCGACGTTCAAGAGCCAGAAGGTGGATCTCCGCAAGCAGGGCTACGGCGGTAGCACCGGCGAGGGCGACGACGATGCCGGTGAGATCGAGGACCCGATCTACGTGCTCTCCGGACGCGAGGAAGGCTACGTCGAGTTCTACGACGAGTACCCCGAAGAGGTCGCCGCGGGCAAGAAGCCCAAGAATTAGCCCGTAGCCTTGGGGGCGTGCAGTCGACGTTTCTGGGCCGTCCGGTGGCCGGTGACCGCGCGCTGATCATGGCGATCGTCAACCGCACTCCCGACTCGTTCTACGACCGCGGTGCCACCTTCACCGACGAGGCCGCGAAGACGGCCGCGCATCGCGTCGTCGAAGACGGCGCCGACGTCGTCGACGTGGGTGGCGTCAAGGCGGGTCCTGGCATGTCGGTCGACGTCGACGAAGAGATCGCCCGGGTCGTTCCGTTCATCGAATGGCTTCGGGACACCTACCCTGACCAGTTGATCAGCGTCGACACGTGGCGCGCGACGGTGGCCAAGCAGGCCTGTGCCGCCGGAGCCGACCTGATCAACGACACGTGGGGCGGCCACGACCGCGGGCTCCCGGAGGTCGCCGCGGAGTTCGGCGCCGGCCTGGTCTGCTCGCACACCGGCGGTGCCGTGCCGCGCACCCGCCCGTTCCGGGTCAACTACGGCATCTCGGAGCGCGGCGTCGTCGACGACGTGATCGCCGAGGTGACCGAGGCGGCCGAACGCGCCGTCGCGGCCGGGGTCGCCCGAGACGCGGTTCTGATCGATCCGACCCACGATTTCGGCAAAAACACTTACCACGGTCTTAGTTTGTTGCGCCACGTGAAAGACCTTGTAAAAACTGGATGGCCGGTCCTGATGGCGCTGAGCAACAAAGATTTCGTCGGGGAAACTCTGGGTGTGGACCTGACCGAACGCCTGGAAGGCACCCTCGCGGCGACCGCACTGGCCGCTGCCGACGGTGCAGCCATGTTCCGAGTGCACGAGGTAGGGCCCACTCGACGCGTCCTCGAGATGGTCGCGTCGATACAGGGGACGCGTCCGCCGACGCGCACAGTGAGGGGACTGGCATGACTGCGTTAATCGAACAGCCAACGGAGCTGGTTTCCGCGGACATCGCGGGACACCCTTGGCTGGCCGCCAACAGCTGGAGCCGGCCCATGTGGACTATCGCTGAACTCGAAGCCGCCAAGGCCGGCCGCACGATTTCGGTCGTCTTGCCTGCACTGAACGAGGAAGAGACAGTCGCCAGCGTCATCGAGACGATCACACCGCTGCTCGGTGGGCTGGTGGACGAGCTGATCGTGCTCGATTCCGGCTCGACGGATGACACCGAGATCCGCGCGCTCGCCGCGGGCGCGCGGGTGATCAGCCGCGAGGTCGCACTGCCCGAAGTCGCACCGCAGCCGGGCAAGGGCGAGGTGCTGTGGCGGTCGCTGGCCGTCACGACCGGCGACATCGTGGTCTTCGTCGACTCCGACCTCATCGACCCCGACCCCATGTTCGTGCCCAAGCTCCTGGGTCCGCTGCTGATCGGCGAGGGTGTACACCTGGTCAAGGGCTTCTACCGGCGCCCGCTGAAGGTCAGCGGCAGCGAGGACGCCAACGGCGGTGGTCGCGTCACCGAGCTGGTGGCCAGGCCGTTGCTCGCCGCGCTGCGACCCGAACTGACCTGCCTGCTGCAGCCCCTTGGCGGCGAATACGCGGGCACCCGTGAACTGCTGACCTCGGTGCCGTTCGCCCCCGGTTATGGCGTCGAGATCGGCCTGCTCGTCGACACCTACGACCGCCTCGGCCTGGACGCGATCGCGCAGGTCAACCTGGGTGTGCGGGAGCATCGCAACCGTCCGCTGACCGAACTCGCGGCGATGAGCCGCCAGGTCATCGCGACGCTGTTCTCGCGGTGCGGGGTTCCGGACTCCGGTGTGGGTTTGACGCAGTTCTTCGCCGACGGCGACGATTTCTCCCCGCGCACGTCGGAGGTGTCGCTGGTCGACCGTCCGCCGATGAACAGCCTGCGCCCCCTCGGGTAGCGGCACGGCGCCGCGCGAGGAGTCGGCGGCCTCGGGCAGTATCGACAGCGTGACACTGGTTCTGCTGTATCTCGTCGTGCTCGTTCTGATTGCCATCGTCCTGTTCGCGCTGGGCAGCGTGCTGTTCGGACGCGGCGAGGTGCTGCCGCCGTTGCCCCGCGACACGACCGCCACCGTGTTGCCCGCTTCCGGCGTGACCGGCGCCGACGTGGATGCGGTCAAGTTCAGCCAGACCCTGCGGGGCTACAAGACCAGCGAGGTGGACTGGGTGCTGGACCGGTTGGGCCAGGAGCTCGACCTGTTGCGCGGGCAATTGGCGGCGGTGCGCGCGGCGCACCGGATCGAGGACGACGGGGACAGCCACCGCATCGAGGGCGGCGCGCACGCGTTGCCGTCGTCGGAGGCCGAGGCCGAATCGTGACGGCGGATGATCGCGTCCGCTGTGCATGGATCGACGAATCGCGGTTATCTGCAGACGATTTCGTCCTCTACCGGGACTACCACGACACCGAGTGGGGTCGACCGCTTCGCGACTCGACGGCACTGTTCGAGCGGGTCACTCTCGAGGCTTTCCAGAGCGGGCTCTCGTGGCTGATCATCCTGCGCAAGCGAGAGAACTTCCGCCGCGCGTTCCACCGGTTCGACGTCGAGCGCGTCGCGCGCTACCGCGACCGTGACATCGCGAGGTTGATGGGCGACGCAGGCATTGTGCGTAACCGCGCGAAGATCGAGGCGACCATCGCCAACGCCCGCGCGGTCGCCGACCTGGACGTAGACCTCGCGGAGTTGCTGTGGTCGTTCGCACCGCCGCCCAGGCCGCGGCCGGCGGCGATGACGGACGTCCCCGCGGTCACCCCGGAGTCGACCGCGATGGCCAAGGAACTGAAGCGGCGTGGCTTCCGATTCGTTGGGCCGACGACTGCGTACGCCTTGATGCAGGCGACGGGAATGGTCGACGACCACACCGCAGACTGCTGGGTGCCAGCGACATTCCAGTGACCTGTCAGGGGGCCGTCAAGATCGTCATCGCCGGGTCTTTGCACACGCGACGCCGCGGATAGGGAACAATAGAGGGAATTCGTTAGGCCCACCGGCGGGCTGGCTCATGTGGAGGGAGCACTCGATGGCGGCGATGAAGCCCCGGACCGGCGACGGTCCACTGGAAGCAACCAAGGAGGGGCGAGGCATCGTAATGCGCGTACCGCTGGAAGGCGGTGGACGTCTGGTCGTCGAACTCACGCCCGACGAGGCGGCCGCACTCGGCGACGAACTCAAGGGCGTCACCAGCTAGTGCTGCGCGTGTGCGCGCCTAGGAAGTGACCTTCCGATAGATCTCCAGGGTCTGCTCGGCGATGTGCGCCCACGAGAACTCGTCGATGCAGCGCTGCCGCCCCGCCTGACCGTACTGCCGGGCTGTCGCCGGATCGGCCGCGACCGCGTTGACCGCGTCGGCCAATCGCGACTCGTACCCGGACGGGTCGCCAGCGTCGTAGTGCACCAGCACGCCGGTCCGACCGTCGTCCACCACCTCGGGGATGCCGCCGACGTCGGACGCCACCACGGCCGTCGCGCACGCCATCGCCTCCAAATTGACGATACCGAGCGGCTCGTACACCGATGGGCACACGAAAACCGTTGCAGCTGAGAGTATTTCGCGAATCTTCGAGATCGGTAGCATCTCCCGCACCCAGAACACGCCGGTGCGGGCCCGCGCGAGGTCCTGAACGGCCTCGGTCACCTCTGCCGCGATTTCGGGGGTGTCGGGCGCTCCGGCGCAGAGCACCAACTGGATGTCCGGTGCGAACTTGTGCGCGGCCGCGATCAGGTGCGGCACACCCTTTTGGCGGGTGATCCGCCCAACGAACGCGACAATGGGCCGGGTCATGTCGACGCCGAGCTCGGCGAGCACCGACTCGCCGGGCTGCGCGGGGGCCGGATACCAGACGTCGGTGTCGATCCCGTTGCGCACCACGTGCACCCGGTTCGGATCCAACGCGGGATACGTGCTCAACACGTCGTCACGCATGCCCGAGCTCACCGCGATCACCGCGTCAGCGGCTTCCACCGCGGTCTTCTCCACCCACGACGACACCCGGTAGCCGCCGCCGAGCTGTTCGGCCTTCCACGGCCGCATCGGCTCCAGCGAGTGGGCGGTCAGCACATGGGGGATGCCGTACAGCAGAGCGGCGAGGTGACCCGCCAGCCCGGCGTACCAGGTGTGCGAATGCACGACACTGGCATGTCCCGACGTGTTGACCATGTTGAGGTCGGCCGACAACGTCGACAACGCGGGGTTCGCGCCCACCAACGACGGATCGGGCTGCGCCACTATCGCGCCCTCGCGCGGTGCGCCCATGCAGTGCACCTCGACCTCGCAGAGATGGCGCAGCTGCGCGACGAGCTCGGTGACGTGTACGCCTGCCCCGCCGTAGACCTCGGGCGGGTATTCCCGAGTCAACATCGCCACCCGCATGGTGTTGACGGTATCCCAGAAAGGCGAGCCGCATCTTGCGCGAGCGAGCTTGTTTCGCAAGCGGGATAAGAGCGTCAACAACCTTGACAGACAGCTGCGAATGCCTAGCCGCAGTGCGTTACTGCGGATAGGTTTGCATCATGCGGGAACTGCCACACGTGCTGGGAATCGTCCTGGCTGGCGGCGAAGGCAAGCGGCTGTACCCATTGACCGCGGATCGGGCCAAACCGGCGGTCCCGTTCGGCGGCGCGTACCGGCTGATCGACTTCGTCCTGTCGAATCTGGTCAACGCTCGGTACCTCCGAATCTGCGTCCTCACGCAGTACAAGTCGCATTCGCTGGACCGCCATATTTCGCGAAACTGGCGGCTGTCGGGACTTGCGGGGGAGTACGTCACTCCGGTGCCGGCCCAGCAGCGGCTCGGCCCCCGCTGGTACACCGGGTCAGCCGATGCGATCTATCAGTCGCTGAACCTGATCTACGACGAGGACCCGGACTACATCATCATTTTCGGGGCCGACCACGTGTACCGGATGGATCCCGAGCAGATGCTCACGTTCCACATCGAAAGCGGTGCGGGAGCGACTGTGGCAGGCATCCGGGTGCCGAGGGCCGAGGCCACCGCCTTCGGCTGCATTGACGCCGACGAGTCGGGCCGCATCCGCAGCTTCATCGAGAAGCCGGCAGACCCGCCGGGTACACCCGATGACCCCGAGCAGACATTCGCGTCGATGGGCAACTACATCTTCACCACCAAGGTGCTGATCGACGCGATCCGGGCGGATGCCGACGACGACGACTCCGACCACGACATGGGCGGCGACATCATCCCGCGGCTGGTGAGCGACGGGATGGCGGCCGTCTACGACTTCAACAACAACGAAGTGCCCGGCGCCACCGAACGCGATCACGGTTACTGGCGTGACGTCGGGACGCTCGACGCGTTTTACGACGCGCACATGGACTTGGTGTCGGTGCACCCGGTGTTCAACCTCTACAACAAGCGCTGGCCGATCCGCGGTGAGATGGAGATGCTCGCGCCCGCGAAGTTCGTCAACGGCGGTTCGGCGCAGGAGTCCGTGGTCGGATCGGGCAGCATCGTTTCGGCTGCGTCGGTACGTAATTCGGTGCTGTCGTCCAACGTCGTCGTCGACGACGGCGCGATCGTGGAGGGCAGCGTGATCATGCCCGGTACCCGGATCGGCCGGGGCGCGGTCGTGCGGCACGCGATCCTGGACAAGAACGTCGTCGTCGGCCCTGGCGAGATGGTGGGGGTCGACCTGGAGAAGGACCGCGAGCGTTTCGCGATCAGCGCGGGCGGCGTCGTCGCGGTCGGCAAGGGCGTCTGGATCTAGGCGCGGTCGCGGCGCCGCCGGCGAACGATCCGCACGGCCCCCCACAACAGCACCGCCACGGCGACCAGCACCAGTACCGGCACCACCAGGGCGACGAACACCAGGCCGATGCTGATTCCGTCCTCGACGGTGCTCAGCACCGGGGCGGCGATGCCGGCGGTGGCGACGTTGGCGGCGGGTCGCACCGTCGATTTCGTCAGCGACACCACCAGTGCGACAACGACACCGATCGCCACCGGGATCCATTGTCCCGATTGCGCGAAGGCGCCGGGGTCGGCGACGGCGCTGGTCTGCGCCGCGGTGCCGGAACCGAAGACGATGCCGCCGGCCGTCGGGCGGACGAAGGTCTGGACCGCGTCGTTGACGCTGTCGAGGGCGGGGATCTTGTCGGCGACGATCTCGACGACCAGCAGCACGGCGACGATCGCCATGACCCAGCCGTTCTCGAGCCACGTCCAGCCGGCAGGCAGCGTGACCAGGTCGGTGAATCGCGACAGCAGGCCGAGCGCCAGCAGCGGAATGTAGGCGTTGAGCCCCGCCGCGGTCGCCAACCCGAATCCCGTCAGCAGTTCCATGCGATCAGTATGGGCATGACGGGACGTGTCCGACTGTGTTCGTACCTTGACCGCATGGGGTCAAAACGGAATCGAAGCAAACGAAGCGTAAGGAAGGCCGGCAGCGATCCATTCAGCATGCTGATCATGGCGAGCATGCTGATGTACAGGACAGACCCGCGACGGACCAGTCGGTTCGGCGCCCCTGAGCCGCTTGATCGCGCGCGTGTGGTCGCACAGATAATCGAGGACTCGACCGCACGGGGTCCGACGATGCTCGGGGTGCTCGCGCGATTTCTCGGTGAGCACGACTAGCTGGCGAACCAGATACATCAGGAGCTCACCGCTCGGCGGCCGTGGGCGGTGTGAATCGGTGACCCCACAATTGTCTGTGTGATGTCTCGAGACATCGGTGACAGTTCTGCATCAGGACATCGGTGACAGTTGGTGTATCAGGACTTCGGTAACGGTGGTGGGTTGGTGGGGCGGGTTCCTGGGCGCTGGCCGTTGCCGACGTAGCGGATGCCCGGTGCGGGTCGGCTGTGCTCGGCGAGGATCTCGCCGAGCAGGTCGGTGATGATGATGGCGTCGCCGGTGTTGTCGCCGGTGCTGATGACGAGGACCTGCTGGAATGCGAGGTCCACGTCGACTTTGTAGTGCACGCCGTCCAGGCTGATGGTGCCCGATGTATTCACGGTCCTGATGCACGTGCCGGCGGGTAGATCCGCGGGCGCCTGTGCTCGGGGGCGTTGGTATCGGCGCGTGACGCGCTGGTAGATGGGCCTGTCAAGTTTGGGGCGGGGTGGATCGGCTTTGGGGGTGGCTTCCCATGCGGCCAGTGGCGTGATGCGCCCGGGCAGGCCTTGGTGAGGACGCTGGGTGTTGTAGACGTGGTCGAACTCGTCGACCTGGGTTTGCAGATCTTCGAGTGTTTCGGCCAGTGGTTGTTTGTCCAGATAGCGGAACAGGGTCTGGTGGAAGCGTTCGTTTTTGCCCTGGGTGGTCGGCTTGTAGGGCTTGCCGGTGATCGCCTGCACGCCGAGGGCACCAACGTGGGCGACGAGTTGGCCGAGATGCCCACGCCGCGACGGGTTCAGCGCAATCCCGTTGTCGGACAGGAGCCGTTGGGGCACACCGTGAGCTGCCACTGCCTTGTCGAAGACGACGATCGCCGCCGCAGCGGTCTCACCCCACGCCACGTGCGAGGCCAGGGCGTAGCGGGAGTGGTCGTCGATGAGCTGGAAGATCACACATGTGCGTCCGCGGCTGAGCACGTACTCAGTGGCGTCGAGTTGCCAGCACGCGTTCGGCGCCGGATAGACGAAACGCCTCCACGCCGAGCGGGGCTTCTTCTTCGGTTCCAGTCGAGCCACCCCGGCCTCACGGAAGATGCGTGCCAGCGACGCCGTGGACGGGACCTGGTCCAGGCCCATCGCGTGCATCTTCTCGTGCACACTGATCGGCCCGTGATCCAGGCCGGAGGCCTCCAGAGCGGCACGCACCGCCACCGCCTGCTCCTTGACCGCGTCGCTCAATGTCGACGGGCTCGATTTCGGGCGTCGGGTCCTGGGTTCGAGCACTGCGGCCGAACCGTCGGTCTTCGCGCGGTTGCGCAACGCGTAGAACGACTTCCGAGAAATGCCGTGCTCGGCGCAGAACGTCGAGACCGCCCCGCGGGGCGCGTCATCGGGCCATTGGGAGATCGCGAGCCGGACACGAGGATCGATGGGTTCATTGGCAGCCACCACGTGAGCCTCGGGGCAGAACTGTCACCACCAAGACCACCGGAACTGTCACCGATGTCCTGATGCAGAACTGTCACCGATGTCCTGGGAGATAACACCCCACAATTGATGCTCCTATCTCTGTTATGGGTCAAGCGGCATCGATGAGCAGGGTGTTTAGCCATTGGCGGTAGTTGGTTGCGAGGGTGTCGTCGCGTTTGAGGCCGCGTTCGAGTCGGGAGATCGTGATTGGCCAGACGTTGAAATGTGCTGCCGCAGCAGTCAATGTGATGTTGCGGGCTTGGCGGGCTGGACGTAGGTCGCTGTAGTCGTCGATGGGGCAGGGGGCGGTGAGGTGTCGGAATATCTCGCGGGCGATGGCCCGCTTGAGTAGACGTAGGACGTCGTTCTTGCTGCGCCCGGCGGCCAGTTGGCGGGCGACGTAATCACGGGTGCGCCGGTCGTGGGACCAGCGGACCAAAACGATGCGGTGCAGGGCGTTGTTGGCGGCGCGGTCTCCGCCGCGGGAAAGCCGATGCCGACTGGTTTTTCCCGATGAGGCGGGAATCGGTGCCACCCCAGCCAGCATGGCGAACGCTGCTTCGCTGCGCAGTCGGTGGCTGTTGGTGCCGGCAGTGATGAGCAGTTGGGCTGCGGTGTCGGGGCCCACTCCGTAGGCCGCCCGCAAGGCGGGGTTGATCGTGGCGGTCAGGGCGTCGAGCTCAGCGGTCAGCTCACGGTCTTGACGCTCGAGGTACCCGATGCGCTGCGCGAGCGCTTTACAGGCGATCAGCACCGACACCGTGGTGGGGTCCTCGTGTGCGCGGGGGCGGCAGCCGGCCAGCGCTTCGACCAGACGCAGGGTGGTGGGGTAACGGCGGTAACGCTCCCGCAGATCCACCGGGGCGGTCACGAGCAGGTCCTTGATCTGCTGGATAGCCGCGGTGCGGGCTTTAATTGCACCGCGACGAGCGATCAGCAGCGCTTTGAGGGCTCCGGTGTGCGGGTCTTTGGCTACGGCAAGACCGTGGCCGGCCAACACCGCACGAGCAGCGCTATAAGCATCGAGTGGATCGGACTTGCCCTGCCGGCGCCGCGCCGACCGGTCGGGACGGTTGACCTCGACGACGTGAATGTCGTTGGCCTGCATTGCTTGTGTCAACCCTGCGCCGTAGGAGCTGGTGCCCTCAACACCGACAGTGACGACCTCGCCGAAACTACGTGCCCAGCAGATCGCGGCCCAGTAGCCAGTCGGGTTGGTGCGGAATTCGGCGTCGCCGAGGGGTTGACCGGTATCGCTGATCGCCGCGAGGTGGATGGTGTCGAGGTGGGTGTCGGCGCCGATGACGACGCGGCGTGGGAATGTCACGATGGTGGTGTCCTCTCCGTGCAATGAACCGTGCGGCTAGGTGACAACCCGGTAGGGCGGGCAGACAAGACATTGATGAGGCAGCGGACAGGCTCCTGATTAAGTCATGTCCGCCCTACCAGGGCTGTTGTGGTACTTGCCCGCACGTCGCCGGTGAGACAAATCAATTGGAAGACAACCCAGCAGGGCGCCAGTCAGAGGCCGAGTCATCACCGGCGGCGAACGAGCAAGACCATCCTCACCCGAACCCGTTTAACGGAATCAATGTCTGACGCCTGGTGTAGTGTCGAACACATGTTCGATTCAGGTGTGACTGTCGATCCGCTGGCGTATGAGGCGGTGCTGGTGGAACGGATCGCGGAGTTGGAGCGCAGCAAGTCGCTGGCGGCGGCCGAGCAGGCCAGAGTCACCGCGGATTTGGACACCGCGCGCCGCGCGCGGGAGGCGGCTGAGGGGATGCCCGCCGCCAAGCGCGGTCGGGGCCTTGGCGCCGAGATCGCGTTGGCCCGCCACGATGCGCCGAACCGAGGCGGTCGGCATCTGGGGTTCGCGCGGGCGCTGGTCCATGAGATGCCCCATACCTTGGCGGCGTTGTCCTCAGGTGCGCTCTCGGAATGGCGCGCGACGTTGATCGTGCGCGAGTCGGCGTGTCTGTCGCTGGAGGATCGGCGCAGGTTGGATGTCGAGATGTGTGCTGATCCTGCGGAGTTGGCCGGCAAGGGCGACAAGCGCATCGAGGCCGACGCCAAGGCCATCGCCTACCGGCTGGACCCGCAGGCCGCGGTGGACAGGGCGGTGCGGGCGCAGTCCGAGCGCACCGTGACCGTGCGGCCGGCCCCGGACACGATGACCTACGTGACCGCGTTGTTGCCGATGGTGCAGGGGGTGTCGGTGTATGCCGCGCTCAAGCGCGCCGCCGACACCAACTGCGATGACCGCTGCCGGGGTCAGGTGATGGCCGACACCCTGGTCGAGCGGGTCACCGGTCGGCCCGCCGAGGTCGCGGTTCCTGTCGCGGTCAACCTCGTCATGACCGATGAGACGCTGCTCGGTGGCGCCACGACACCGGCGCACATTCCCGGATATGGGCCGGTGCCCGCGGCGATCGCGTGTCGGTTGGCCGGCGACGCGATCGCTGACGAGCAGTCCAAGGCCACCCTGCGTCGGCTCTATCGCCACCCGGACTCGGGGGCTCTGGTGGCGATGGAATCGCGGTCGCGGCTGTTTCCCAAGGGGTTGGCGCAGTTCATCGCCTTCCGTGATGACACCTGCCGCACACCGTATTGCGACGCCCGGATCCGGCATACCGATCACGCCACCCCCCATGCGCGCGGCGGGCCCACCGCCGCGGCCAATGGTTTGGGCGAGTGTGAGGCCTGCAATTACGCCAAGGAAGCACCGGGCTGGCGCGTGCACACCTTCGACGACGACGGGCAGCGGCATAAGGCCGAGTACCTCACCCCGACCGGCGCGCGCCACCAATCACAGGCACCGCCACTGCTCAACGACGTCGTAATGTTCAAACCCAGTGCGGTCGAAGCACTGTTGACCAACCACCTCGCCGGATTGGCAGCCGCCTGATTCACCAGACGCCGGGTACCAGGCGGTAATGCACCTTCTCGGTGTACTCCTGGTACCCGTCGAGTTCCTGGCGTAGCGCCTTTTCTTCATCTGTGATGCGGGCGACGTAGACCAGCACACCGGGGATCATGGTGAGTAGTCCCCAGTACGAGCCGAGGGCGAGCGGCATTCCCACCATCATGATCATGGCGCCGACGTACATCGGATGTCGCACAACGCCATACAGCCCGGTGGAGACGACCGGCTGGTCCTTCTCGACTGTGATGGTCGCCGCCGCATAATTGTTCTGAATGACGACGAGCTCTGCCAGCCCCAGTCCGCAGAGAACCAGTACATTGCCGATTACGACCACCGCCGTCGGCACCGTCGACCAGCCGAACCTGTGGTCAAGGGCGCTGACCACTCCGACGGCGATGACGGTCAGTATCAGGCCGATCATGATGAGCCGTTGCGCCAGACGGGTTTCGGACCACGGTCCTGACTTCATGCGCCGCTGCAGAGCGTCGGGGAGCTTCACCGCCAGATAGACGGTCGGCAGCATAGTGCCGACGATGAACACGGCGATGAAGACCCAGGCCTGCCAGTAGTCGAACGTGCCCGCCGGAAGGAACAGCAGCACACCCATGAAGAGGATGCCGCCGATCGTGGAGGCCAGTAGTTGAAGGACGATTTTCACGGTTCCTCCTCACATCGCATCGCGCCGCCGGTAGACCGCACCGGCGAGCAGGGTCAGTATCGCGGCGACACCGACCATCACGACCAGCGCGAGTACGGGATAACTCGCCGGCGCGGGGGTCTGGCCGACGGGAGACAGATCGATCAGCCATTTCGGCAGACGCAGTAACGCGCCCAGGTACAGCGCGACGACGACGAATGTCACTGCAAGCCAGCCGATCCAGCCGCGGCGCACCGCGACGCCGACTGCGGCGATACCGGCCATCACGGCCATAGCCGGGACGTATGCCAGACCCGCCAGGGTCAACCGTGCAATGGTCGCAGGCTCGCCGAGAGTGATGCCTGCTCCGAGTCCGTTGCCCAGGCCTGCAAAGAACATCAACACGACGGATCCAACGATCGCCGCGGCGACCGCGGTCACCAGCCAACGCCACCGTGACACCGCGCCCGCGAGCACCACCTCGCCGAGGCCCTTCTCCTCGTCGCCGAGCAACCGAAGCACTGCGCCGACGACGTACGCACCCGCCGCTGCGGCGAGGAACTGAGTCATCGTCGTGTACACGCTGTCGGTGCCCTGTGCCACCAGCACGCGCTGGATCAGCTCGTTGTCCTCGGCCGCATCCAGGAGCGACTTCGTCATCGACCCGAAAGCCAGCCCGCCAAGGAACAATCCGACTGACCAGCCGATAATCTGACCGCGTTGCAGTGTCAGGTGCAGACCAAGTACCGACGCGATCGCATGCGCGTTGGGACGTTCACCTGTCGATGGCAGATTGCCGTCGTCGTACTGACGTCGGCTCTCCAGGGCCGCCGCCAGCGCCACCAAGGCCACCGTGGTGATCACGAGAAGCGCGAACGGCCACCACCGCAGGTCGACAAATGCACGCATCTGTTGAGCCCAGGCGATCGGCGAGAGCCAGCTGAGCGCGCTGCCGGAATTGTCTATGACGTCGCCGATCCCGCGGACAAAGGCGGCCAGCGCCAGCACGGCCATCGCAGCCCCGGTCGCGGTGCGCGCCTGGCGCCACAGTTGCGCCGTCACCGCGGCGACCGCACCGAACACCATCGCCGCCCCGGTGATGCCGAGACACATCGCGGCGGTGTTCACAACGCCGAAGCCCGTCGACGCCATCGCCAGCGTCATCGTCACGGCCAGCACCGCGTTGACTCCGCCGATGAGGATCAGCGCCGCATAGGTTCGTGCGTAGCGGCCGACGACCGAGGACAGCACCAATTCGGCTGCACCGCTTTCTTCCTCGGCGCGGGTGTGCCGAATGACGGTCAGAATGGACAGGATCGACATGGCGACGATCATCGTGAGCATCAGCTCGTTGGCCATCATCGCGCCGAGGTCGGTTTCGTTGCCGCCGAACATCGGGCCGCCCATGATGATCGCCGCGGGCGTCTTCATGAGTTTCACCCGCGCCTGCCGTTGGGCCTCCTCCGGGTAGGCCAGCCTGATCGCGTTCGGGGCGTAGACCATCATCAGAGTCAGCGTCGCGCCCCATACCGAGAGGCGGACGCGGTCGCGGCGCAGCGCGAGCCGCAACAGGCTCGGTGTGCCCGTCCATCCGGCCGTTGCGGCACTGCGCCGTTCGGTTCGCGGCGCGACGGCGGTGGTGCTCATCGCACCGCTCCTTGGTACTCGCGCAGGAACATGTCTTCCAAGGACGCCGGTGTGACCGTGAGGTCCAGGATGCCGAGATCGGTGAGTTGGTCCATCGCCCGATCGAGTTCGTTGCGATCGACGGAGAACGTGTAGTGGCCGTCGGCGATCGCGAAGTCGTACACGATCGGGTTGTGCTGCAGCGCCGCGCCGTCGGTGCGGGTGCGCACCGTCACCGTCGTGCGCATCAGGTGCCGCAGCTCGTCGAGCGAACCGGAACGGACAGTTGTTCCGGCGCGAATGATCGTCACATTGTCGCAGAGCTTTTCGACCTCGGCGAGAATGTGGCTGGACAGCAGCACCGCGGCCCCCGATCCGGCGACCTCCTCAACGCAATGCTGAAATGCCTTCTCCATCAACGGGTCCAGTCCTGACGTGGGCTCATCGAGAATGTAAAGCTCGGCGTTGGTGGAGAACGCCGCGACGATCGCGACCTTCTGTCGATTGCCCTTGGAGTAGGTGCGCGCCTTCTTGTGTGGGTCGAGTTCGAAACGCTCGATCAGCTGGTCCCGCCGACGGGTGTCGACCCCGTTGCTGCGCAGACTCGCCAGGAAGTCGATGGCCTGCAGGCCGGTCAGGTTGGGCCACAACGTCACATCCCCGGGGACGTAGGCGATTCGACGGTGTAGGTCGACGGCGTCTCGCCATGGATCGCCGCCGAGCAGCCGCACCGTACCGCCGTCGGCCCGCAACAGGCCCAGTAGCACGCGGATGGTGGTGGACTTGCCCGCGCCGTTGGGTCCGAGGAAGCCGGTGATATGACCCCGCGCCACGGTCAGGTCGAGCCCGTCGAGGGCCTTGGTGCGACCGAACGTCTTTGACAGTCCGGCGATCTCGACTGCCAAGTGCGAGCCCGCGTCAGCCCGCTGTACCGACGGTGCTGTCATCGGGACCTCCTTCATGAGATGTGAACGGAATACCTTTTTCACGCTGAGCGAGAAACGCGTCGTACATCGTCGAGTCGGTCATCAGACCGTTGGTGAACATTTCGAGTGCGGGCAGCATCATGTCCTCGCCGTAATCACGCAGCACCGCCCGCAGATCGGTGGGGTTCTCATGCATCTGCAGATAGAGCAGGAAGCCGCCGCCATTGATCATGCTGAGATACCTGGCCCTGGCCTTGGGGTCGCGGCTCGGCTTGAGGATGCCCTTCGCGACGCCCTCCTCGATGTACTGCTCGGCGTTGTCGATCATGCGCTGCCAGAACGACTTTGCAAGGTCGGTGCCCGACTGCATGCTGCGCACCAGATACGCCATCATCGGCGCGTAATCCTCGATTTCGGCGACCTGAGCAAGCCAGTTGGCCGGGTCGGCGGTCCGCATCGACTCTGTCTTGGACTCCCGCACCACCTCGGCGATGTGGTCGTCGCAGGCCTTGCGCAGCCCGTCCTTGGAGCCGAAGTGGTGGATCACCAGGGCAGCGGAGACACCCGCTGCCTCGGCGACGCTGCGCAGCCCGACGTTGAAACCATGCCGGCCCCACTGCTCGATGGCGGCATCGCGAATCCGGGCAATGGCCGTGCGATCCTCCGAGGCTGAACGCATGTTCAGTAGGCTAAACGCGCGTTCAGCCGACGGTCAAGGGGTCACACCGTCAAGAGTCCGTAAAGATCGCGTTCTCGATCCGCCGAAAGAGTTCTCAGTCGCGGGCGGCGGCGAGGAGGCCGTCGCCCAGGGGGATCAGCACCGGCGTGAGTCGCTCGTCTTCGGCGATCAGCCGCGCGGCCTCGCGTACCGCGGACACCTCGGCGTCGTTGGCGCTGGCGTCACCGGCCCGGCCGCCGAGCGCGGCTCGGTGCACCACGATGGCTCCACCGGAGCGCAGCAACCGCACCCCCTCGACGACGAACTGCGGCTGGTCGGCCGGGTCGGCGTCGATGAACACCAGGTCGTAGGACTCGTCGGCGAGTCGGGTGAGCACTTCCTGCGCCCTACCGCTGATCAGCCTGCTCCGGCCGGGACCTACACCCGCTTCGGTGAACGCTTGCTTGGCCAGGCGCTGGTGTTCGGGCTCGACGTCGATCGTGGTGAGCACACCGTCCTCGCGCATGCCCGACAGCAACCACAGGCCGCTCACCCCGGCGCCGGTGCCGACCTCCACGACCGCCTTGGCTCCGGTCATCTTGGCGAAGACGCACAGCAGCGCGCCGACCGCGGGGGTCACCGCGCCTGCGCCCAGCTCGACGGCGCGCTCCCGGGCCGCCGCGACGATGGCGTCCTCGGAGATCGACTGTTCGGCGTGATTGACAATCGACTCGGCACGGCTCTGGGGTGCCTTGCCCCCGATGACGTCGTCGATGCCTGCCATGCCCGCAGCGTAGAGCCAACCCCGAGGGCCGAGCCTGCGACACGCCCGTCCCTCAACTGCGGAATTCGGTCTGAATCGTCGGAGTTTCCGCAGGTCGAAAACGGGTAGAACGTCTTTCTCAGGAAATGTTCAGTCTGCTCATATGCCAGGCACACGGGGGCAGGAGACGGTATGTCGCATGGAAGACGGCGGACGCTTGCACGCAGGGAATAAACGCAAGGAGTTTCACGTTTCCGCGAACATTGAGCCGCTGATACATGATCACGGCTGTGACCAGGAGGATCCGACGACCATCACCAAGACCGCCCCAGCATCGATGGCTCATCTCGAGCAGTACACCGACGGGGAATGGGTTGAGCCTTCCGACGAACTGACCGGGACTGCCGTCTTCGACGCGACGGGTGACCACACCACGATGCCGTCCTGGGACGAACTGGTCCGTCAGCACGCCGACCGCGTCTACCGGCTGGCCTACCGCCTGTCCGGCAACCAGCACGACGCCGAGGACCTCACGCAGGAGACGTTCATCCGCGTGTTCCGGTCGGTCCAGAACTATCAGCCGGGCACCTTCGAGGGCTGGCTGCACCGCATCACTACCAACCTGTTCCTCGACATGGTCCGCAGGCGCGGCCGCATTCGCATGGAGGCGCTGCCCGAGGACTACGACCGGGTGCCCGCCGACGAGCCGAATCCTGAGCAGATCTACCACGACTCGCGATTGGGTCCTGACCTGCAGGCCGCGCTCGACTCGTTACCGCCCGAATTCCGAGCCGCGGTCGTCCTGTGTGACGTCGAAGGACTGTCCTACGAAGAGATCGGCGCCACTCTCGGGGTCAAGCTCGGCACCGTCCGCAGCCGCATCCACCGCGGCAGGCAGGCGCTGCGCGACTACCTGGCGCGCCACGGCGACAGCGAATCGGCCGGCGATTCGGCCTCCTACCGGGACACGGCCAAGTCAGCCTGAGTGTTCGCAGGTGTTTGGTGAAGCGCGTCGCGCTACATTCGAGTAAGCAACGATGATGCGACGCGATGTGGCCGAGAGGAGCTGGGTGATGGTCGACCCGGGACATGTCTTCCGCCGCGCGTTCTCCTGGCTGCCCTCGCAGTTCGCCTCCCAGAGCGACGCACCCATCGGACCTCGGCAGTTCAGCTCCACTGAGCATCTGTCGACCGAGGCGATCGCGGCGTTTGTCGACAACGAGCTACGGCTGACCCCGCATCTGCGCGCGGCCAACCACCTGTCGTTGTGCCAGCAGTGCGCCGCGGAGGTCGAGGCCCAGCGTCAAGCGCGCAGTGCACTGCGGGAATCGCTCCCCATAGCCATACCGAGTTCGTTGCTGGGCCAGTTGTCGCAGATTCCGCTGCACAGTACCGACGACGCCAATCAGGCCAGGGCGATGTCGGAGTCGCAATTAGCTGACGGCGCACGGGATGTGCGCCGTAAGCGTCGGTAGGGTGAATGCAAAGTCGAATGACGGCGTGCGCCGGCCATTGTTGGCGCTCGGATAGAGGGTGGATGAACGGGTGAGCAATCTGGACGAGACCGGTCGCGAACGTCTCGAGCCCCGGCCAGTGTTGCGGCCGCCTGTCGATCCCGCGTCCCAGCGGGCCTTCGGCAGGCCAACCGGCGTCGACGGATCCTTCCAGGGCCTGGACAAGTACCGCGATCAAGGCGCCTTCACGCCACGGGACGCGCCTGCTGATCCCGTGCTCGCCGAGGCCTTCGGTCGGCCCTACGCAGGCGGCGATTCTCTGCAACGCCACCCCGCGGACGCTGGTGCTTTGGAGGCCGAACGCATCGGGCAGGGTGCTGACGAACCCGACGATCCGTGGCGCGACCCAAACGCCGCTGCGGCGCTGGGCACCCCGGCGATGAACCAGCCTCCGCGTGCACCCTCCGACGTCAACACAGGCAAGCTCGGAGTGCGCGATGTCCTCTTCGGCGGCAGGGTGTCCTATGTCGCGCTGGCCGTTCTCGGCATCGTCGCGCTCGTCATCGGCTTCGCCGGCGGGTGGGTTGGCCGCACCACCGCCGAGGTGGTCCAGGCGTTCACCACGTCCAAAGTCACTCTCGAGACCAGCGACGCCGACCCGCCACCCGAGGGTCGTTTCGCCAAAGTCGCAGCGGCAGTGGCTGATTCGGTAGTCACCATCGAGGCCAAGAGCGACGAAGAGGGCGCGCAGGGGTCCGGCGTCGTCGTCGACGGCCGTGGTTACATCGTCACCAACAACCACGTGATCTCCGAGGCCGCTGTCAACGCCAGCAAGTACAAGATGACCGTGGTCTTCAACGACGGCAAGGAAGTTCCGGCCAACCTGGTCGGCCGCGACCCCAAGACCGACCTCGCCGTGATCAAGGTCGACAACGTCGACAATCTGACGGTCGCGAGGTTGGGCGATTCCGACAAGCTCTATGTCGGCGAAGAGGTGATCGCCGCGGGCGCCCCACTGGGTCTGCGCAGCACCGTCACCCAGGGCATCATCAGCGCGCTGCACCGGCCGGTGCCGCTGTCGGGTGATGGATCGGACACCGACACGGTCATCGACGGCGTGCAGACCGACGCCTCGATCAACCACGGCAACTCCGGTGGCCCGCTGATCAACATGAACGGCGACGTCATCGGCATCAACACCGCGGGTAAGTCGTTGTCCGACAGCGCGAGCGGCCTTGGCTTCGCGATTCCGGTCAACGAGGTCAAGTCGGTCATCGAATCGTTGATCCGCGACGGCAAGATCGCGCACCCGACGCTGGGCCTCACCGCCCGCTCGGTCAGCAACGACCTCGCGTCCGGCGCTCAGGTGGCCAATGTGAAGGCGGGCAGCCCGGCGGAGAAGGCGGGCATCCTGGAGAACGACGTCGTCGTCAAGGTGGGCGACCGAACCGTCGCCGACGCAGACGAATTCGTCGTCGCCGTGCGCCAGCTCAAGATCGGGCAAGATGCGCCCATCGAGGTCATGCGCGACGGTCGGCCCGTCGTGTTGACCGTCAACCCCGGCCCCGACAACAGCACCTAGATCATGTTCGCGAACATCGGCTGGGGCGAGATGCTGGTCCTGGTGATCGCCGGTCTGGTGATTCTGGGGCCGGAACGGCTGCCTGGCGCGATCAGGTGGACGTCGAGCACGCTTCGGCAGATGCGTGACTACATCAGCGGCGCGACCAGCCAGCTTCGCGACGACCTGGGCCCTGAGTTCGACGATCTCCGCGAGCCGTTGAGTCAGCTGAACAAGCTGCGGGGGATGACGCCGCGGGCCGCGCTGACGAAACATCTGCTCGACGGCGACGACTCCATCTTCACGGGAAAGTTCGACGACCCGGCAACCAGCACGGAGAAGCCCGTCAATGGTGGCGGGCCGACACCCGCGCCACAGGCACCACCTGAGACGCCGCCCGCGAAAACCCCCTACGACAGCGACGCGACTTAACGGCCGGCGGGGTCCAACCCGAGCGACATGCCCGCCAGTCCGCGCTTACGGCTCGACAGCGCATCGGCGATGCTGCGTAACTCTTTACCCGCCAACGAATCCGGCGCGGACAGCACCAGGGGGATCCCGGAGTCGCCGGCCGCCACCAATGCGGGATCGAGCGGAACCTGCCCGAGCAGTGGCACGTCGGCGCCCACCGCGCGGGACAGGCTCTCGGCCACCTGCTTGCCGCCGCCCTCGCCGAAGATCTGCATCGTTGTGCCGTCGGGGAGCACCAGCCCGGACATGTTCTCCACCACGCCGGCGATGCGCTGACGGGTCTGCAGCGCAATCGCGCCTGCCCGCTCGGCGACTTCGGCGGCCGCCAGCTGCGGCGTCGTCACTACCAGGATCTCCGCACCCGGGATCAGCTGGGCCACCGAGATGGCGATGTCTCCGGTGCCCGGCGGCAGGTCGAGCAGCAGAATGTCCAGATCGCCCCAGTACACGTCGGCCAGGAACTGCTGCAGTGCACGGTGCAGCATCGGTCCGCGCCACACCACGGGTGTGTTGCCCTGGGTGAACATCGAGATCGAGATGATCCGGACGTCGTGGGCGACGGGTGGGAGGATCATCGACTCGACCTGCGTGGGCCGATCGGTGGTGCCCATCATCCGCGGCACCGAGTGCCCGTAGATGTCGGCATCCAGCACGCCGACCGACAGGCCCCGTGCGGCCATGGCCGCGGCGAGGTTGACGGTGACGCTGGACTTGCCGACGCCGCCCTTACCGGAGGCCACGGCGTATACGCGGGTCAGCGATCCGGGCTGGGCGAACGGAATGACAGGCTCACGGGAATCCCCGCGCAACTGCTTGCGCAGCTCGCTGCGTTGCTCGTCGCTCATCACGTCGAGCGTGACCTTGACGGCGCCGGTACCGGGGACGTCGGCGACCGCCTGGCTGACGCGCTCGGAGATCTCGGACTTCTTCGGGCACGCCGCGGTGGTGAGGTACACCTCGACGTGAACGGCGCCGCCGGGCTCGATGGTGACGTTCTTCACCATGCCCAACTCGGTGATCGGTCGCCGCAACTCGGGGTCGATCACCTTCGTCAGCCCGGCACGGACTGCGGATTCCAGGTCAGGGGAAGAAGAGGACATCAGAGACGAGTCTAGGCCGACTCGACGCGCGCATTAACCAGCCGGTCCCGGTGGTGGCCCCGGCAACGGTGCTTGCGCAGGCCCGGGTTGCGGTCCTGGCGCCGCAGCAGGGCCCGGGGGAGGCGCCATCGGTGCCAGCGGGCCGGGCACCGGTCCCTGTGGGGCGGGGCCGGGCGGCGGGGCCAGCGGCGCGAGCGGCTGCGCCAAGGCAGGTCCTCCCGCGGCGGGCTGCAGCGGTGCCGGCTGATCCTTGATGCAGAACACGGCGCATTCCGGTGTCTGCGTGGGCGGCGGCTGCATCCAAGGCGGCACCCACTGCGGCGGCTGCGGCTGCTGCGTCGGCGGTGGTGCCAGCGGACCCGGGGCGGGTCCGGGCAGTGGACCGAGACGCTGGCCGGGCACGAAACCGGGAAGCTGGTTGGCGACGTCGCTGCGGGCCAGCACCGGCATCAGCGCGAGCGGGTCAGTCGCGGGCAGCCCGAGTGCGTTCAGCGGCAGGCCGGGGCCGAGACCCTGGTAGTCGTCCAGATGCACCATCGCCTCGGAGTCGTCCAGCACGGGCACGGATCCGGTGATGGGCGGCAGGTCGACGGGCACCACGCCGGTGGCGTAAGCCGCGGCCCAGCTCAGCACGTTGCGCGCGTAGGCAACCGAGTTGTTGTAGCGCAGGATCGCCGACATCACGTGCGACTGGTCGCGAAGGTTCATACCGCCGCTGCAGAGATACCGTGCGGTCGCCAGCGCCGAGTCGAACAGGTTCTGCACCTCGGCCTTGCCGTCGCCGTCGCCGTCTGATGCGTAGCGGGACCACGTGCCCGGCAGGAATTGCATGGGACCCATTGCGCGGGCATAGGTGACGCGGTCGGCGGTGCGGCTCTGCACGATGACCTCGTTGCCGGGCAGAGAGCCGTCCAGCGCGGGTCCGTAGATCGGCCGCACTGCGGTGCCGCGGGAGTCGGTGGCGCCGCCGTAGGCATGCATCGATTCGATGCGTCCGATGCCGGCCAGCAGGTTCCAGCTGACACCGCAGCCTGGGGAGGCCACTGCCATCATTCGTTCGGCGTTGCGATAGGCCGCCAGTGCCATTGTCGGAATTCGGAGTGTGCCGGGCGCATTCACCACAGCTGCCGGCTGCGGGGAGGAGGCGGCGGAAGCGGCGATGTGAAATGCCGTCGGCGATTTGGAGACTGCCACCACGTTCGGACCTGAACGGTCGCCGACGGACTCGACGGCGGCCAGGGGGGTGACCTCGGAGGCGCGGACCGGCGTGTTCGGTTGTGCGGACGCGCCGACGGCGCCGACCAGGATGATCGGGGCGATGATCGCGACCCCGGAGGCGACGCGGGCGCGCCCGGGCGTGAGCGCACCGCGCACCCGAGACGGTTTGACGCCACCGCGGATATCGACGGCTCGCACACGAGAAACAGCACCGGTAGCGCCGTGCGCCACTCGCCCTGCCAGGCGTCGCGCTGCCTCGAGGGCGGCTCCTCCCCCTATGTGCACTCGACCGTCCTTGGTCTATAGGTGTTTGTGAACCTGGTCACCATACCTAGTCGATTAGTCGCATGTTCGCGTTACAGCAATCGCAAGAAAGAATTCAGCCCTGCTTTTTAGATCGGCGTTCGTTTTGATCCGATCTCACGCCGCCATCACGCTTATCGGAGTCCGCTTGCGGCTGCAGCCGCTGCAGCAGTTCGTGGATCTCCTCCAGCTCGCGGCGCAGGTAGTCGCGAGTGGCGACCTCACCGACCGCCAACCGCAATGCGGCCAGCTCACGGGCAAGATACTCGGTGTCGGCCTTGGTTTGTTCGGCCCGCCGCCGGTCCTCATCCAGCGACACCCGGTCCCGGTTCTCCTGCCGATTTTGGGCCAGCAGAATCAACGGCGCCGCATACGCGGCCTGTGTGGAGAACGCGAGATTGAGCAAGATGAACGGATATGGATCCCACCGCAATTTCACGGCAAACAGATTCAGGATGATCCATACGATCACCAGGATGGTCTGCCAGGCCAGGTACCGGCCGGTGCCGAGGAAGCGTGCAATCGACTCCGAGAACTTGCCGACGGCTTCGGCGTCGACGTTGAGTCCGAAGCGGCGACGAGAGACGCGCGGTGTGTCCAGGCGCTGCCGCGCGGTCAGGTCGCTCATGACGCGCCCTCGGAGGTCGTGAACAGCTCCGGCTCTTCACGATCGCGCCAGTCGTGGGGCAGGAGATGGTCGAGCACGTCGTCGACCGATACCGCACCGAGCAGATGGTTCTGCTCGTCGACGACCGCCCCACAGACCAGGTTGTAGGCAGCGAAGTACCTCGTCACCGCCGCTAGCGAATCCTCGGGACCAAGATTCGGCAGATCCTTGTCCACGATGCCGCTGACCAGGTCTGCGGGAGGTTCGCGCAGGAGCCGCTGCAGGTGCACGCAGCCCAGGTAGTGACCGGTCGGGGTGGCCGTCGGTGCGCGCGTGACGAACACCAGGGAGGCCAGCGCCGGCGTCAAATCGGGGTCACGGACGCGGGCCAGCGCCTCGGCGACGGTGGTGTCCGGGGCGAGCACAACGGGTTCGGAGGTCATCAGACCGCCTGCGGTGTCGGGGGAGTGCGCCAGCAGCCGTCGCACGTCCTCGGAGTCCTCGGGATCCATCCGGCGCAGGAACTGCTCGGCGTCCAGTGGAGTCATGGCGCCCAACAGGTCGGCGGCGTCGTCGGGATCCATCGCCTCGAGCACGTCTGCGGCACGCTCGGCGGGCAGCTGTTTGAGCATCGCGGCCTGCTGGTCCTCACTCAGCTCCTGAAGCACGTCGGCCAGCCGCTCGTCGTCGAGGGCGTTGACCACTTCGTAGCGCCGCTTGTCCGGCAACTCGCGGATCGCTTCGGCGACCTCGACCGCCCGCTGTCCGGCGAACTGTTCGAGCAGTTGTGCCACGCCCTGGTCGGGCATCGCCAGGCCGGAGGGGGTCAGGCCCTGGACGTGCTGCCAGTCGACGATGTGAACGTTGCTGCGGCGTGCCAGGCGACGCGGTGGACGCACCGCCACCTTCGTCACCATCCAGTCCCGGGTGCGGGTCTGCTCGATGCCCAGATCGACGACGTACACGTCGATCCCGGCCAGCTGTGGGAGGTCTGGATCGTCGACGCGGACCACGGTCTCGACCACTTGTCCCAGCACGAGCACCTCACCCGGGCGCTGGGTGAACTTGCGCAGCGACACGCTGCCCGTCGCCAGTGTCACCGCGCCCGGATCGATGGCCGTCACTCGCAGAATCGGCACGAAAATCCTTCGGCGCGTGAGCAATTCGACGACGAGACCGAGCACGCGGGGCTGTTGGCGCACGATGCTGATGCTGATCACCACATCGCGGACGCGGCCGAGGGACTCCCCGTCAGGCCCCAGCACCACCATCCCTACGAGTCGGGCCGCATAGACCCTGTTCACCGCCGCCATGGGTAAAAGGGTAGAGAGTGTGGTTGTGGAAAACCGCTATCGACCCCGCCGAACCATCCTTTCGGTTCCCGGCAGCAGCGCGAAGATGATCGAGAAGGCGAAAACTCTGTGCGCCGACGAGGTGTTCCTCGATCTCGAAGACGCGGTCGCGCCCGGCGCGAAGGCCGAGGCGCGTGCTCGAGTGGCGACGGCATTGACCTCTTCCGGTTGGGCCGGGCAGCTGCGCGGTGTCCGGGTCAACGACTGGACCACACCATGGACCCACGCCGACGTCATCGAGGTCGTCTCGGCCGCAGGAGCGTCGCTGGACATCGTGGTGTTGCCGAAGGTGTCCGACGCCTCGCACATTCACGCGCTCGACCTGCTCTTGAGTCAGCTCGAAGCGACGCACGGATTTCCGTTGGGCCGCATCGGCATTGAAGCGCAGATCGAGAACGCCGAAGGTCTGACGAACATCGACGCGATCGCCGCGGCGCCACGTGTGCAGGCGCTGGTGCTCGGACCGGCCGACATGGCGGCCAGCCTCAACATGCGCACTCTCGAAGTCGGTGAGCAGCCGCAGGGATACGACGTCGGCGATGCGCACCACTACGTGCTGATGCGGATACTCGTCGCTGCGCGCAGCCGCGGCATCCTGGCGATCGACGGTCCTTTTCTGAAGGTGCGCGACGTCGACGGGTTCCGTCGGATCGCGGGCCGATCCGCCGCACTCGGCTACGACGGCAAGTGGGTGCTGCACCCCGATCAAATCGAAGCCGGCAACGAGATCTTCAGTCCGCGCCAAGACGCCTACGATCACGCCGAGCTGATCCTGGAGGCTTACGAATGGCACACCTCGCAGGCCGGCGGAGCGCGAGGCGCGGTGATGCTCGGCGACGAGATGATCGACGAGGCCAGCCGCAAGATGGCGTTGGTGATCGCAGGCAAAGGACGCGCTGCGGGGATGGAACGCAAAGGCGAGCCGTTCCAGCCGCCGACCTGACGCGCGATCGTCAGTTCCGCAGGAACGCGATCGTCGAGGGCAGGATGAAAAGCAGCGTGATGATGCCGATCGCGATACCCGCTGTCGCGAGCCCGCGGCCGCCCTCCTGGCTCCGATTCAGCTGCTTGATCGCCATCACCCCGAGCACGATTCCGATGATCGACCCGACGCCGCACAGCAGTCCGAGCAGCGATGTGACCAGCGACCAGATGGCCAACTTGTTGGTGCCCTGCGCCGGCGGCGGATAGCCCTGCGCCTGGGCGTAATTGGGGTCGGGTACTTGGCCAGGTTCTTGACCAGGAATTGTCATTCGGGTCAATTTAGACCGGGACGGCCCAACGCGCTAGAACGAGTTGATGCTGCTGAACCCGAGCGCGATGTAGATCAGCACGACGACGACCAGGGCGACGGTGAACAGGCCGCCGACGATGGTTCCCGCGAGCGCCAGTCCCCAGCCTTCCTGGCCGGTGCGTTTGGTCTCGCGCATCGCGATCACGCCGAGGATGAGCCCGACGATCCCCAACGGGGCGCAGCACAACCAGCCCGTGATCGACAGAATGAGCGACGCGATCGCCTTGCCGTTCGTCCCCGGGGGTCGCGCGGGCCGGTATGGGTCGTATACCGGGAAATAGGTTGGCGCGCCTGTGTATCCGGGCGGTGGCGGCGGATAGATCGGCGGAGGTAATCCGGCGCCGGTCGGATAGTCAAGTGGCTGCTGCGTGTTCTCCAGCGGCGGGTATTCGACGCCTCCGGGCGCCTGCCACTGCTGTGCCGGGCGCTCCGGGTCGTAGGTCATTGATTCGGTAGGAGCACACCAATGGTCCAGACCGCACTGAGGAGCAGCGTGACGACGCCGACCGCGATACCGGCGATCGCAAGACCACGCCCGTTCTCACCGGTCTGCTTGATCTGATTCATCGCCAAGACGCCGAGAATGATGCCGGCGATCGAGCCGAGCCCGCAGCAGACTCCTACGACCGACGCCACCAGCGAGCCGATCGCCATCGTGTTGGTCTTCTGCGAGGGCGCTGGGTAGGCACCATAACCCGGTGCCGGGTAGCCGGGCGGCGGGCCGAAGCCCGGGGGCGGACCGTAGCCGGGTGGTGGCGGCGGCGGCGCGAACCCGGGCGGCGGAGCCCCGTAGGACGGCGGCGGCGGATAGCCGGGTGCGCCAGGCGCGCTGAACCCACCGGCGTCCGGGTACGGCGGCGGTGGCGGATAGCCGGGCGCCGCGGGTGGCGGAAACGCAGCCTGGTCGGTGGGCGGTGAGTATGACGGCGGCGATTGGTCATACCCGGGCGAGTAGGCGGGCGGCTCGAACGACGGCGCCGGCGGCTCCAGGGGTTGCGACGGTTGTCGATAGACAGCGGTGATGTCGTCAGGACTTTGCCCGGCCGACTCTTGGGCCTGCTCGATCGGTGGCGCCTCGTAACTGCTCGATGCCGGTTCGGATCCTCCCCCGTCGGAGCCGGATGATGCCGTTTGGCCAGCGTCCTCGCCCGGATTTGTCATGCTGAACAACCTAGCGCACAGACCGGGCACCTTTGCGGCGCTCAGCGCGTTGATTTGGGTGAACCGCCAGCCGAATTAGCGACGACACATAGGCTCGCGTTTAAGGAGAATGAGCAGCGATGACCAGTCCGTTTCAGCCTGGACAGCAGGCCGGCGCAACGCCGGGCACCCCGACCACCCGCCGAGGGCCGGTCGCCCTGCCCACTCCTCCGAAGGGTTGGCCGATCGGCTCCTACCCGACCTACGCCGAGGCGCAGCGCGCGGTGGATTACCTGTCGGACCAGCAATTCCCCGTCGAGCAGGTGACGATCGTCGGCGTCGACCTGATGCAGGTGGAACGCGTGACCGGCAGGCTCAGCTGGCCCAAGGTGCTCGGTGGCGGCGTGCTGACCGGCGCCTGGCTCGGTCTGTTCATCGGACTGATCCTGGGATTCTTCAGCCCGAGCCCGTGGGGCGCACTGATCACCGGCCTGGTCGCCGGTGTGTTCTTCGGCCTCATCACGTCGGCGATCCCTTACGCGATGGCACGCGGCACAAGAGATTTCAGTTCGACGATGCAACTCGTCGCCGGGCGCTATGACGTGCTGTGTGACCCGCAGAGCGCCGAACGCGGCCGGGATCTGCTGGCACGCTTGACGATCTAGTCCTGCAAACACGGGTCGTTAGCTGGCACTTCGCTCACCCGCCCCAATTGCGTAACGGTGCGCGACGCGCGCGCGTGAAGTGTTGCAAACCATGCGCAACTGGCAATACGGTTTCCGCGCGGGACGAACCCGTGCGGACGGGAGGCAGCGGTGCGCGCACGGCGGCTTGGTGCTGCGGCGTTGGCCGCGCTGACGACGGCGTCGGTGGTTTCGTCGTGCGGATCGAGCGGCGGTGGGACCGTCATCAACTACTACACACCGGCCAGTGAGATGGCGACGTTCACCGCTGTCGCCAAGCGGTGCAACGAGCAGCTCGGCGGCCGCTTCACCATCCGGCAGATCAGCCTGCCGAAGGAGGCCGACGCACAGCGTCTGCAGCTGGCGCGGCGGCTGACGGGCAACGACAAGACTCTTGACGTGATGGCGCTGGACGTCGTCTGGACCGCTGAGTTCGCCGAGGCGGGTTGGGCGTTGCCACTGTCGGACGATCCGTCGGGCCAGGCCGAAACCGATGCCACCACCGACACCCTTCCCGGACCGCTCGAGACCGCGAGGTGGCAGGACAAGCTCTACGCCGCACCGATCACCACCAACACCCAATTGCTCTGGTACAGAGCCGATCTCATGGATCAACCACCGGCGACATGGGACGATATGGTGGCCGAGGCGGGCAAGCTGCACGCGGCGGGGAAGCCGAGCTGGATCGCGGTCCAGGCCAAGCAGTACGAGGGTCTGGTGGTGTGGTTCAACACCTTGCTGGAAAGCGCAGGCGGTCAGGTGCTTTCCGACGACGGCAAGACCGTCACCCTCACCGACACCGACGAGCATCGGGCCGCGACAATCAAGGCGTTGGAGATCATCAAGGCTGTGGCCACCGCGCCCGGTGCCGATCCGTCGATCACGCAGACCGACGAGGGCACTGCGCGGCTGGCGTTGGAACAGGGCAAGGCCGCGCTCGAGGTGAACTGGCCGTTCGTGCTGCCGTCGATGCTGGAGAACGCGGTCAAGGGCGGGGTGTCGTTCCTGCCGCTGAACAACGATCCCGCGCTGGCCGGCGCCATCAACGACGTGGGCACCTTCTCTCCGACCGACGAACAGTTCACCAGTGCGTACGAGGCGAGCAAGAAGGTGTTCGGCTTCACCAACTACCCCAGTGTCACGGGCGGCGAGCCGGCCAAGGTGACGTTGGGCGGCCTCAACCTCGCCGTCGCCAAGACCACCCAGCACCGGGCGGAGGCCTTCGAGGCGATCAGGTGTATGCGCAGTCAAGAGAACCAGCGGTATACCTCCGTCGAGGGCGGTCTGCCCGCCGTGCGCGCCTCGCTGTATGACGATCCGACATTTCAGGCCAAGTACCCGCAGTACGACATCATCCGCGAGCAGTTGACCAACGCGGCGGTGCGACCGGCGACGCCGGTGTACCAGGCGGTCTCGACGAGGATCTCGGCAACGCTGGCGCCGATCACCGACATCGACCCGCAGCGCACCGCCGACGAGCTGACCGTCCAGGTGCAGAAGGCCATCGACGGTAAGGGGCTGATTCCGTGAGCGAAGCTTGCGAGCGAACATCAGGCCCCGCATGCGGGAGCCGAGCCTGCGAGGCAACCGCATGACGGCCGCTGCACCGGTCCAGCACGGCACCGACGACACGAAATCCGAACGGCGCCTTGCATTCGCGCTGATCGCCCCCGCGGTTCTGCTGATGTTGGCGGTCACCGCCTATCCGATCGGCTATGCGGTTTGGCTGAGCCTGCAGCGCTACAACCTCGCGCAGCCCGACGACGTTCAGTTCGTCGGCCTGGAGAACTACATCACGGTCCTCACCGACCGGTACTGGTGGACTGCCTTCGTCGTGACGCTGGCGATCACGGTCGTGTCGGTGGCGATCGAATTCGTGCTCGGCATGGCGCTGGCGCTGGTGATGCACCGGACGATCTTCGGTAAAGGCGTTGTGCGCACGGCGATCCTGATTCCCTACGGAATCGTCACCGTCGCGGCCTCCTACAGCTGGTACTACGCGTGGACACCGGGAACCGGATACCTGGCCAACCTGTTGCCCGAGGGCAGCGCGCCGCTCACCGAGCAGCTTCCATCGTTGGCCATCGTGGTCCTTGCCGAGGTGTGGAAGACGACGCCGTTCATGGCGCTGTTGTTGCTCGCCGGATTGGCGCTGGTGCCACAGGATCTGCTCAACGCCGCACAGGTCGACGGAGCGGGGCCGTGGAAGCGGTTGGTCAAAGTGATTCTGCCGCTGATCAAGCCGGCGATCCTCGTCGCGCTGCTGTTCCGTACGCTCGACGCCTTCCGCATCTTCGACAACATCTACGTGCTCACCGGCGGCGCCAACGACACCGGCTCGGTGTCGATCCTGGGCTACGACAACCTCTTCAAGGCGTTCAACCTCGGCCTGGGGTCGGCGATCAGCGTGCTGATCTTCCTGTCGGTGGCGATCATCGCGTTCATCTACATCAAGCTCTTCGGGGCATCGGCGCCGGGATCCGACGAGGAGAGGCGCTGATGTGGGGCCACGCCCGGAGGGCAGGGGACGCTTGCGCGAAGTGGGGACCCCAGCCCGCAGGGCGAGGGGACAGAGGTCGATGATGGCCGAACGGGCCGGTGCGGGACGGGTAACGGGTTGGACGATCGTCAACATTCTCGTCATCGTCTATGCGTTGTTGCCGGTGATGTGGATTCTGAGCCTGTCGCTCAAACCGACGTCAAGTGTCAAGGACGGCAAGCTCATTCCGACCGAGATCACCTTCGACAACTACAAGGGGATCTTCACCGGCGACGCGTTCAGCTCCGCACTGATCAACTCGATCGGGATCGGGCTGATCACCACGTTCATCGCCGTCGTGATCGGCGGCATGGCCGCATACGCGGTGGCCCGCTTGGCGTTTCCGGGTAAGCGGCTGCTGGTGGGCGTGGCGCTGCTGATCGCGATGTTCCCGCAGATTTCGTTGGTCACCCCGCTGTTCAACATCGAGCGCAGACTCGGGCTGTTCGACACCTGGCCGGGCCTGATCATTCCGTACATCACCTTCGCGCTGCCGTTGGCGATCTACACTCTGTCCGCGTTCTTCCGTGAGATCCCATGGGATCTGGAGAAGGCGGCCAAGATGGACGGCGCCACCCCGTCGCAGGCGTTCCGCAAGGTGATCGCCCCGCTGGCCGCTCCGGGCATCGTCACGGCGGCCATCCTGGTGTTCATCTTCGCGTGGAACGATCTGCTCCTGGCCTTGTCACTGACGGCGACGCAGCGGGCGATCACGGCGCCGGTGGCGATCGCGAATTTCACGGGCAGTTCACAATTCGAGGAACCGACCGGATCGATCGCGGCGGGCGCGATGGTCATCACCATCCCGATCATCATCTTCGTTCTCATCTTCCAGCGACGAATCGTGGCGGGCCTGACGTCCGGCGCGGTGAAGGGGTAGTCCCATGGCCGAAATTGTGTTGGACCGGGTGACCAAGAGTTACCCAAACGGTGCGACGGCCGTGAAGGACCTCTCGATCACGATCGCCGACGGCGAGTTCATCATCCTGGTCGGACCCTCCGGCTGCGGAAAATCGACAACCTTGAACATGATCGCCGGGCTGGAGGGCATCTCCTCGGGGGAGCTGAGCATCGGCGGCGAGCGGGTCAACGAGAAGGCGCCCAAGGACCGGGACATCGCGATGGTGTTCCAGTCCTACGCGCTGTACCCCCATATGACCGTGCGCCAAAACATCGCGTTCCCGCTGACCCTGGCCAAGCTGCCGAAGGCCGAGATCGCGCAGAAAGTCGACGAGGCCGCGAAAGTCCTTGACCTGACCGAGCTTCTGGATCGCAAGCCGGCACAGCTTTCGGGCGGACAACGCCAGCGGGTGGCGATGGGACGCGCGATCGTACGCAACCCCAAGGCTTTCTTGATGGACGAGCCGTTGTCGAACCTCGACGCCAAACTCCGCGTGCAGATGCGTTCGGAGATCGCACGGTTGCAGAACAAGCTGGGCACCACCACTGTCTACGTCACGCACGACCAGACCGAGGCCATGACGTTGGGCGACCGGGTGGTGGTCCTTCTCGCCGGAGAAGTGCAGCAGATCGGCACGCCCGATGAGCTCTACCACCGGCCGGCCAACCTGTTCGTCGCCGGCTTCATCGGATCTCCCGCGATGAACTTCTTCCCGGCCACCATCACCGATATGGGTGTACGGCTACCGTTCGGTGAGGTCACGCTGAGTCAAGAAGTCCTCGATCTGCTCACCCGGCAACACACCCCGAACAACGTGATCGTCGGCATCCGGCCCGAACACCTCGAGGACGCTTCGGTGCTCGACGGCTACGCGCGGATCAGCGCGGCGACGTTCGATGTGACGGTCGACATGGTGGAGTCGCTGGGTGCGGACAAGTATCTGCACTTCAAGAGCGAGGGTGCCGGGGCACGGGCCGCCCAGCTCGCCGAGTTGGCCAGTGAGTCGGGGGTCGGTGAAAACGAATTCGTGGCAAGGGTTTCTGCGGAATCCCAGGCCAAGAAGGGCGACACGATCCAGCTGGCGTTCGACACGTCGAAGCTGTCGATCTTCGACGCCGACACCGGCAAGAACCTGACCCTCGCCGACGACACCTCCACGCCAGCGGAGTGATCGACGTTCCAGCCGCCGTTCGCGCGCACTTGCGCGAGCATTTCGCACGAACGGGGATCACCGCCGAGCCTGTGGAGGCGAGCGTCACGTTCCTCGGCACCGAGCGGATCGACGTGCTGCGTTTCGGCCCTGCCGGCGGCAGCGTCAGTCACTATGTGTCGGTTGGGTGTTCACGCCATCCGATGTTCGATCCCACCGAGATGGTGACCGATGCGCTGCATGGTCCGCGGGCCGAGGCCGTCGTCTCGCTGTATGGCCCAACCCCGAAGGGTTTGGCACGTTCGCTGGCGATCCTCGCCGCTGCTCCCGCCGTCGAAGGCCTGATCCTCGAACCGGATGCGTTGATCGATCTGGAAACACCGCTGTGGGAAGGTGCGCCGTTCTCGGCGTTCCTGTTGGGGCACAGCGATATCGACGACGTTGTCTTGACGCCGCCGCTGCCTCCGGTGACCATCCTGACCGCAACACCGATCACCGCGACAGAGGCAGCGTGGGTGCGACTCAAGGGCGCCGACGCCATGCGTGAGGCGTGGCAGCAGGACGGTGTGGACGTACTGGACCCGTCCAGAAGAGCCGCGCAGCCGAACTAGAGCCAATGGTTGCGGCGGAAGGCCCGGAACAACAGCGCGCAGACGATGACCATCACCAACAGGACTGCGGGATAGCCATAGGTCCAATGCAATTCGGGCATGTTGTCGAAGTTCATGCCGTAGATGCCCGCCATGGCGGTCGGCACCGCGGCGATGGCGACGTACGCCGAGATCTTGCGCATGTCGATGTTCTGCTGCATCGCCACCTTGCCCGCCGCGGCCTGCACCAGCGAGCTGAGCATCTCGTCATAGCTCGCGATCCGGTCCGACGCCTGGATGTTGTGGTCGAGAACGTCGCTCATGTACCGGCGGACCTCAGTCGAGATCAGGTCATTGTGGTCGGTGCCGATGCGCTGCAACCCAACCGTCAACGGCGCGACAGCCCGCCGCAATTCGACGACCTCGCGCTTGAGCAGGTAGATGCACTCGATGTTGGTCTTGCTCGTGGGGGAGAAGATGTCCTCCTCCATCGCATCGATGTCGGTCTCGATGAGGTCCGTGACATCCAGATAGCTGTCCACAACGTGATCGGCGATCGCGTGCATGACCGCGTAGGGCCCGAGGTTGAGGCTGGCGGGCGAGGCGTCGAACTTCTTGCGGACCCCGGCCAGTCCGCCGTGTTCACCGTGACGGACGGTCACCACGAAGTCTTGGCCGACGAAGATCATGATCTCGCCGGTCTCGACGATCTCGCGGGCCAGCGCCACGGATTCGTGCTCGACGTAGTTGACGGTCTTGAGCACCAGGAACAAGGTCCCGTCGTAGCGCTCCAGTTTCGGTCGCTGGTGGGCGTGTACCGCGTCCTCGACAGCCAGCGGGTGGAGACCGAATACGTCGGCGACGGCCTGCATCTGACGTTCGTCGGGTCCGTGCAACCCGATCCAGGCGAAGGCGTCCTTGCCCTCGGCCTCGAGTTCATGCACCTTGTTCAGTGCCGCGGCGTGTGTGTACTTGCCGGGTAGCCGAGTCCCTTGGCAATAGACGGCGCAATCCACCATCGCCCGCGCGACGGGGACGTGGATCGAGGCGGAATCGGGATGTGCGGTCTTGGACCGCACATTCGGTCGCAGCGACGGAGGTAGTTGGCGAAACGATGGCATCGGGTCACCTCCGGTGGTCAAGACCAGCGATGCGGGTCTGTTGAGCCTTGGTGAATGCTACGCGGCAAGCCTGATACGGACCCTGCTAGTTTCGTCCCGAAAGCACTCGCCTTCCAGATCCGTCCAAGGAGCACCTGACGTGAGCACATCTCCCCTCAAGGTCGCGGTGACCGGTGCCGCCGGCCAGATCGGCTACAGCCTGTTGTTTCGTCTGGCCAGCGGCTCATTGCTGGGCCCCGACCGGCCGATCGAGCTGCGCCTGCTGGAGATCGAACCCGCGCTGAAGGCGCTCGAGGGCGTGGTGATGGAGCTCGACGACTGCGCGTTCCCGCTGCTGGCCGGTGTCCAGATCGGCGCGGACGCCAACAAGATCTTCGACGGCGTGAACCTCGCCCTGCTCGTCGGCGCACGGCCGCGTGGGCCCGGCATGGAGCGCGGTGACCTGCTGGAAGCCAACGGCGCGATCTTCACGGCGCAGGGCAAGGCCCTCAACGAGGTGGCCGCGGATGACGTCCGCATCGGCGTCACCGGCAACCCGGCCAACACCAACGCGCTGATCGCGATGAGCAACGCGCCCGACATCCCCAACGAGCGGTTCTCCGCGCTGACCCGCCTGGACCACAACCGGGCGATCTCGCAGCTCGCCCAGAAGACCGGCGCCAAGGTCACCGATATCAAGAAGGTCACCATCTGGGGCAACCACTCGGCCACGCAGTACCCCGATATCTTCCATGCCGAGGTGGGTGGAAAGAACGCCGCCGAGGTCGTCAACGACCAGAACTGGATCGAGAACGACTTCATCCCCACGGTCGCCAAGCGTGGCGCCGCGATCATCGACGCCCGTGGCTCCTCGTCGGCCGCGTCGGCCGCGTCGGCGACCACCGATGCCGCCCGCGACTGGCTGCTGGGCTCCGCGAAGGACGACTGGGTGTCGATGGCGGTGCTGTCCGACGGCAGCTACGGCGTGCCCGAGGGGATCATCTCCTCGTTCCCGGTGACGACGAAGGACGGCAACTGGTCCATCGTGCAGGGGCTCGAGATCGACGACTTCTCGCGGGCGCGCATCGACAAGTCGGCCGCTGAGCTGGTCGACGAGCGCAAAGCCGTCACTGACCTGGGACTTATCTGAGACTTCGTTCGTTTGGCGGTCGATTAGGTTACCTACCAGTTCGTCAGTAACCTGAGCGCCGTGTCCCAAGCGGTGAGAAATCTGTCAGACTCCAGACCCCAGATCGTCCTGCACGACGACGAGATCTTCGCCGCACACGTGGGCGGAAAGCTGTCCGTAGCGCTGAATACTCCGCTGGACACCCAGCGCGCACTGTCGATCGCCTACACCCCGGGCGTTGCTCAAGTCAGCCGGGCGATCGCCGCCGACCACACGCTGGCCTCGCGCTACACGTGGGCCAACCGCATGGTCGCGGTGGTCAGTGACGGCAGCGCGGTTCTCGGCCTCGGCGACATCGGGCCCGCGGCGTCACTTCCGGTGATGGAAGGCAAGAGCGCGCTGTTCAAGGCGTTCGCCGACCTCGATTCGATCCCGATCGTGCTCGACACCAAGGATCCCGACGAGATCGTGGAGACCCTGGTGCGGTTGCGGCCGTCGTTCGGTGCGGTGAACCTCGAGGACATCTCGGCACCGCGCTGCTTCGAGATCGAGCGTCGCGTCATCGAGGCGCTGGATTGCCCGGTCATGCACGACGACCAGCACGGCACCGCGATCGTCGTGCTGGCGGCATTGCTCGGCGCTGCCGAAGTGCTCGACCGCGACATCGCCGGCCTCCGGGTGGTGGTCTCCGGTGCCGGAGCGGCCGGCGTCGCTTGCGCGAAGATCCTGCTGGCCAGGGGAGTCCGCGATATCACGTTGCTGGATTCGCAAGGCATCCTGCACAAAGACCGCGGCAACCTCAACGCCTACAAGTCGGAGATCGCCGAGCAGACGAATCCGGGCGGCCTGTCCGGCGGTATCGCCGAGGCGCTCAAGGGTGCTGACGTGTTCCTCGGGTTGTCCGCCGGTGTGGTGCCTCCGGAGCTGGTGGCGACGATGGCCCCCGACTCGATCGTGTTCGCGCTGTCCAACCCCGACCCGGAGATCCATCCCGACGATGCGAGAAAGCACGCCGCCGTGGTCGCGACCGGTCGCAGCGACTTCCCGAACCAGATCAACAACGTGCTCGCGTTCCCGGGAGTGTTCCGCGGCGCACTGGATGCCGGCGCGCGCCGGATCACCGAGCAGATGAAGGTGGCGGCAGCCGAGGCGATCTTCTCGGTGGTCGGCGACGATCTCGCCGTCGACCGGATCGTGCCGAGCGTGCTGGACCCGCGGGTGGCCCCCGCTGTGGCGCGGGCGGTTGCCGCGGCCTCAGGAGCCTAGGTCCCCGGTGCGCCGGCTGGCCTGCACGCTCGCAGCGCTGCTCATCGCGGTGAGCACGGCCGGTTGCGGCAGCGTCGACGAGATACCGTCGGTCGCGGTCGGGTCCGCGCAGGACCCCGAATCGCAGTTGATCGCGCACATCTACGCCGCGGCGCTGCGGTTCTACGGCAGCCCGGCGCACGTCGAACCGTCGCCTGATCCGATGACGAAGCTGGACTCGGGTGACGCCCGTGTCGTCCCCGGCTTCACGGGCCGCGTGCTGCACAGGTTCGTGCCCGACGCGACGGCGCGGTCGGCCACCCAGGTGTATCGCGAGATGGTGTCCGCGCTGCCCGAGGGTATCGCCGCGGGCGACTACACGACGTCCGCCGAAGACAAGCCCGCACTGGCCGTTACCGAGGCCACCGCGCAGGCGTGGGGCGGAGGCGATCTCGCTGCGGCGGTGCGCAATTGCGACAAACTCAAGCTCGGCCAGGTTGCCGATGCGCCCCGGCCCGATGCCATCGGTACGTGCAGGGTGCCCAGGGCCCGCGAATATCCCGACCGAGCAACGCTTTTCGTGGCGGTCCGGGCGGGAGAGGTGAACGCCGCGTGGACCTCGACCGCCGCCCCGAACATCCCGACCGAGCTGCTGATGTTGTCCGACCGCACGTGGTTGATCCGCGCCGAGAACCTGGTGCCGCTCTACCGGCGCAACGAGCTGAACGAAGCACAGGTGTTGGCGCTCAACGAAGTCGCCGGTGTGCTGGACACCGCCGCGCTGGCAGATATGCGCGCTCAGGTCGAGGACGGCACCGACCCGGGACTGGTCGCGGGCGCGTTCCTCGACGAGCACCCGCTCGGGGACTGACCCCCGACGTCAGTGTGCGTTCGGTACGAGCCGTGCGACCACCGTCGAGAACAACCGCTGATACCCCGATCCGGTGATGCGCACGATGACGTCGAGCAGCTTGGCGTCGGCGCCGACGAGCACACGGGCCTTGTCCTTGCGAACAGCGTCGAGAATGATCTGCGCCGCCTTCTCGGGAGTGGTCCTCGTGAGCTTCTTGTCGAAGGTGTTCGTCAGGCCCTCGCGGTCGACGCCTTCGGCCGCGGTCGAGTTGCGCATGATCGCGGTCTTGATGCCACCAGGATGCACCGTGGTGACGCCGACGGGATGGCGCTTTGCCTGCATCTCCTGCCGCAGCGCTTCGGTGAAGCCGCGCACCGCGAACTTGGCCGAGTTGTACGCCGCCTGACCGGGTACCGAGAAGATGCCGAAGAGGCTCGACACGTTCACGACGTGTCCGTCGCCCGAGGCGATGAGGTGGGGGAGGAAGACCTTGGTGCCGTTGACCACGCCCCAGTAGTCGACGTCCATCACGCGTTCGATGTCTTTGAACGGTGTGACCTCGACATCGCCGACGTACGCGATGCCCGCGTTGTTGTAGATCTGGTTGACCTTGCCGAAGTGCTCGACGACCGCGTCGGCGTAGAGCTCGAACGCCTCGCGTTCGGTCACGTCGAGCCGGTCGGCCTTCACCGGCGCGCCGATGGCTTTGATGCGCTCCTCGGTGACCGCGAGACCTTCGGTGTCGACGTCGCTGATCGCGACGCTCGCTCCTGAGCGGGCGAGTTCGATCGCCAGCGCCTGCCCGATACCCGACCCGGCACCCGTCACCACCGCGACCTTTCCGGCAAAGCCGTCCATGCCCACTCTCCTGTTCGATTGACCGGGATCGAGGCTAGTCGGTACCCGCGGTAGCGGATAAGGCACCCCACTGACGGATCGATCGCACGCGCCAGGTGCAGACGATCAACCCGTCAACGCCATCGACGTCGTCAGGGGGCGAAGGCCTCGTCGAGGATCTCCTGCTGCTCGACGGCATGCACCTTCGACGAACCCGACGACGGCGCCGACATCGCACGCCGCGAGATCCGGGTGATGTTCGACAGGCGATCCGCGCACACCTCGGGCAAGGTCAGTCCGAACGTCGGCCACGCACCCTGATTCGCCGGCTCCTCCTGAACCCAGAAGTACTGCTCGGCATTCGGGTACTGATCCAGCGTCTCGGACAGTCGGCGCTTCGGCAGCGGAGCGAGCTGTTCGATCCGCACGATCGCCACGTCGTCGCGCTCTTCCTTGTTCTTGCGCGCCGCCAGCTCGTAGTAGATCTTGCCGCTGGTCAACAGGATTCGCTTGACCCTGCTGCGATCGCCGGTGCCCTCGGTGTAGGTGGGCTCCTCGATCACCGAGCGGAATTTCATCTCGGTGAACTCGCGCAGGTCGCTCACGGCGGCCTTGTTGCGCAGCATCGACTTCGGCGTGAACACGATCAGCGGGCGGTGAATACCGTCCAGGCCGTGCCTGCGCAGCAGGTGGAAATAGTTCGCAGGCGTCGACGGCATCGCGATCGTCATCGAGCCCTCCGCCCACAGCAGCAGGAACCGCTCGATGCGGCCCGACGTGTGGTCGGGACCCTGCCCCTCGTGGCCGTGCGGCAGCAGCAGCACCACATCGGAGAGCTGACCCCACTTGGCCTCGCCCGAGCTGATGAACTCGTCGATGATCGACTGCGCGCCGTTGACGAAGTCACCGAACTGGGCCTCCCACAACACCAGCGCGTCGGGATTGCCGACCGAATAGCCGTATTCGAAGCCGACCGCCGCGAACTCCGACAGCGCCGAGTCGTAGACCATGAACTTGCCGCCGGTCGGTGTGCCGTCGGCGTTGGTGGTGAGCAGCTGTAGCGGCGTGAACTCCTGGCCGGTACTGCGGTCGATGATCACCGAGTGACGCTGGGTGAACGTACCGCGGCGGGTGTCCTGCCCGGACAGCCGAATCGTCTTGCCTTCGGCCAGAAAGGATCCCAGTGCGAGCAGCTCGGCGAACGCCCAGTCCACCTTGCCCTCGTACGCCATCTCGCGGCGCTTCTCCAGCACCGGTTTGACGCGTGGGTGCACGTTGAAGCCGTCGGGGAACTCCAGGTGGGCGTCGCCGATGCGGGCCAGCAGCGACTTCTCCACGGCGGTGTTCATCCCGGCGGGCACCATCTGGTCGGACTCCACCGACGTGCTCGGTGCGATCTCGTGCTTCTCGAGCTCGCGGACCTCGTTGAACACCCGCTCGAGCTGACCCTGGTAGTCGCGCAGCGCGTCCTCTGCCTCTTTCATCGAGATGTCGCCGCGGCCGATCAGCGCTTCGGTGTACGTCTTTCGCGATCCACGCTTGGTGTCGATCACGTCGTACATGTACGGCTGTGTCATCGAGGGGTCGTCACCTTCGTTGTGCCCGCGCCTGCGGTAGCACAGCATGTCGATGACGACGTCCTTCTTGAACTGCTGGCGGAAGTCCATCGCCAGCCGCGCCACCCATACACACGCTTCCGGGTCATCGCCGTTGACGTGGAAGATGGGCGCGCCCACCATCTTTGCCACGTCGGTGCAGTATTCCGACGAACGCGAGTCGGTCGGCGACGTGGTGAAACCGATCTGGTTGTTGACGATCATGTGGATCGTCCCGCCGGTGCGGTATCCCCGCAGCAGCGCCAGGTTCAGTGTCTCGGCCACCACACCCTGTCCCGCGAACGCGGCGTCACCGTGCAGCATCATCGGCACGATCGAGAACTTCTTGGAGCCGTCGACTTCTTCGCCGACGTCCAGCAGGTCCTGCTTGGCGCGCACCAGACCCTCGAGCACCGGGTCGACAGCCTCGAGGTGCGACGGGTTGGCGACCAGCGACACCTGAATGTCGTTGTCGCCGAACATCTGGAAGTACTTGCCGCCCGCGCCGAGGTGGTACTTCACGTCGCCGGACCCGTGTGCCTGCGACGGGTTCAGGTTGCCCTCGAACTCGCTGAAGATCTGCGAGTACGGCTTACCGACGATGTTGGCCAGCACGTTGAGCCTGCCGCGGTGCGGCATACCGATGACGACCTCGTCGAGAGCGTGTTCGGCGGCCTGGTCGATCGCCGCGTCCATCATCGGGATGACGGTCTCCGCACCCTCGAGTGAGAACCGCTTCTGCCCAACGTATTTCGTTTGCAGGAAGGTCTCGAACGCCTCGGCGGCGTTCAGCTTCGACAGGATGTACTTCTGTTCGGCGACGGTCGGCTTCTCGTGCTTGACCTCGATGCGTTCCTGTAGCCACTTCTGCTGATCGGGCTCCAGGATGTGGGTGTACTCGACGCCGACGTGTCGGCAGTAGGCGTCGCGAAGCAGGCCGAGCACGTCGCGCAGCTTCTTCTCCTTGGCGCCGGCGAAGCCGCTGACCTTGAACTCGCGGTCCAGGTCCCACAGCGTCAGCCCATGACTGTTTACGTCGAGGTCGGGGTGACTGCGGAATCGGCTCTGGTCCAAGCGAAGTGGGTCGATGTCGGCCATCAGATGGCCGCGGTTGCGGTACGCCGCGATCAGCTCGAGGACGCGGCCGTTCTTGTCTTCGATCGGGTCGGGATTGTCGGTGCGCCAGCGCACCGGTTCATACGGGATGCCCAGCTCGCGGAAGATCTCGTCGAAGAAGTCGTCGGACAGCAGCATTTCGTGCACGGTGCGCAGGAAGTCGCCGGACTCCGCGCCCTGGATGATGCGGTGGTCGTAGGTCGACGTGAACGTGACCAGCTTGCCGACACCGAGCTCGGAGATGCGTTCCTGGCTGGCACCCTGGAACTCCGCGGGGTACTCCATCGCGCCGACCCCGATGATGGCGCCCTGCCCGCGCATCAGCCGCGGTACCGAGTGGACGGTTCCGATCGTGCCCGGGTTCGTGAGCGAAATCGTCACACCGCCAAAATCTTCGGCGGTCAGCTTGCCGTCGCGGGCGCGCCGCACGATGTCCTCGTAGGCGGCGAGGAACTGGCCGAAGCGCATGTTCTCGGAGTTCTTGATACCGGCGACTACTAGTTGCCGACTCCCATCTTTGCCCGGTAGGTCAATAGCGAGTCCGAGGTTGACGTGTTCGGGTGTGACCGCGTTGGGCTTGCCGTCCACCTCGGCGAAGTGGCGGTTCATGTTCGGGAACTTCTTGACCGCCTGCACCAACGCGTAGCCGATCAGGTGGGTGAACGAGATCTTGCCGCCGCGCGTGCGCTTGAGGTGGTTGTTGATGACGATCCGGTTGTCGATCATCAGCTTGGCCGGGATGGCGCGCACACTGGTCGCGGTCGGCACCTCGAGCGAGGCCGACATGTTCTTGACCACCGCTGCCGCGGCACCGCGGAGCACCTGGACCTCCGAGCCCTCCGCGGGCGCCGGAGCGGCGGCCTTCGGCTTGGCGGGCGCAGATTCACTCTTGGTCTCTGCGGCCTTGGGTGCGGACGCGGGGGCGCTCTTCGCCTCGGTCTTGGGTTGCGGCTTGCTTTCGACCTTGCTCTCGGCTGGTTTGGGCGGCGGGGCCGGCGCGGGCTCGGGCGGCGACACCGGCGCAGACGCCCGTGAGCCGTTACCGGTTTGGCTGTCGGTAGTCGGCTCGGGGGAGTAGTCGACAAGAAATTCATGCCAACTGGGATCTACCGACGAGGGATCCTCGCGGAACTTGCGATACATCTCCTCGACCAACCACTCGTTCTGTCCGAATGGTGAAGGTGAGCTCACGGTAGCTACTCGCCTCGATTCCTTCGCCTCAGGCAAGCGCGCTTGCCTCCCATAATCTCCTGCAGTCAGTCGGGTACCCGCTGCCTACGGTGTAAAGGCTATCCCGCATGCAACAGCCAGACCATGACAACGCTCTTTAGGGCCTTGTGGACGTTGTGGTCGACCACGAAGCCGGTCGCGGCTAGTTTCGCGGAGCGGGCAGGACACGAATCGACGACGGCCAGCGCGGCGGCGGATCGCCGAACGCCTTGCGCGCGTTGGACACGATGCGCTTGCCCATCATCCGGTTGCCAACGCCACCGACGACGGCCCCGATGCCCACCGGCAGCAGCTTGCCGAACGCGATCGCCCCGCGCTTGAGCGTGTAGCGCTTGACGAAATACCTCAGCAGACGATTGTTCAATTGCGAGACCGCGGGCAACGGCAACGTCGCCGCGCCGTCGGCCATCCACGCGCCGCTGGTGCGGCCCGGCCCGACCAGGTCGGCCACCGCGCGCTTGCTGTCCTCGCCGACCAGCACGGCGAGCACCAGCGCGCGCCGGCGCTCCCGATGGTCGGCGGGGATGCCGAACACCTCGGCGACGGAGAGCACGTAGAGCGACGTCGCTTCGAGGAAGACCACCGTCTCACCTGCGACAGCCGACATGGCGGCCAGTGTCCCGATGCCCGGGAAGGCAGCCGCGGAGCCGACCGCGGCACCGCTGGCCATCACCGCAGCGAGGTAATGCTTCTCGAGCCTGGTGACGATTTCGGCAGGGGTCGCGTCCGGGCTCTGTTGGCGCAGGCGCTCGACGTAGGCCTTGACCGCGGGCGCCTGGACGCGGGCACCGCGTTCGATGATCGCCGAGAGGACCTTCGCCGCGGCACTCGGATTCTCGTCGACGCCGTCTCTGGTCGCCGGCAGCTGCTTCTTGGCGCTTGACCTGGCACCCATGTGCGGCCTCCTGTCGGAACGGCTGGCCTTTTCAGGCTAGCCCCCTGACAACGCGCGACGACCGGCGGCAGGTGCCCGAACGTGATCGCGCTCACTGTCTGCCCAGCCGGGAAGAAAATATTGAGAAGCGACGCTAACCATTTCCGTGGCAACATCACCGTCCGTGCACCCGACGACCGCCGACCCGACGTTGCCGAAGTCGACCGGTCGTACACGGATGATCGTGATCCTCGGGATGATGGTCGCCCTCGGTCCGCTGACGATCGACATGTACCTGCCCGCGCTCCCCAAGATCGCCGACGAACTCGGCGTCTCGTCCTCGGTTGCGCAGCTCACGCTGACCGGGACCCTCGCCGGGCTCGCCCTCGGACAGCTGATCGTCGGCCCCCTGTCGGATTCGCTCGGCCGCCGCAGGCCGCTGATGGCCGGCATCGTGCTGCACATGCTGGCGTCGCTGCTGTGCGTGTTCGCGCCGAACATCGGTGTGCTCGGGGTGGCCCGCGGGCTGCAGGGTGTCGGCGCTGCCGCGGCCATGGTGGTCGCGTTCGCCGCGGTCGGCGACTTGTTCTCGGAGTCGGCCGCGGCGACCGTCATCTCGCGAATAATGCTCGTCCTCGGCGCCGCCCCGGTGATCGCGCCGTCACTTGGTGCCGTCGTGCTGTTGCAGGCCTCCTGGCACTGGGTGTTCGCGGTGCTCGTGGTCATGGCCGGAGCGCTGTTGCTGGTGGCCGCGCTGGCGCTGCCCGAGACCCTGCCGCAGGCGCACCGCAGGCCGCTGCGGGTGCCCAGCATCGCGGCGACGTATGTCGAGGTACTTCGTGATGTCCGGTTCCTCGTACTCGTCCTCGTCGCCGCGCTCGGCATGTCCGGCCTGTTCGCATACATCGCGGGCGCGGCCTTCGTGCTGCAGGGCCGCTACGGGCTGGACCAGCAGACCTTCGCGCTGGTGTTCGGGGCGGGCGCCGTCGCGCTGATCGGTGCGACTCAGTTCAACGTCGTGCTGTTGCGCCGCTTCGCGCCGCAGGCCATCGCGCTGTGGGCGCTGGCCGCCGCATCGGCGGTCGGCGTCGTCTTCGTGGGTCTTTCGGCTGCGCACGTCGGTGGACTGTTCGGATTCGTCGTGCCGGTGTGGGCGATCCTCGGCGCGATGGGCCTGGTGATTCCGAATGCGCCGGCGGTCGCACTGTCGCGGCACCCCGAGGCCGCCGGTACCGCGGCTGCGGTGCTGGGTGCGGCGCAGTTCGGAATGGGTGCGGCCATCGCACCGCTCGTGGGGGTGCTCGGCAACGACGAGTTCGCGCTCGCACTCGTGATGACGGTCGGTATGGTGATCGCGTTGTTCGCATTGGCTCTGACGCTGCGTGTCGGAGCTCGGGGATTGGCTACGCCAACGGCGTTATCCAGGGACAACGACAAGGGCGGGGTCATCGGCGACGTCGTCCCCGAGCCGGCCTGAGTCTGTTCTGGCACGATCCTTCGCCGGGATCGGCCACCATTCGTAGCGTCGGCGCAACTGTGAACGACTAGTCGATGTGATGTATCAGACCTTGAACTCGCGAACTGCTGCCACCGCCGACCCGTGGCACGCGTTGTGGGCGATGCTGGTCGGGTTCTTCATGATCCTGGTCGACTCGACCATCGTGTCGGTCGCCAACCCGTCGATCATGACCTCCCTGGGCGCGAGCTACGACTCGGTCATCTGGGTGACCAGTGCGTACCTGTTGGCCTACGCGGTGCCACTGCTCGTAGCGGGCCGCCTGGGGGACCAGTTCGGACCGAAGAACCTCTATCTGCTGGGTCTGACGGTGTTCACCGCGGCGTCGCTGTGGTGCGGGCTGGCTGACAGCATCGGCACGCTGATCGTCGCCCGCGTCGTTCAGGGCTTGGGCGCCGCTCTGCTCACGCCGCAGACGCTGTCGACCATCACCCGAATCTTCCCCGCCGAGCGGCGCGGCGTCGCGATGAGCCTGTGGGGCGCCACCGCGGGCGTGGCGACACTCGTGGGCCCCCTGGCCGGCGGCGTGTTGGTCGACGGCCTCGGCTGGCAGTGGATCTTCTTCGTCAACGTGCCGGTCGGCATCATCGGTGTGGCCATGGCCGTGCGGCTGATACCGCAACTCGAGACACGCAAGCAGCGATTCGATCTGCCCGGGATGGCGTTGTCGGGGATCGGCATGTTCATGATCGTGTTCGCCCTTCAGGAAGGGCAGGCCCACCACTGGGCGCCGTGGGTGTGGGGGACGATCGCCGGCGGCATCGGTTTCATGGCGGCATTTCTGTTCTGGCAATACGTCAATCCCAACGACCCGCTGGTTCCGCTGTACATCTTCCGCGACCGTGACTTCTCGCTGTGCAACATCGGCGTCGCCACGATCGGTTTCGTCGTGACGGCGATGATCGTGCCGGTGATGTTCTACGCGCAGGCGGTGTGCGGACTTTCGCCGACACGTTCGGCACTCGTGGTCGCTCCGATGGCCGTCGCGTCGGGGGCGCTCGCACCGCTCGTCGGCAGAATCGTCGACAGGTCGCATCCGCGCCCGATCATCGGGTTCGGCTTCTCGCTGGTGGCGATCTCGATGCTGTGGCTGTCCGTCGAGATGACACCCACCACCCCGATCTGGCGAATAGTGCTGCCGTTGACGGTGACCGGGGTCGGAATGGCTTTCATCTGGTCGCCGCTGGCCGCGACCGCCACGCGGAACCTCCCTCCGGATCTGGCGGGCGCCGGTTCAGGTGTCTACAACACCACCCGACAGGTGGGGACGGTGTTGGGCAGCGCGGGAGTGGCGGCGTTCATGACGTGGCGGATCAGCGATCAGTTGCCATCGTCGGCAGCGAGGTCCCCAGGCGGTGAAGCGGCGATGACGATACTGCCCACGTTCCTGAGGGCGCCGTTCTCCGAAGCCATGTCGCAGACCCTGCTCATGCCGGCGTTCTTCGCGTTGTTCGGCGTCGGCGCGGCGTTGTTCTTACTCGGCTTCGGCAACCCGCAATCGAGCGCCATCGACGATCGGCCCGGCGACGATCGCGGCGAAGACGAGGGATTCGCCGATGACCACGACGACTACGTCGAGTACACGGTGTCATGGGACGATGCCGGACCGATCGCGTGGAAACCCGCGGACACCGAACCGGCCACCGAGCCGATGGCGTCGCGCACACCGCATCTGTTGCACGCACCCGCCGATGTGTGGCACGACGAGCCGGTCGAATCCTGGCGCCATGAGACCGAGGACGAGCCGACAGATGATGACCCGCGCCGGGACATCCTCGAATTCCTGCGCGCCGAGGACCGGCCCGTGCCTGCGAAGCCTGCGGGATTCGCGCACAACGGTTTTCACGTCAAGCAGGCGGAGTCTTCGACCGACGCCGGCCGCCACTCGCGTCACCGGCTACGCGAGGACGAGCACCAGCCGCATCCGTTCTGGTTCGAGTCGGGCGGCAGGCATTCGCGTGACGAGCCCGACGACGTACCCCGTCCCGGCAGGCATTCGACCGCCTGGCGCGACTGACTTTTCTTGCGCGAGTAGGGCGATTAGTCGAACAGGACCGCGGGATTGAGATAACCCGTGGGATCGAACGCCGCCTTGACCGCCCGCATCGCCGCGATGTCGTTGTCGCTGCGCGACATCGATACATAGTCGCGCTTGCGGCTGCCGACGCCGTGTTCTGAGCTGACGTTGCCGCCGAGCCCCGCGATCAGCTCCATCATCGCCGAGTACAGGGCGTGTTCGGTGTCGGCGTCCAGCACGCATCGCACCAGATTGAGGTGCAGATTGCCCTCGCCGACATGACCGAACAGCACCGGTATGGCGTCGGGCGCTTGCGCAGCGACCAGATCGGCTGCCTGAGTGGCGAATGGATGGATCGCCGAAAGAGGCAGCGAGACATCGAATTTGAGCGGCGGACCGTACACGCCGAGCACCTCCGCGACGGCCTCACGCACCTGCCAGAGTCGCTGCTGCGCGGCGGCGTCGACACCCACCGCGGGCTCGCCGGCCAGCCGCGCGTCGTCGAGAGCCTCGGCGAGACGTTCGGTCTGATCGGTGTCGCCCGCCAGCTCGACGAGAAGCTGCCACGCGCCCTCGACGGGTGCGGACACCCCGACATGCTCGGCGGTCAACGCGCTCGCGCGTGCGTCGATCAACTCCAGCGCCGCGATGCCGTCCATTTCGCGGAACGCGCGTCCCGCCTCGACGAGCGCGTCCAGATCGGCGAAGCCGCAGACCGCGGTGACCCGGCTCCTGGGCGCTGGATGCAACCTCAGATCCAAGGTGGTGATGACCCCCAGCGTGCCTTCGGCACCGATGAACAGCGAGGCCAGGTCGTATCCGGTGTTGTCCATGCGCACCTGGCTGTGACGGCGCACCACCGTCCCGTCGGGCAGCGCCACGTCCAGGCCGATGACCTGCTCACCCATGTTGCCGTAACGGACCGTCCGCAGTCCGCCCGCGTTGGTGGATGCCATTCCGCCGACGGTCGCGGAGTCCCGTGCGGCCAGATCGACACCGAACACCAGGCCCGCCGCCGACGCCGCCCGCTGCACCGCCGCCAGAGTGACGCCGGCACCCACTCGGATCCGACGTTCCAACACATCGACGTCGCCGACGTCGCGCAGCCGCTCCGTCGACAGCAACACGTCGTCGTGCTCCGGCACCGTCCCGGCCACCAGCGAGGTCCGCCCGCCCTGAACGGTGACGTATGCGCCGGCGTCGCGGCACGCGCGCAGTACGTCGGCGACTTCGTCAGCCGAGCCCGGACGCACCAGCAGACCGGCTCGCCCGCGGTACCGCCCGGTGTGGTCCACGCTGAGCCCGGCGAGCACGTCGGCGTCGGTACTGACGTAGCCGGGTCCGACGATCTGGACCAGCCGCTCGGTCAAGCTCACCTCGTGGGTTTACCACACGTGCTCAACGCCAGGAACGCACCCAGCTCGACCAGGCGATCCGGGGTGGCCGGTAGATACTCGGTCAGCAGCGGCGACTGCACGATGACCGCGAGGTACTTCGCCCGGCTCACCGCCACGTTGAGCCGATTCCGGTTGAGCAGGAACGCGATTCCGCGTGGCACATCATCGGCCGACGATGCGGTCATCGACACGAACACCACGGGGGCCTGCCTGCCCTGGAACTTGTCGACGGTGCCCACCTCGATGTCGGTCAGACCCGCGCTCTCGAAGCGTCGTCGCAGCGTGACAACCTGCGCGTTGTACGGCGTGACGACCAATACGTGCTTCTGAGTCAAGGGCACAGTGCCCTTCTCGTCGGTCCAGGCCGTGCCGAGCAGGCCGCGAATCTGTCCGACGATCGCATCGGCTTCCTCGGGACTGTCGGTGGAGTTGCCGCCGTGGTCGACGGTGAGCACGCGAACCCCAGGGGGGTGTCCGTCTAGGTGGCGTGCTCCGGTCACCGTGCCGAAAGACCAAAGGCGCCCGTCATAGGACAGCCGCGACACTGCGGCGCACACCGTCGGGTGCATGCGATACGAGCGATCGAGGAAGTACCCCAGTTCGGTTGGCAGCGTGTGCCTTCCGCCGATGAGCCAGCCCAACGCCGATGTGTCGACCGGTTCGGGGTGGGTGCCCTGACTGACCTGTGGCAGCTGCTGCGGATCGCCGAGCAGCAGCAGATTGCGCGCTGCGGACGCCACCGCGATGGTGTTGGCGAGGCAGAACTGGCCGGCCTCCTCGACCACGAGCAGATCCAGGGAATTGCGGGGAACGCGTGCGGTGTTGGCGAAATCCCAAGCGGTGCCGCCGATGACGCACCCGTCGGTGTCGATGATGAACGCCGCGTAGTCCTTCTCGTCGACCTGCCGCCACGGCGTTCCCGAGCTCTTCTTCTTGCCCACCCGACCGGGGTCGACCCCCGCCTCGATCACGCCGCCGAGCAGGTTCTCGACCACCGCATGTGACTGGGCCACCACGCCGATGCGCCACGCGTGCTCGTTGACCAGTCGGGCGATCACTGCGGCGGAGGTGAATGTCTTGCCGGTGCCCGGCGGCCCGTGCACCGCGAGGTACGACGAATCGAGATCCCTCAGCGCTGAGGCGATATCGTCGGCGATCACTCCGGTGCGGGGGAGTTCACCGCCGCTGACGGTGCGGGGCGGCCGCCGCAACAGGATGTCAGTCACGGCGTCGGGGGGCAGATTCGGAAGGCCGGCGGCCACCGAGAGCGCGGTCTGCTCGATCGAATCCTGCAACGGCTTCGTGGGTACAGGTGGTCCCGGTGTCAGCGCGAACGGCACCTGGTCGAAGACGTCGCCGTCCTTGGGAGGTCGTTCGCAGACCACGACTTCGGTGGGCACTTCGGGGTCGTCGCACTCGAGAACGGTGACGCTGCCGAACCCGCGACGGTCGGGGTCATCGGCAAGGCCGGCAGGCGCGGGTGGGTCGTACAACGCGTACATGCTGGTCGTCAGCTCACCGTTCGCGAGCCCACCGGTCAGCCGGACGTGACGCTGGGGCTTGCGTGCCTTGGGCGGCTGGTGCCAGTCGTTGACGATCGTGGCCTCGTCGGCGATGAACACGTCGCTGTTGTCGGACCATTCGTCGACGGGATTGTTGACGCGATCGAAATGGCTCCACCAGAACGGCTTGGCTTCGCGACGGTGGAATCCGCGTGCGGCGGCGACCATCGCCACGGCGGTCTGCTCGGCGCTCCGCGGTTCCACGCCGTCACCCGCGAACTTGGAAAGCCTGCGTTCGAGATCGTCGCCGAGTTCGATCGCTGTGACCGCGCCGTCGTCGCGTATCGGCTGCGGACCGCGCGGCGGGACACCGGACTCGATGGCGCGGGCCATCATCCAGTCGCGCAGGCGGCGGGTGGACCGGCAGTCGTAGGCGTTGTAGTCCTCGATCTTCTTGAGCACAGCAGCCGCTTCGTCGGCTCGGCCCTCATCGCGCAGCTCGCAGTAGTTCGCGTATTGCGTGATGGAGTCGGTGGCGGTGGTGACCTCACCGCTGCGCAGCTCGTTGCCCATGTAGAGCGGCTCCAGCGACTTGATGCTGTAGTTCTCGGTGCCGACCCGGATACTCTTGCGCACCAACGGATACAGGTCGACCAGCACGCCGTTGCGCAACAGGTCGTCGACGTCGTTCTCGCCAACCCCGTAGCGGCCCGCCAGCCGCAGGAGCGTGCTCTTCTCGTAGGCCGCGTAGTGGTAGATGTGCATGCCGGGGTAGCGCCTCAACCGCTTGCGCACCATCGCCAGGAAGTCGGCCAGCGCCGTGCGCTCACTGGCGCGGTCGTGGGCCCAGAACGGGTGGAACCCGTCGGTGGTGGCCGGCGAGCCGGCCGATCCAGCCAATGTCAATACGCCCCACAGATATTCGAGCCCCCATTCGCGTCCGTCGACGGTCCACAGCGGGTCACCCTCGAAGTCGAAGAACAGGTCGCCCTTGTTGGCGTCCGGCAGCACCATCAACGGCTGCGCGTCGATGACCTCGTAGGCGGGCTTGCCGTCCACCTTCGGGGTGCGCTGCAGCCGCGCCTGCGCCGTCAACGCCTTGACCGTGCGCGACGACAGTTCAGGCACGGGGCCGCTGTGGGCCGCGAGCTCGGCGACGGTGGTGATGCCCGCGTCGATGAGCCGCGCCCGCTGACTCACCCGCATGTTGGCGACGAGCAGCAGGTCGTCATGGGCGCGGACCTGGATCTCGCATTCGGGACAGCGGAAACATGCCCGCACGTCCTCGTTCTCCCATGCGACCGCGGCGCCGCTGGTGTGGTGGTCATCGAGTAGCCGTTGCAGCGCAGCGCGTCTGCCTTCGTACACCGGAAGCAGTTCGTCGACGCGGTATCTGACGGTCGCGCCGTCGCCGAGCACCAACTCCACCTCGGGTGCCACCGGCACCCCCGCGCGGGTCAGGGTGTCCGCGTAAGCGGCCAGCTGCAGGAGGGCCTCCACCTTGACCGAGCGCGCGAGCTTGGTGTCGCGCAGCCGGTACTGGTCGGAGTCCAGCACCAGGAAGTCGGCGAAGCCGGCGAACCGACCGTCGAACATGGCGGCCTGATAGATCACCGGGGCCCGGCGTTCCACAGCGCGCATGGTCGCCTCGGCCGCGGCAGTCAGTCCGTCGATGGTGTAGTCGGGCCGGCCGATGATCGCGACGTTCTCTTCGGACAGTTCGCGAAGCTCATCGAGGTGGCGCTGTTCGTGTTCGCCGCCGAGCTGGGCGGTGCGGGCGAGCAATTCGTCTTCGGCTGTGACGGCGGGGCCCCGGCCGAGTTTCGCGTCGAACGCGCGCAACAACGCGTACTCACAGCGTGACGCCGCGGCGAGATCAGATGCGCTGTAGATGACTCTGTCGTCAGAGACGAACACACGCCCAACCTTAGGCGAGTGCGGCGACACCCCGGATGCGCCGAGACTGCTGAGAGATCGCGTATTGGCGCGAAATGGCGATCTCTCAGCAGTCTCGGCGAAACGTCTAGCCGGGCGTGTTGCCGATCAGCTCGACACCGTTGCCGTTCCATCTGAATTTCACGACGCTGTCCAGTCCGGGGGCTCCGCTGGAGTATCGCAACGCGACGGTGTCACCAGTGGTCACGGCGTTGTCGATGCCATTGAAGCCGTAGGTGTCCGGCACGCCGCTGGGGATGAACTGGCCCAGATGGAACATCACCGCGCGGGTGTTCGGGTTCTGCGCGTTGGTGTTGGCCTTCACGATCACCACGGACAGCGGCGCGCATTCGTTGTAGTTGCCCGCCAGCGGTTCGGGGCTCCACCCCTGGTTGCTTCGTGGATCGCGCGGCAGCGCTGACACCGCGGTGGCGATCTCGGGCGCTGCCAGGTCGACGTCACACGGCTGGGCCTCGCGCGCCGGCGTCGCCACCGGCACCGGACCCGCCGGAGTCGGTGCGTTCGGCGGCGGTGCGCTGACGTTCGGCGCCGTCGGCCCCGGGGTCTTGGAGGCGGTGGAGTCTCCTGAGCTGCACCCGGCGACCGCCGACGCCACCGAGAGCATCACCATGCAGATCGCAGCCGCCGACTTCACGGTGCGCAACGGTACCGAAACCCGTCCCGACGATTGGGCAAGCCGCGCGGCGGGTCGGGCAGCCGGCGGGCACTAGACTCATCGACTGATGACGACCTCCGACCCGGACGAGAACCGGGCAGAACTCACCTTTGACGACCTGCAGATTCACCCTTCGGTGCTGCAGGCCGTCAAAGAGGTCGGCTATGAGTCGCCGTCCGCCATCCAGGCCGCCACGATTCCGGCCATGCTCAAGGGTTCGGACGTGGTCGGCCTGGCGCAGACGGGCACCGGCAAGACCGCGGCGTTCGCGATCCCGATCCTGTCGAAGATCGACACCAACAGCCGGACCACCCAGGCGCTGGTGCTGGCGCCGACGCGCGAACTCGCACTGCAGGTCGCCGAGGCGTTCAGCCGCTACGGCGCGCACTTGCACGTGAACGTTCTGCCCGTCTACGGCGGCTCGTCATACGGACCCCAGCTCGCCGGGCTCAAGCGCGGAGCGCAGATCGTCGTCGGCACACCCGGGCGCGTGATCGATCATCTGGAGAAGGGCACGCTCGACGTCTCGCACCTCGACTACATGGTGCTCGACGAGGCCGACGAGATGCTGCAGATGGGCTTCGCCGAGGATGTCGAACGCATCCTCGCCGACACCCCGGAGTACAAGCAGGTCGCGCTGTTCTCGGCGACCATGCCGCCGGCCATCAAGAAGATCACATCGAAATACCTGCACGGTCCCGTCGAGGTGACGGTCAAGTCCAAGACTCAGACCGCCGAGAACATCACCCAGCGCTACATCCAGGTGTCCTACCCCCGCAAGATGGACGCGCTGACCCGGTTGCTCGAGGTCGAACAGGGCGACGCGATGATCGTGTTCGTCCGCACCAAGCAGGCCACCGAGGAGGTCGCCGAAAAGCTGCGCGCCCGAGGCTTTTCCGCGGCAGCCATCAACGGTGACATCCCACAGGCCGTCCGCGAGCGCACGATCAACTCGCTCAAGGACGGCAGCCTCGACATTCTGGTGGCCACCGACGTGGCAGCGCGCGGCCTCGACGTCGAACGCATATCGCACGTGGTCAATTTCGACATCCCGCACGACCCGGAGTCCTACGTGCACCGCATCGGGCGCACCGGCCGGGCGGGCCGATCGGGGACCGCGCTGCTGTTCGTCACGCCGCGGGAACGTCATCTGCTCAAGTCCATCGAGCGGGTCACCAGGCAGAAGCTCGTCGAAATCGAGTTGCCCTCAGTCGACGACGTCAACGCCAACCGCGTCGCGAAGTTCCGCGACTCGATCACCGAGGCGCTCGCTGCGCCGGGAATCGAGTTGTTCCGCCAGCTGATCGAGGGCTACGAACGCGATCACGACGTGCCGCTCGCCGATATCGCCGCGGCGCTGGCATTGCAGAGCCGCGACGGCGAAGAGTTCTTGATGACCGAACCGCCGCCGGAGAAGCGTCGCGAACGACCCGACCGGGAACCGCGCAACGAGGGTCCGCGCAAACCACGCGAACGACGCGGCGACTTCGCCACCTATCGCATCTCGGTGGGCAAGCGGCACAAGGTGATGCCCGGCGCGATCGTCGGCGCCATCGCCAACGAGGGCGGCTTGCACCGCAGCGACTTCGGGCACATCTCGATCCGGCCCGACCACTCGCTGGTGGAGTTGCCCGCCAAGCTGTCCCACGACACCTTGAAAGCCCTTGAGAAAACCCGCATTCAGGGCATTCTGATCAACCTGCAACCCGACCGTCCGCCACGAAAGGGCGGGAAGACCGGCCACAAATCCAAATGACCCTGTCCAACAGTGTCGATGCCCAAGGCGGACTGGAATCCGTCGGCAAGCCTGAGCGGGTCGCATCGCTCACCGGTATCAGGGCCGTGGCGGCGCTGCTGGTCATGCTCACCCACGCGGCGTACACCACCGGCAAGTACACCCACGGCTATGCCGGCTTGGTGTGGTCGCGTGCGGAGATCGGCGTTCCGATCTTCTTCGTGCTCTCGGGATTTCTGCTCTTCAGTCCCTGGGTGAACGCGGCCGCGTCGGGCGAATCGTCGCCGTCGGTGCGCCGCTACGCATGGCACCGGGTGCGACGCATCATGCCCGCATACGTGGTCACGGTGCTGGCCGCCTATCTGCTGTACCACTTCCGCACCGCCGGGCCCAACCCCGGACACACCTGGGAAGGCCTGTTCCGCAATCTCACGCTGACCCAGATCTATACGGACAACTACCTGTATTCGTTTCTGCATCAAGGGCTTACGCAGATGTGGAGCCTGGCGGTCGAGGCCGCCTTCTACGTCGTGCTGCCAGCACTGGCCTATCTGCTGCTCGTGGTGCTGTGCCGACGGCGGTGGCGGCCGGGCCTGCTGCTGGCAGGCCTTGGGGGTTTGGCATTGCTCACCCCGGCGTGGCTGATCCTCGTCCATACCACCGATTTCCTGCCCGACGCTGCGCGACTGTGGTTGCCGACGTATCTCGTGTGGTTCATCGGCGGGATGGTTCTCGCCGCTCTGCAGCCCCTGGGGGTGCGGGCGTACGCACTGGCGTGCATTCCGCTCGCGGTGGTCTGCTACTTCATCGTGTCCACGCCGATCGGCGGTGCACCGACGACGTCTCCGGCCGAACTCCGCGAGGCGTTGTTCAAGGCGGGCTTCTACGCCGTGATCGCCACGCTGATGGTGGCGCCGCTCGCGTTGGGGGACCGCGGTGTCTACGCGAGGTTCCTGGCGTCGCGGCCGATGGTCTTCCTCGGCGAGATCTCCTACGAGATCTTCCTGATCCATCTCTTGACCATGGAACTGGTGATGGTCGAGATCGTCCGGTACCCGATCTACACCGGTTCGATGTGGTGGCTGTTCATCGTCACGTTCGTCGTGACGGTGCCGCTGGCCTGGCTGCTCCACCGCTGCACCCGCGTGCGCACCACCTGACGCCTCTCTACACCTGCGATGTCGCGATGTCGCGTCAGTGACTACCCGGACAACTTCTGGCTCGCGGGCAGCACGATGGGCACGACGAACTCGTTGAGCATCGCCCGCTCGTCCTCCTCGTCGTGCCCGGGGAACAACATCAGCGAGGTCATCACACGAACCAGCCAGCGCGCACGGTTTGCGACCAGTTCGGGGTTGTCGGAACCGAGCGAGATCACGAAAGCCTCGGTCAACGCCTTGATGACCTCTGACTCCTCGGCCATCTCCGCGCCGATGGGCCGCTGGGTGGTCGCGAACCACGATGCCAGCGCGGGGCTTTCGCGAACGTTGCGCAGTGACGCGATGAGCCCCTCGATCAGTCGCTCGCGCGGATCGACGACGGCGTTGATCTGATCGGTCATCTCCCGGTAGAGCCGGTAGGCCTCGCGATGGACGTAGGCGGTGTAGAGCGCTTCACGATTCTCGAAGTACCGGTACAGCGTCGCGCGGGAGCAGCCTGCGGCCGAGGCGATTTCGTGCATGCCGACGGTCGCGGCCTCTTTCTTGGCGAACAGGTCGCCCGCTGCGTCCAGGATGCGGTCAGCGGCCACCTCGGTGCGCCGCTCGGCAAGCCAGTCGCCGGGCATCAGCCGGTCACCGTGAACGGAACGGACAACGGACGACGCACGTAGCTTCCGCCGGCCCAGATGATTCCGTCCTCATCGATCTCGAAGTCCGGGATCCGTGTCAACAGCTCGGTCAGTGCGACCCGCGACTGCATCCGCGCGGCCGCGGCGCCAAGGCAGTGATGGGCTCCGTGGCTGAACGTCAAGATGTTGCGCGGTTTACGCGTCACATCAAGGGTGCCCGCGTCGTCGCCGTACTGGCGTTCGTCGCGGTTGGCCGATCCGTAGAGCAACATCACGCGCCGGCCCTCGGGGATCGTGGTGTCGCCGACGGTGACGTCACGGGTCACCGTGCGGCCGAGCATCTGCACCGGCGAGGTGAGCCGTAACAGCTCGTCGATCGCGTCAGGGATCAGATCGGTGTTGTCGGCCAACAGCTTTCGCTGGTCGGGTCGCTGGTGTAGCAACTGCACCGAACCGCCGAGCATGCCGGTCGTGGTGTCGTTGCCACCGGTGACCATCGTGAAGGTGAACGCGAGAATCGACAGCACGCCAGCGATGTCGCCGTCCGCGCCGACGCCGGCCGCCACGAGATGTGAGACCGTGTCGTCCTCGGGCTCGACACGACGCCGCTCGATCAGCGCGGTGAAGTAGGCCATCATCTCTCCGAGCGCGTCGCCCAGATGGTTCAGCGCTCCCGCCACGCCACCCTCGGCGGTGTTCGCCGCGACGATTGCTTCGGTCCAGCCGTCGAACTTGTCACGGTCGCCTTCTGGCACACCGAGGTAGTGCGCCACCACCATCGAGGGCAGTGGTTTGAACAGCTCGGCGACGATGTCACCGCCGCCGTTCTTGCGGATACGCTCCACTCGCTCTTTGACGTAGTCCCGCACCTTGGGTTCGACGGCCTCGACCTGGCGCGGTGTGAAGCCCCGCGACACCAGGCGCCGGAACTCGGTGTGCACCGGCGGATCCTGCATCACCATCGGCGGGTTGTCGGCGAGGCCGATGAGATCGAGCTCGCCGTAGTTGACGGTCAGACCCTGCGCTGACGAGTACGTCTCGTGATCGCGCGCCGCTGTGAAGATGTCGGCGTGCCGTGACATCACGTAGTAGTCGAGGTCGGGGTCGTCGGGGATGACGTGGTGGACGGGGTCGTGGTCACGAAGCGCCCGGTACATCTCCCATGGACTGGCCCAGGTGTCGGCGGTGGCAAGTTGAAAGCGGGCGGATGACCCCTGAGACAGAGTTGCTGTCATGTCTCATTGGTACGACAGTATGCTGGACGTGTCAATAGACAGCGGCAGTTTTCCAGATTTGTCGCACATAGCGCACAGCGATTCGTGTGCGAACACGTGCGGTGAGCGCAGTGCGGTTAGCGCACAAGTCAGAACGCCGCGCCCGGATTGAGGATGTTTCCCGGATCGAGAGCGGCTTTGATGCGTCGGTTGAGCTCCATCGCCTCGGGGCCGATCTGCCCTTCGAGCCAGGGGCGCTTGAGCCGGCCGACGCCGTGCTCGCCGGTGATCGTGCCGCCGAGCCCCACGGCGAGGTCCATGATCTCGCCGAATGCTTGGTGGGCGCGCTCGGACATGGCGGCGTCCGCGGGGTCGTAGACGATCAGCGGGTGGGTGTTGCCGTCGCCGGCGTGTGCGATCACCGAGATCAACAGGTCGTGATTAGCGGCGATCTTGGCGACGCCGCTCACCAGCTCGGCCAGCGCAGGCAGCGGCACGCCGACGTCCTCGAGCAGCAGCGAACCTTTCAACTCCACGGCCGGGATGCAGAACCTTCGTGCGGCGACGAAGGCCTCGCCCTCGTCGGGATCCGAGGTGGAAAACACTTCCTTGGCACCGTGTTTGGTGAACACCTCCGCCATGAATTCGGCATCCTGGATTCCTGTTGCGCCACGGTCGTCGGTCGCCGCCACCATCATCGCGGCGGCGTCGCGGTCGAGTCCCATTTTCAGCTTGTCCTCGACGGCGTTGATCGACGCCGAGTCCATGAACTCGAGCATCGACGGCCGCATCCTGCCGGTGATGGTGACGACGGATTGGGCCGCCGCTTCGACGGAGTCGAACGTGGCGACGACCGTGCTGGCGACTTGTTGCGGCGGCAGCAGGCGAAGAGTCACTTCGGTGATCACGCCGAGCGTGCCTTCACTGCCGACGAACAGTTTGGTCAGCGAGAGCCCGGCGACATCCTTGAGCCGCGGGCCCCCGAGCCGCACGGCGGTGCCGTCGGCCAGCACCACCTCCAGGCCGAGCACGTAGTCGGTGGTGACGCCGTACTTCACGCAGCACAGCCCGCCGGCGTTGGTGGCGATGTTGCCGCCGATGCTGCAGATCTCGAACGACGACGGGTCCGGCGGATACCAGAGCCCATGCTCGGCGACGGCTTTCTTGACCTCGGCGTTGAGCAGTCCCGGCTGCGCCACCGCCGTTCGGGTGACCGGGTCAACGGTGATGCCGCGCATCTTCTCCGTGGTCAGGACGATGGCGCCGTCCAAAGCGGTGGCACCGCCGGACAGCCCGGTGCCCATGCCGCGCGGCACGACCGCGATCCTGTTGGCCGTCGCCCACCGCAGCGTCGCCTGGACGTCGGCCGTGCTGCGGGGACGCACCACCGCCAGCGCCGTTCCCGCGTTCGGATCGAAGGCGCGGTCCTGCCGGTACGACGCCAGGATGTCGGGATCGGTCACGACGGCACCCTCGGGCAATTCGGCGATCAGGCCCGCCAGCGCATCGGCACTCACAGATCGATCCTACGAGCGCACGTCACGGGACCATCCACTCGAGCACCGGCGAGGCCTGCAGCCCCGACAGGATGCACATGCCGCGATCGTGAGGTTCTGCGGTGAGATCATCTTGCCGAGCACCCCGCCGGAACTGTTCGACGCGGGCCGCGGATGCAAACAGCTCGTGAAATGCCAACGCAGGAGAATTGACGCGCGTTATAGTCGCGCCGTGATCAGCGGGGATCCGCTGGCGGGACGTGACGGCGAGCTCTCGACCATTCGTCGCGCGCTCAGCGGGGTTGGCAAGTATTCCGGTGTAGTGATCGTGGGGGCGGCGGGAGTCGGAAAGACCCGGCTCGCACGCGAAGTCCTCACGCGTGCAGAGGCCGCGGGAGAGCGGACGAACTGGATCGTCGGCACCGAATCTGCGCGCGCGCTCCCGCTGGGCGCGTTCACCGCATTGATCAGCGATCCGATCGCCGATCCCATGCCCAACGTCCGGCACGTCATCAATTCCTTTGTCGCCCAGCAGCGTCAGGGCCGAATCGTGGTTGGCGTCGACGATGCGCACCTGCTCGACGGACTGTCCGCCCACGTCGTCCACCAGCTCGCCCACAGCCGCAGCGCCCGCCTCGTGGTGACGTTGCGGGCAGGTACGGAGCCGCCCGACGCGATCACCGCACTGTGGAAGGACGGGCTGCTCACGCGCCTCGATCTGGAGCCGCTGACCGTCGAAGCAACGCACGCCATGATCGAGGCCGCCGTCGACGGCGTCGTGGACGCCCGCAGCGCCCGCCGCTTCTGGAAACTCACCGGAGGCAACGCGCTCTTTCTGCATCAGCTGGTCAACGACCAGGTGGCCGCCGGCCGGATGCGTTTGATGGCAGGCGTCTGGATGTGGGACGGCGATGTCGCGGTATCGCAGAGCATCAGCGACATGGTCGGCAGGCAATTGCACGAACTCACGCCGGAGGTCGCGCTCGTCGTCGACACACTGTCGCAATGTGAACCGCTGGCCCTCGACGTGCTGTGCGATCTGGTGGGGCGTGGTGACCTCGAGAGCGCCGAGCGGATGCACCTGATCACCATCGAGCGTGCCGGTGATCGACTCATGGCCCGCCTGGCCCATCCGCTGTACGGCGAACTGCGCCGAGCGGGCGCCGGTGAGATGTACCTTTCGAAGATCCGTGGCCGGTTGGCACAGCGGCTCGCAGCGGATCCCGACGCCGATTCGCAGGCGACCGTGCGCAGGGCGCTGCTGGCATTGGAGTCCGATCTGCCTCCGGACCCGCAGCTGTGCCTCGAGGCCGCGCAATACGCGATGACGCTGCTGGACCTCGACCTGGCCGATCGCTTCGCCACGTCGGCGGCGTCGGCCGGTGCGCCCAATGCCCTTGCGGTGCGAGCGGTTAACCTGTTGCTCCTCGGTCGCGGCCCGCAGGCCGAGGAGGTGTTGCGGGCGATCGGCGAGGACGGCGCCGAAGGCGCATATCAATGGGCCACGCTGCGCGCTGCGAACATGATCTGGATGCTCGGCCGGTGCAACGACGCCGCGGCGCTGCTCGGCGACCTGCCGCCCGATCCCGAGGCGCCTGCCGACGCAGCGGCGCGGATGGCGGTCGAAGCGTGCGTCGACGCAGTCTCCGCCCGGTGTGATGTGGCTGCCGAAAAGGCCACAGCCGCACTGGATTCCGGCCTACTGTCGGATTTCCACGCGATGATGGCGTCGGTCGCCCTGACCATGGCGCTCGGAGCGCTGGGTTCCGGAGACGATCTCACGACCGTCGCGCAGGCCGCCGTCGACCGTGCCATCACGTCGTTCCAGGCATCGCATATGCGGTTCTGGTTCGGCAGTGTCTACGCCAGGGCCTGCAGGCTGACCGGACGGACCGACGAATGTGTGGCGATGGTCGGGCAGCTCGCCGACTCGGCACGTGAGGCCCCCAGCCTGGCCTACGCGAACCTGGCGTCCCTGATGGGCGTGGCCGAACTCATGCGCGGCAACGTCAGAGACGCCGTCAAGTTCTTACACGAAGCGCTCGCCGGAGTGGAACGGCACAGCGTCAGAACAGGTTTGCGACCCGCGACCTGTTTCCTGCTCGCCGAGGCACACGCGAAACTCGGCGAAGCCGAGGCCGCCAGGGCGGCGATCGCCGAGGCGCAGTCCTGCGTACCGCCGGACTTTCTGTTCATGCAGACCGCGCTGAGCATCGCCACTGGTTGGTCGCTTGCCGCCAACGGCTGCATCAACGAAGCGATCACCGCCGTGCAGGCGGCGGCGGTACAAGCGCGCCAACGCAGTCAGCCGACTCATGAGCTTGCGTGTATGCAGGCGGCGGCACAGTTCGGTGATGCGTCCGGAGCGGCACGCGCCCGCGAGCTCGCCGACGAACTGGACCTGCCGTTGGCCGAAGCCGTTGCCCGGCACATGGAATCGCTGGCCACCAACGACGGTGAGGGGCTACTGCTGGCATCGAGTGAGTACCAGGCGATCGGTGACCGCGCGACCGCCGCCGACGTCGCCGCGCAGGCCGCGGTGGCTTTCACGAAGGACCAGCAGCGAAAGCGCGGTCTGTGGGCCGCCGCGGTGGCCAAGGAACTCAGCGACGCATGCGGCGGGTTGTGCACGCCTGCGCTGCGGAGTCCGGCGAGCCAGCCGCTGACCGGGCGTCAGCGCGAGATCGTCGAGCTCGTGCTGGCCGGTATGAGCAACCGTCAGATCGCCGACCAGCTGGTGATGTCCGTCCGCAGTGTCGAGGGACACGTGTACCGAGCGTGCCAGCGGGTGGGGGCCAGCTCGCGTGAAGAGCTGGCATCGATCGCGCGGGCAGGTCCCGCCGCCGCGCGCTAGCCCTCAGCCGGTCGCGGCGGCGTGCGATCGAGATCGCGCAGCGCGGGCAGAAATGCCGCGAGAACGCCCACCAGCAGCATCGGCAGTGACAGCGCCAGGAACGTCGCGTGAAGGCCGGCGGTGTCGGCGAGCGGGCCCGCGATGATCAACCCGAGTGGGCCCGCGGCGTAGGCGAGAGATCCCATCACCCCGACCACCCGACCGCGCAGATGATGGGGCGCCCGCGTCTGCATGACGTAGTTGTAGATCGGCGCGATCGGCCCGTAGACGACGCCGACCACAGCACTCAGCAGGAGGATGAGCGGCAACGGCGGCAGGAACGCGATCACGGTCATCGCCAGGCCGAGCGTGATCACCGCGGTCAAGATCGTCGCGCGCCGGCTGATGTACTTCGACAGCACCGCATAGCCCAGCGCGCCGACCAGGCCGCCGATGCCCATCGCCATCAGCACCCAACCCAGTTGTGCGGGTTCGTTGCGGTCCGTGAAGTACTTCGGGAACAGCACCGACTCCATCGGCATGTAGAGGCCGTTGGCCACCAGGCTGATGAACGCCAAGGCGCGCAGGACCTTGCTCTGCCAGACGAACCGCAGCCCCTCGACGATGCCCGCCCAGACGCTTTCCGACAGCGCCTCCCGGTCGGGTCTGCCGGTGCCCTCCAAGCGTAGGACGCCGATCGCGATGATCGACAACCCGAACGCCGCCGCGGTCACCCACATGGTGTTGACGCCGCCGAGCGTGGCGATCAGCAGACCGCCGATGCCCGGCCCGACGATGTAGGCCAGGTTGAAGATCGCCTCGTAGACGCTGTTGGCGTGGTCCAGTGTCCAGCCCGCTCGACCGGCAGCTTCCGGCAGCATCGTCTCGCGGGCGGTCATACCCGCCGGATCGAAGAAACCTCCGAGAGCGGCGAGGGTGGCCAGCACCGCGACGTTGATGATCTCGACCCCGAAGGTCAGCGCCAGCACGGGCACCGCGGCGACTGACATCGCGGAGAGCGCATCGGAGATCATCGCCACGCGTCGGCGTCCGAGATAGTCCACCGCGGCGCCGGCGATCAGGGCGGCCGCGAGCAGCGGAAGTGTTCCGGCCATCGCGACAACCGATGCTTCGAGCGCAGACCCGTTGCGCTGCAACACAAGCCACGGGAACGCCACGATCGAGATGCCGTTACCGGCGCCTGCCATCAGCGCGGAGAACAGAATCAGAAACAGCGGACCGCGCGTGCTCTTCGTCATGGTGATCTTGACGAATCTAACAGCGGCGAGGGCCGCTGGGCATGCGATTATGCCGCGCGGGCACAGTGTTCATGTGGAGTTGAAGCTGGCCCACCCGAGCACGGGGGAACTGTTCGACTCGCCGGTCCCACCTGGTACAGGGTGGCCCGGCGACATGGCCTCGGACGCGACCGCTGTCGCGTCGACGCCGAAGCAGGTGGCGCGGCTGGCCAGCGCGGTGCAGACGCTCGAGCAGCTGGACGCGGAGATTTCGGTATGCCGAGCGTGTCCCCGGCTGGTGCAGTGGCGCGAAGACGTCGCCGTGGTCAAACGCAAGTCCTACGCCGACCAGCCGTACTGGGGACGGCCGATACCAGGCTGGGGGTCGGCGACGCCGCGGCTGATGATCGTGGGTCTGGCGCCTGCAGCGCACGGCGGCAACCGCACCGGAAGGGTGTTCACCGGCGACCGGTCGGGCGACTTTCTCTTCGCGGCGTTACATCGTGCTGGTCTGGCGAATCAGCCACTGTGTGTGGACGCGGCTGACGGGTTGGCGCTCAACGACACTCGCGTGGCCGCCGCCGTGCGCTGTGCACCGCCCGCCAACGCGCCGACGCCTGCGGAGCGGATCGCGTGCGCGCCGTGGCTCGACGCCGAATGGCGACTGGCGCGTTCGTCGGTGCGCGTGATCATCGCGCTCGGCGGGTTCGGCTGGCGGGCCGCGCTGGACATGGTGCGCAACGGCGGTGGTGCCGTCGGATCGCCCGCACCGAAGTTCGGTCACGGCGCGACGGCCGACCTCGGCGATGTCACGCTCATCGGCTGCTTTCACCCCAGCCAGCAGAACACGTTCACCGGACGGCTCACGCCGCAGATGCTCGACGACGTGTTCGAGCGGGCGAAGGCTCTGGCGGAAGTCGAATAGATGCACGCGACGGGGAAGGCGCGGCCGCCACGTAGCGTTGAAGGTGCAATGCAACTTTCCGTTCTAGACCTCGTCCCGGTACGCACCGACCAGTCGACCTCGCATGCGCTGGCGGCGTCGACCGCGCTGGCGCAGACGGCTGACCGGCTCGGTTACACCCGGTACTGGGTCGCCGAGCACCACAACATGCCGTCGGTCGCGGCGACCAGCCCGCCGGTGGTCATCGCCCACCTGGCCGCGCACACGACACGGCTGCGGTTGGGCTCGGGCGGCGTGATGCTGCCCAACCACGCGCCGTTGGCGGTGGCCGAGCAGTTTGCACTGCTGGAGGCCGCCCATCCGGGACGGATCGACCTCGGCATCGGCCGGGCGCCGGGCTCCGATCCGGTGACGTCGATGGCACTGCGCGGTGCTGCCGGTCGCGACGACCGCGACATCGAGGCGTTTCCGGACTACCTCGACGATGTGGTCGCGTTGATGAGCGCCAACGGTGTGCGGGTGCCGATCCCCAATCAGCGGTACGTCCTCAAGGCCACCCCGGCCGCGGTGACGGAGCCCAAGCTGTGGCTGCTTGGTTCGTCGATGTATTCGGCTCACCTCGCCGCAGCCAAGGGGCTGCCGTATGTGTTCGCGCACCATTTCTCGGGCGAGGGGACGGCCGAGGCGCTGGCCGTGTACCGATCGGAATTCCGGCCGAGCGACCTGGCGCCCGAACCGCTGACGTTCCTGACGGTCAACGCGATAGTGGCCGAAACCCACGACGAGGCAATGGCTCTGGCGCTGCCGAATCTGCAGATGATGGCCCGGCTGCGCACCGGTCAGCCGCTCGGGCCGCTGGATCTCGTCGAGGACGCACAGTCCACGGTACTGAGCCCGCAGGGGCAGCACATCACCGAAGCCGTCCTGCGTCGCAGCGTCGTCGGTTCGCCCACCGAGGCCGCCGAGCAGGTGCGTGCGCTCGCCGACGAGTTCGGGGTCGACGAGGTCATGGTCAACCCAGCCGCTTCTGCATACCGCGGCACCGATCCGGCCACCGCGCCCGCGCGTGACAAGACGCTGGAACTGCTGGCGAAAGAGCTGTTCTAGTCAGGCCTTTGGCGTCAGCGCGATCACTGTGATCGGTCGCGTCGTCTTCTTCTGGTACGCCGTGTAGCGGCCGCTGTTGTTCTCGTCGGCGATTCGGAAGAGCCGCGCGTAGTCGGCGTCGTCAGGGCCGACGATCCGCGCGGTGACCGGAAACCGCTTGGGCCCCACGTTGATCTCGACGTCGGGGTTCGCCTTCAGATTGTGGTACCAGGCCGGATAACGTCTCGCTCCGGCGTTGGACGCCACCACCAGATAGTCCTCGCCGTCCCTGGCGTAAGTGAGCGTATTAGTCCTTGCCGCACCGGTTTTCGCTCCGACCGAGCGCAGCAACAGATTCGGCGGAGCAAACGGCAAGCGGTGCCCGATCCAGCCATTGCTGGCCTGGTAGATCTTGTCGTGGATGCTCAGCGCCTTCAGCATGGCCCGCTGGACACGTGATGTCATGGCTCAGCCCTCCGAGGCGGCGTCGAGTTTCGCCAGCGCCTCGCGCAGCAGGCGTCCGGACTCTTCGCGGTCCGGATCGCGGCGCAACAGCATTCCTTTCGCAAAGGACAACTTGTCGCCGCTCTGCCGCGGCAGCACGTGCAGATGAATGTGGAACACGCTCTGAAAGGCGGCCTTGCCGTCGTTGATGACGACGTTGTTGCCGTCGGCGTGCAGGCCGGACTCACGCGCTGCCCGCGCGATCCGCTGTCCGATGGCCGCCATGGCGGCGACCGTTTCTGGTGGCGTGTCCGTCAGGTCGACGGTGTGCTGCTTGGGGATGACCAGCGTGTGGCCCCGCGTGAACGGCCGGATGTCGAGGAGCGCCAGGTAGTCGTCGTCTTCGAAGATCTTGATGGCCGGAGCATCCCCGGCGACGATGGCACAGAACACGCAGGACATTCCGCTACGTTAGCGGGAGCGATCGCGCCGACGGGCAGAGGCGGCGAGTACGGAGGTAGCTGGTGGACGATCGTGACGTCGCCTTCGCAGGAGCTGCGCAGCAAGCCCGCATGCTGGCGGACGGAAGCGCCACCGCACCCGCGCTGCTCGAGCTGTACCTGGAACGGATCGCCCGCCTCGATCCAGAACTCAGGTCCTATCGCGTCATACTCGCCGACACCGCGCGAGAGCAGGCGGCGGCCGCGCAGGCGCGCCTGGACGCCGGTGAACGGCTGCCGCTGCTCGGGGTGCCGATCGCCATCAAGGATGACGTCGACGTCGCGGGCGAGCTCACGACGTATGGATCCGCCGCCCATGGCCCGGCCCGCAGCGCCGACGCCGAAGTCGTTCGCCGGCTGCGTGCGGCGGGCGCGGTCATCCTCGGCAAAACCAACGTGCCCGAGATGACGCTGTGGTCCTTCGCCGAAACGGTCGCTTTCGGAGCGACGCGCAACCCGTGGAACACCGACTACGCCCCCGGGGGCAGCAGCGCGGGCAGCGCCGCTGCGGTGGCAGCGGGACTTGCGCCGATGGCGTTGGGTTCGGATGGCATGGGGTCGATCCGGATCCCTTCGACATGGTGCGGGCTGTTCGGGCTCAAGCCGCAGCGCGATCGGGTGCCGGTCACACCCCACGACGACGCATGGAACGGCCTGACCGTCAACGGCCCGATCGCGCGCACTGTCGAGGATGCCGCGCTGTTCCTCGATGTGACCGCGGACGAGTCCGGCTTCGTCGCGGCGGCGGCGAAAGAGCCGGGCCGCCTGCGAATTGCGTTGAGCGCGAAGGTCCCGTTGGGTGTCGTCACGCGTGTCGGTGCCCAACAGCGTGCCGCGCTGGACGAATCGGCGGCGGTGTTACGCGAGCTCGGACATCAGGTGGTCGTGCGGGATCCGGACTACCCGCAGACCGCGATAGCGCACGCGTTGTCCCGGTACTTCCGCGGCGCGTACGACGACGTCCAGACGCTGCCGCGCCCGGAGCGGCTGGAAGCCCGCACGCGGAACTTCGCGCGCATCGGCGGGCTGATCTCCGACGCGCGGATGGAACGGATCCGCGCGTCGGAGAGTCAACTGACCGAACGCGTCACGTCGATCTACGACGACGTGGACGTCGTCATCACGCCAGGCACGGCACTGGGTCCGTCGCGCATAGGCGCATACCAGAAACGCGGCGCGATCCCGACCCTGTTACTCGTCGCGGCACGCGTCCCGTTCCAGGCGCTGTTCAACGTCACGGGCCAGCCGGCTGCGGTCGTCCCATGGGGATTCGACGGAAACGGCATACCGACATCGATCCAGCTGGTGGGTCGGCCGTTCGACGAGGCGACCCTGCTGTCTCTGAGCGCGCAGATCGAGAAGGCGCGACCGTGGGCGGGCCGCCGGCCTCCGGTGTCCTAGTGCGTGGTGAGGGCCTCGCGCCAGATCGCCAATTTGTGCTCGTAGCGCATCGTCTGCGCGGGACTCGTCGACGGTAGTCGCCGGTAGTCCGCATCGGGGGCGACCCGGACGAGCCGGTTGAAGTTCGTCTCAGCGGCCGCCCCGTTGAAGAACACCCGGCTGATTCCGGGATAGGTCAGAAAGAGGTCGCCAAAGTCGTTGCCCACCATGCTCTTCGGCTCCACCGCCGAATCCAGGCTTCCGGCGCGCCTGCACTCCTTCAGCACATCCCACACCGCGATACCGTTGGCGACAAGCGCAGCGGTGCGGTCATCGTACGGATCGTCGGCTCCGAACCCGTAGAGCTCCCCGGTGATCCGCCAGAAGGCGTTGCGGGGATTGCCGTAGTACTGCGCGGTCGCAACAGACCTCACACTGAGCATGTTGCCGAGGATCAGCGTGTGCGCGCCCTCGCCGATGATCGGCGGAAGCCCGTGCACCAGCGGCGAGGCCATGGCCGACTATGGCACGCAGCCGCGGTATACGTTGAGCCGGTGGCCGAAGATCACGACATCGAGGCGTCCGGGCTGCTCGACGGACTCGAGGGCAAGGCCCGCACCGAGCGGACCGAACTCATCGAGTGGCTACTGGGTGAAGGCTTCACCTTCGAGCGGATCAAGAACTCGTTCACGCCGATGCTGCTCGCCGCCCGCCGGGTGCTCGGTGACGACGGCACCTACGTGTCCGCGCGCGAGGTCTGCGAGGAAACTGGCATCGAACTGCAGCTTCTCCAGCGGGTTCAACGTGCGATGGGCCTGCCGACGGTGGACGACCCCGATGCCGCCATCCTCCTGCGGGCGGACGCCGAAGCGGCGGCGTACGGGCAACGGTTCATCGAGATGGGAATCGATCCCGATCAGCTCGTACAGATCACCCGCCTGCTGGCTGACGGTCTGTCGCGGGCGGCCGAGGTGATGCGTTACGCCGGTCTTGCGACGATCTTCGAACCGGACGCCACCGAGCTGACCATCGCGAGAAACGCCGAAGTGCTCGTCGGCGAGGCCGCTCCACTGCTCGGTCCCATGATCCAGGAGATGCTCCGGCTGCAACTGCGACATCTGTTGGAGACCGAGGCCATCAGTGCATCGGAACTTGCGGAGGGGCAACGACTTCCCGGCGCGCGACTGGTGAGCATCGCCTTCGCCGATCTCGTCGGGTTCACGCGGCTCGGAGAAGTGGTGCCGCCTGCAGAGCTGGAAGGACTGGCACACCGTCTGACCGAGCTGACCCACGAGGTCGCGGTCCCGCCCGTGCGCTTCATCAAGACCATCGGCGACGAGGTCATGTTGGTGAGTCCCGACCCGGTTCCGCTTCTCGAGGGCGTGCTGACGTTGGTCGAGGCGTCGGAAAACGACGACGAGATGCCGCGACTGCGCGCCGGGATGGCGACAGGCATGGCGATCAGCCGGGCCGGCGACTGGTTCGGCAGTCCGGTGAACCTGGCCAGTCGAGTGACCAGCGCCGCCCGTCCCGGCTCGGTGCTGGTGTCGGAGTCGGCGCGCGACGCCTTGGGTGGTGACGACGACAGATTCTCGTGGTCCTTCGCCGGCGCGCGCCACCTCAAGGGCATCTCATCCGACGTCAAGCTGTTTCGCGTTCGGCGCGCAGCCGACTGAGGTCACCGGTGGTGCGGTCCCATCCCGCCCGGTCCCATCCCGCCCGGCCCCATCATCCCGCCCGGCCCCATCATCTGCTGCATCATCGCGGGCATACCGTCGCGCACGAAGCCGGTGACCTCACGGGCGTGCGCGCGGATCATCTCGGTGATGGCGGGGTCGTCGGCGGTTTCCTCGGCGATCACTCCTGTTGGGGTGAACGTCAATTGACGGCGGTAACCGCCTGCTTTCCGAAATAGAGAAGGCAGCGTCGGACTCATGCACATCACTTCGACTCCCTGGTCGAGACGTGCGTACATCGTCGACACATGCTCCTGCAGTTCCGCGGCGAGCTCCGGAACGTTCGACTCAGTACTGGTGCGCACGCCGCCAGGAATCTCGTCCACCGTGCGGCTGATCTCCTGGTGCCGGGCGAACATTTCCATGTATCTGCTCATATCCACCGAGTCGGTGCCGCCGAATCCGTGCCCGTCGGTGAGGCGGACACGCGGCACCGGTGCGTCGACGATGTTGCGAAGCGCGTAGGCCAGGCCGACGACGCCGCCGGCACCCAACACTGCGAGGACGCGGCGCCGCGTGAACGATCGCATCGTCGTCAGTGGTTTTGGTGGAGCAGCGCGGCGCGCTGTCGGTATTCGTCTTCGTCGATCTCGCCGCGAGCGAACCGGTCCGCGAGCACATCCTGCGGACGCGGTGGTCCGTACGTGGCCTGGGTTCCTGCGCCGTTCGCCCAACCGCCCGCGTAGCGGATGGCGACGACAACGGCCGTGATCACCGCCGCCCAGAACACCACCATCGCGATGCACACCATCGTCCATCCGGCCCAGCCCCAGCCGTGCCCCCACATCCAGCCGTCGTACATCATCGCCGTAACCCTCCTATTGTTCGGTAGGCAACTACCGGCGATATCAGCCTGCGCCCGAGCGGCGGCGCTCAGTAGGGCCTATCGGCACTACTCTCGCCGCTATATGCCGGGATACGTCCACAGCAACAGCGGCGCGATCGGCATCACTGAGCGAACTCCAGCCCAAAGACCCTGCCGAGCGGTCTACCATCCAGGAATGAAGCGGACCGTCATGGTTGTCGGGCTGACCGCAGCGGTCGTGGTGAGCGGAATTGCGGGTGCGGGCGCGGCGGTCGCGCAGCCGCCGGTACTCCCGGGCCCGTGCAACTTCACCGTGTCTCCACCGCAGGTCGTGCAGGTCGGCGGTGTCGCAAAGGTGACCGCGATGGTGACCTCCGCCGGCTGCCTGGCCCCATGGCGACCCAAGTACGCTGTGGCGTGCCTGTCCGTCGTGGGCGGGCCCGATCAGTGCGTCTCGTCGAGAGATGCGGCACCCGCGCAGGTCTTCTTCGAGCCGTATGAGCCCGGCAAGGTGTATGAGTCGTCGGGCAGGGGTTGTGGGGCGGTCTTCGACTTCACGACTGACCCGAACTGCCTGCTGGTCGGGCCGGTCACCGCGAACCTGTAGTCGCGGCGCGGTCCCATACGATTAGCCGATGCGCGGTTCAAAAATCCTCATCACCGGCCCCACCGGGCAGGTTGCCGTTCCGGTCGCCAAGGCCCTTGCGGCCGACAACGAGGTGTGGGGTATCGCCCGTTTCACCGATGCCGCCGGGCGGGCCGACCTCGAAAAGTCGGGAGTGCGCTGCGAGACCGTCAACCTGGCGGGCGGAGACTTCGCCGGGATTCCGACCGATTTCGACTACGTCATCAACCTCGCGGTGGCCAAGAGCGGGAGGTGGGACAAGGATCTCGCCGCCAACGCCGAGTCGGTCGGACTCCTGATGGCGCATTGCCGGGAGATGAAAGCCTTTCTGCATTGCTCGTCCGGTGCCGTCTACGACCCACCCGACGACGACCCCCGCTCTGAACGCGCGGCACTCGGCGACAACCACAAGCCCCTCTTCCCAACGTATTCCATCTCGAAGATCGCGGGCGAGGTCGTCGTCCGCACCATGGCGCGCGCCTTGGGCATCCCGAGCACCATCGCCCGCCTCAACGTCCCCTACGGCGACAACGGCGGGTGGCCGCTCTTCCACTTGGAGATGATGCTCAGCGGCTCTCCGATTCCCGTCCCGCCGGGCGGCCCGGCGCGGTACAACCTGATGCACGAGGACGACATCATCGCCACGATCCCGAAACTGCTTGAAGCGGCGTCGGTTCCGGCGACAACGATCAACTGGGCCAGCGAGCAGCTCGTCAGTATCCAGGAGTGGTGCACGTACCTGGGCTCGCTAGTCGGCGTAGAGCCGTCGTTCGAAGTGAGCGATCAGGCGCTGCGCGGCAATCCGCTCGATGTCACGTTCATGCGTGAACTGATCGGGCCCGCAACGGTCGACTGGAAAGACGGACTGCACCGGATGGCAGCCAAGTTCCACCCGGAGTTGGTCAGCTGACCTCACAAGCCTGACGACTGGATAACCACCTAATTGGTCTGTGGTGGTGGGGGTTCGAAGGGGGTGTACCACCACCAGTCGGCGCGTTCGCCCGTGGGTCCGCGGTAGGGCGCGACGTCGGGTGGGGGTCGATTGGGTGGTCGCGCCAGCGAACTCGAGTGGAGTTGGCGTCCGTCACTGTCGGTGACGGTGATGTTGGGTGCGGGTCCGGTGATGGTGATGCCGCCGCTGTGATGCAGGCGGTGGTGGTACGGGCAGACCAGCACGAGGTTGTCCAGTTCGGTGGTGCCGCCGTCTTCCCAGTGCTGGATGTGGTGGGCGTGCAGACCGCGGGTGGCCCCGCAGCCGGGGACAGCGCAGGTGGGGTGGCGGTGTTCGAGCGCACGACGCAGCCGGCGATTGATCGTGCGCGTGGTCCGTCCCGCACCGATCACCTGCCCGCTGCGCTCGAACCACACCTCGCACGTGGCATCGCAGGAAAGATATTGCCGTTCGGCCGCGGTGAGCAGCGGACCCAGATGCAGCGAGGCGATGCGATCTTTGACGTCGAGGTGCACCACGACGGTGGTGTGCTGTCCGTGGGGGCGGCGAGTGACCTCGGCATCCCATCCCGTCTTGACCAGACTCATGAACGCATCGGGCATGGTCGGCAGCGGCGGGGCCTGATCCGATGGCCGCTCGCCGGTGTCGTGGTCGCGTTTCCACTGGCTGATCAACGCGTCCTGATGAGAGGCCAGCGCGGCGTCGAACGTGGCGGCCTCGTCGTGGGTCAGGGTCATGCGATAACGCACGCATTGCTCGGCGGTGGTCTTGGTGATCGAGCGCTGCGGTTCGGCCCACGGGGCGGGTTCGGGCTTGGGGCGTGGTTCGAGTTTCAGCGCGGTGTTCAGCTGATCGACGGTGGCGGATTCGGCCAAGGCCGCGTAGTGCTCATCGGATCCGTGGCCGGCCTTCTTCGCGATGATGCCCACTTGATCCAGCGACAGTCGGCCCTCACGCATCCCCGCCGCGCATCGCGGAAACTCTGGCAGCCGGTGCGCGATGGCTGCAATGGTGTTCGCGTTGGTTATCGACGAGCCCGTCTTCCAGGCCACCAGCGCGGCGATCGACCGCGCCCCCGTCATACCCACCAGATTGTCGCGGTCCATCTCGGCGACGATCTCCACGATGCGTGAGTCGATGGCGTTGCGCTGCCCCATCAACACACCCAACTCGTCGAACAACACCTCGAGCCGGTCTTTCGGCAGCTCCTCAGCGACGAGAGAGCCAGCGGCCGAAGACATGACTCGATCAAAGCAGAGCCGTCCGACAAGGTCGGCTACGCAACTAGTCCCGTTCAGTGCGACGGCTTGAACCGGCGCAACCGCAGGCTGTTGCTGACGACGAAGACTGAGCTGAAAGCCATTGCGGCCCCGGCGATCATCGGATTGAGCAAGCCGGCGGCGGCCAGCGGCAACGCGGCGACATTGTAGGCGAACGCCCAGAACAGGTTGCCCTTGATCGTCGCGAGCGTTCTGCGGGACAGCCGGATCGCATCCGGCACGGCGCGCAGATCGTCACGCACAAGTGTCAGGTCGCTCGCCTCGATCGCCACGTCGGCGCCGCTGCCCATGGCCAGACCGAGGTCGGCCTGCGCAAGCGCGGCCGCATCGTTGACGCCGTCACCGACCATCGCCACGATCTTGTCAGAAGCCTGTAGCCGTTTGACCACGTCGGCCTTCTCCGCGGGCAGCACACCGGCGATCACGTCGTCGATCCCGACCTGTGCGGCGACTGTCCGAGCCGTCGCCTCGTTGTCGCCGGTCAGCAGGACAGGCGTAAGACCAAGCGCCCGAAGTTCTTTGACGGCATCGGCGGATGTCGGCTTCACCACATCGGCGACCACCAGCACACCGATGACCGCGCCCTCCCGTCCGACCACCACCGGCGTCTTGCCCTCGGCTTCGGCGGATCGCATGGACTCGACGAGCTCTTCGGGCATCTGCGCGAACAACCGTGGCCGTCCGACGGTCACCTCGGCACCGCGGACAACACCTCGCACACCGAGCCCTTGGAGATTGGTGAAGTCCACCGGCGTGGGCAGTTCGGTGGTGCGCGCACGTGCGCCGGCCGCGATGGCTTTCGCAATCGGATGTTCGGACGAATCCTCGAGCGCGCCGGCGAGGAGCAGGATCTGGTCGGGCTGCTCGCCGTCGGCGGCGACCACATCGACCAACGTCATCGTGCCGGTGGTCACCGTTCCTGTCTTGTCGAGCAGGATCGTGTCGACACGATCGGTCGATTCGAGCACCTCGGGGCCTTTGATCAAGATGCCGAGTTGCGCGCCGCGGCCCGTGCCGACCATCAGCGCAGTGGGCGTCGCAAGCCCCAGCGCGCAGGGGCAGGCGATGATCAGCACCGCCACCGCCGCGGTGAATGCTGCAGCGACCGGCCCGCCCGTGCCGATCCAGAAGCCCAGCGTCGCAACGGACAACGCGATGACGATCGGCACAAAGACACCGGAGATGCGGTCAGCCAACCGCTGAGCGTGCGCCTTTCCGTTCTGAGCCTCCTCCACCAGCCGGCTGATCTGCGCCAGCGCCGTGTCGGAGCCGACCCTGCTCGCCCGAACCACCAGTCGGCCGTCGGTGTTGACCGTCGCGCCGACCACGTCGGAACCAGGTTCGACGTCAACCGGCACCGATTCTCCGGTCAGCAGTGACGTGTCGACGGCGGACCGACCCTGGACCACGACGCCGTCGGTGGCGATCTTCTCGCCCGGACGGACGACGAACTCGTCGCCGACGTTGAGCGCATCGATCGGTATGCGTTGTTCGGCGCCGTCTCTGCGTACCGTCACGTCTTTGGCGCCGAGTTCGAGCATCGCGCGCAGTGCGGCACCCGCTCGTCGTTTGGCCCGGGCCTCGAAATAGCGGCCGGCGAGAATCAAGGTCGTGACTCCGGCCGCGGCCTCGAGATAGATGTTGCCGCTGCCGTCGGTGCGGCCGATCGTCAGCTCGAACGCGTGGGTCATGCCCGGTGTGCCCGCGGTGCCCCAGAACAGCGCGTACACCGACCACCCCAGCGCCGCAAGGGTTCCCATGGAGATCAGGGTGTCCATGGTGGCCGTACCGTGCCGCAGGTTCGCCCACGCCGCGCGGTGGAACGGCCACGCGCCCCACAGGACCACCGGGACCGCCAACGCCAGCGACACCCATTGCCAGTAGGTGAACTGCAGGGCCGGGACCATCGCCATCGCGACGACGGGCACGCTCAGCGCAAGGCAGATCAGCAACCGCCTTCGCAGTGCTCGCGTCGGATCATCTTCGGCCACAGTCGGATCGGACGGCAGATGCGCCTGATATCCGGCGTCCTCGACCGTCGCGACCAGTTGGTCGGTGGTCACATCGTCAGCGAACTCGACCCTGGCTTTCTCGGTCGCGAAGTTGACCGTCGCAGTGACACCGTCGATCTTGTTGAGCTTTTTCTCGATTCGATTGGCACACGACGCGCACGTCATCCCGTCGACCGACAATTCGACGACTGACATGTCAGTGTTGGTGGCCCCCGCCACCGGTGGGGGCGGGTGCCGAGTCTTGGGCGGCTTCGCTGACGTTCACCGTGAACGCCGCGGTGCGCACGACGTCGCCGTGCTGGAAGTCGAGGAACAGCCGGTAGGCGCCGGTACTGGGAAATGTCGTGTGGAACACGATGTCGGGACCCGGGGCCGTACCGCCGTCGTCGGGTGCACCCATCGGATGCACATGCAGGTAGGCGAGATCGGACGCGCGCACGGCGACGAGATGGCCGTACGCGCCGAGATATGGCTGCAGGTCCTCGACGGGCTTGCCCCCGCGGGTGACCGAAAGTGTCAGCATCGAGGCCTCATTGGCCTTCGGCGTTCCGCGCAGAGTCACCGTGAAGCCGTCGACTTCAGCGGACTGGGAGGCGGGCGGCAGCGGTTTTGGGTCGTACTTGCCCGCGACGTGCAGGTTGGCGCCCAGGGTCAACGCCGGTCCACCTGAGGGCATGAAATCGGCGAAGACGCGGTAGTCGCCCGCTCGGGTGAGGTCCAGCGGCACGTTCCACGTCCCTTCCGGGTCGAGGACGGGGTGGACATGCTGGAAGACAGCGAGGTCGTTGCGCACGACGATGAGATGTAACTGCTTCTCGTGGGTTTCGACGTACCGCTGCACCGGCACTCCGGTGGGGCTCAGTATGCGAAACCGCAGCGGCACGTCGGATCCTGCCGTAGCGATGGGGTCGGCCAATGCGAGCGTGAAGCCGTCCTGAGTCGCCTGCAGTCCGCCGGGCAATTCCTCGGCAGCCGCCATGGTCGTTTCCTTCGGACCGGCGACATTGCCGATCCAGACGGATACGGCGAACACCGCAGCCAGTGCGACGAGGAAGGCGGCGACCTTCTGACCCGTCTTCATCAGCTCGCCAGCTGGTAGCCGGCGTCCTCGACAGCCGTCCTGATCGCGGCGGTCTCGACCACGGTGTCGCTGTCGATGGTGACGGTACCGCTGGCGAGGTCCACGTCGACCGCTCGGACGCCTGGAATCTCGGTGATCTCCTCGCGTACCGACGTGGCGCAATGTCCGCAGCTCATTCCGGTTACGGTGACCGTTGTCGTGCTCATGACTCCATAGGTACCATACCCCCATAGGGTATGCAAACGGCGTTCGTACCTGGCAGCATCGGCGACCATGCGCGTCTTGGTGCAACGGGTGACTTCGGCGGCCGTGCGAGTCGACGGCGGCGTGGTCGGTGCGCTGCGCCCCGAGAGCCAGGGGTTGGTCGCTCTGGTGGGTGTCACGCACGATGACGACGCGGCAAAGGCGCAGCGCATGGCGGAAAAGCTGTGGCAGCTACGCATTCTCGACGACGAGAAGTCCGCGAGCGACATCGGTGCGCCGATTCTCGTGGTGAGTCAGTTCACGCTCTATGCCAACACAGCCAAGGGCCGCCGCCCCGCATGGAACGCCGCCGCTCCAAGTGCTGTGGCCGAACCGCTGGTGGCGGCTTTCGGCGAAAGTCTGCGGGCACTCGGCGCGAGTGTCGAGACCGGGGTGTTCGGCGCCCATATGCAGGTCGAGCTCGTCAACGACGGCCCCGTGACGGTGCTCCTGGAGATCTGACTCGGAGCCGCCCCGGCGGCGACATCGGCCTAGGCCGTGGTGACCGTCGGAAAGCCCTCCGACGGCTGGACGATGACGAAGCCGGGCCCGTAGAACGACACCTGAACCGCCTCGCCCGAGCCGCGGCCAATCAGCGCTCCCGCCTTGAAACTCGTCTTCAGTTGGGTCTGCAGGTTCGCCGACCATGCCACCACCGCGTTGGTGTCGGCGAAGGTCGGCGCCTCGGCCGCATTCAGAACCACGGGAGGGCCGTCGGTGGTGAGCGCCACCCAGCCCGTACCGCGCAGCGTGGTGTTGAAGAGTCCGCCGGCCACCATGCTGCCGCCCTTGACACGCTCGATGTTCCATTCGAGGCTCGACGAGAAGGCCAGCACGTTTTTCCCGCTGATCGACAACCCGGAGTTCGTCAGGTTCAGCAGATGCACGTCGTACGCGCGCTCGGCCAGGAACACGTCGCCCTGCCCCTGGCACCGCATCAGCGGCAACCCTTCGCCCGTCAGTGCTTTCTTGATGAACTTCGACGCGCCGCCGCCCTCGAAGGCGAAGTCCACGTTGCCCTGATAGGCCACCATCGCACCCTGGCGTGCCATGAACGGTTCACCGAGGCGTACGCGCAACAACTTCGAGTTCTGGTTCGCGATGGCCTTGGCTTCCTTCTCGCTGAACCGTCCGTCGACGAGATCACCACTGATGCCTGAGAACCCATCACCGCCGGCGGCAGCCTGGGGTGGCCCGGCCTGGTGCTGTGGTGGGCCGGGGGGCGGCGCGCCCAGCGGCGCCCGGCCGACCTGCCCCTGATGCGAAACCTGATCCGTCCACTGCTGGCCGTCCCACCAGCGGTGCTCGTAGCGTCCTTCGGGGTCGGGCCGCCAGCTCCCGTTGTTCGGTCCTGTCATGGCGACAAACGTAGAGCGTGGCGACCTGGCATCCTGGGCAGATGGCAAAAGAAATTGACCGGGTGCGCGCGCAGAGCGCCCTCGCGGTCATCAAGCAGCACCCGGGCATGGTGCTGTTCGTCGCCTCCCCGGTGCTGATCGGGCTCGGGCTGGTGTGGTGGCTGGTCAGTCCGACCCTCGCCATCTTTCTGTTCCTCGGTGCCGTGCTCGGCGGTGGCGCCGTTCTGCTCATGAACCGCAGACAGTAGACCCCCGGCAAACTCACCGTTCGCTGTAGGAGAAAGCCGTCCTATCAGGGTTGTAACGATGTAATCATGTAATCATGCGACATCATCATCCTCATGGCCGACGGTCTGGCCGCCCAGGCGGTTGGCAGCAGGCCGAACAACCCGACGCGAGCAGCGCAGGCGACTGGTTCGCCGGCCGCCTGCCCGAAGGCTGGTTCGCCGGCGACCCGACGGTCGTCGTCGACCGCGAAGAGATCACCGTGATCGGCCGCCTGCCGGAAACAGAAGCCGGCGCGGAGAGCGAGGCCCACGCGTCAGGCAGAGTCGCGCGTTTCCGCGAAGAGACGCGGTCGGAGCGCATGCGTATCGCCGACGAAGCCGAGAGCCGTTACGGACGTAAGGTCGCCTGGGGCGTAGAAGTAGGAAACGAGAACCCCGAGCGAATCCTGTTCACCCACATCGCCGTACCGGTGATGACGCGGTTGCGTCAGCCCGAGCGACAGGTCCTCGACACCCTGGTGGACGCCGGTGTGGCCCGCTCCCGGTCCGACGCGCTGGCGTGGTCGGTCAGGCTCGTCGGCGAACATGCAGACGAGTGGCTGGGCAAGCTGCGCGACGCCATGCGCAATGTCGACGATCTGCGTGCCGAGGGCCCGCAGCTCTAGACACGCTCGACTCCCACGTAGCCTGAGCTGAGTGCCGAAGTCCCCGACAGCGGGTCGACCGCCAGGTCGTCGATGAGCAGATTTCGGTTGGCGCCGTAGGACTCCGGCGGGCTGCCGCCACGCGGATCGAAGATCCTCGAACCCCACCCGTGATCGACGATGACCATGCCGCGGCGCGGTCGGGTGCTCACCGACGCAGCCAGCTCGATCGCACCGACTTCAGAGAAGACTCGCACGACGTCACCGTCGGCGATGCCCAGCGCCGCGGCGTCTTCGGGGTGGATCACGACGTCGTTCCGCTTTCCCGACGGGTGCAGGCCGGGTACTTCGTTGAGCCAGGAGTTCATCGAATGCCGGTTTCGCCGGTTCGCCAGGTGGAACGGATACCCGGCCGGGGGCATCGGCGCGGGTTCGGCGAGCAGCTCGCGTGTGCGCGTTACGAACTCAGGCGGCGCCGCATGCACCATCTTGTCGTCGGTGCGCAACGCTGCGCGAAAATGGCCGAATTCGCGCGGTCCGAGCACCAGGCCGTGCGGGCTCGTCATCAGCTCACGCCAGCTGACCTTGCGTCCGTTCACTTTTCGGCTGGTCGCGACGAGTAGCCGATTCAACCACTGCGGGGTGAACTCGAGTCCCGGCTTGCCGGTCAGTTTGGCCAGCCGTCGGGTGGCCCGCACGAAACTGTTCATGCCCTTCGCGCCGAACAGCGGTTTGCGCATCGCGATCGCGAGGTCGACGAAGATGCGCCACTCCTCGCGGGCACCCGGCGGAGGATCGACCACCGCCTGCCCGTACTGCACGTACGGCTCGTCGTGCAGATTGCTCGTCAGCGCCATCAGGTCGTCGCGTTCCAGCCAGTGCACGGCAGGCAACAACCAGTGCGCGTGACGGTGACTCTCGCGCTGCACCAAGTCGATGGCGACCAACAGATCCAACTGCGCGAGCGCCGCGTCGAGCTTGGCGCCGTGCGGCCCGGACACCACGGGATTGCCGCAGTTGATCACCATCGCGCGAATCTGGCCCGGTCCCGGTGTGGTGATCTCGTCGGGCAGTTCCGCCAGCGCATGGGCGCCCGCGACCAGGTCGCTGCCTCGCAGCCGGCTCTTGTGCGTCGGCGGTTTGACCATTCCGGACAGCCGCAGGGCATCGACGTAGCCGGGTTCGAACCGGCGCCCTCCCGGCCGGTCCATCCGGCCGGTGATGACGTTGAGCACGTGGCCGAGCCACTCACCGATGGTCCCGGTCACGTGCAGTGCGACGCCGGTGCGCGTGACGACCATCGCGCGCGGCGCCCTCGCGAAATCCCTTGCCACGCCTTCGATCACCGTGCGGGGGAGGTCGCACCGCGCGGCGAGTTCATCGAGGTCCGCGTCGGCGACGAGCGCGCGAAGCTCGTCGACTCCGGTCGCGAGGTCGCGGCAGTCGGCCGCGTGTTCGAGACCCTCGTCCAGGATGACCTTGACCATCGCGAGCAGCAGCGCCCAGTCCTGGCCCGGCCGCACAGCAAGATGCTGATCCGCCTTGTCCGCGGTCTCGGTCCGCAGCGGGTCGACGACGACGATCTTCGCGCCGTGACGCTGTCGCTCCAGCGTGCGTTGCCAGCCGCCGGGCACCGTTTCCAGCCAGTTCCATGCGCTCACCGCCGGATTGGCGCCGATCAGCAGGAAGTAGTCGCAGTTGTCGACGTCGGACACCGGCGCCATCAGGATCGATCCGTACATTGCCTCGGCGACGACGTGCATCGCGTTCTGGTCGACGGATCCGACGGCATACCGATTCTGGGTCCCCACCGCGTCGAGCCAGGCGATCATGAACAGCACATTCGAGGACGAATAGCCCGTCGGGTTTCCGTAGTACAGACCGATCGCGTCGGGACCGTCGGCGTCGATGAGCTCCGTCATTCGCGTGGCGATGTCGTTGATCGCTTCGTCCCAGGTGGCTTCGACATAGGAATCGCCGACCCGACGCATCGGAGCGACGATCCTGCGGGGGTGTTCGACGAGCTGATGTGCGGTTCTGCCCTTGGCGCAGAAGTCATGCCAGCTGTGCGGGTTCTGCTTGTCCGCCGAAATCTTGGTCACCCTGTTGTCCTCGACCGTGACTTCGAGACCGCAGGCCGCCGAGCAGTATCGGCAGAAGGTGTACGTCGTGCTCATCGGTTCCGAGACTACGACGACTAGGTCTGCGTCATAGACCAATAAGCGCCACGCTTAGCCATCAGCTGGGCGTGATTGCCAAGCTCGGTGATTCGGCCGGCTTCGAGGACGACGATGACATCCGCATCGCGGATCGTCGAAAGCCGGTGCGCGATGATGAAACTCGTCCGATCGCGGCGCAGCTCCGCCATTGCCTGCTGGATCAGCAATTCCGTGCGGGTGTCGACCGAACTGGTGGCCTCGTCGAGCACCAGCAGCTGCGGGCTGGACAGCGCCGCCCGGGCGATGGTGATGAGCTGCCGCTCGCCGGCGCTGATGTTTGAACCGTCGTCTCGGACCCGGGTCTGGTACCCGTCGGGGAATTGGTGCACGAACCGGTCGACGTAGGCGGCCTTGGCGGCCTCGATCACCTCGTCTTCTGTGGCGTCCGGTCTGCCGTAGGCGATGTTGTCGTAGATGGTGCCGCCGAACAGCCAGGTGTCCTGCAGCACCATGCCGATGCGGGATCGCAGCGACTGGCGGCTCACGGTTGCGATGTCGACGCCGTCCACCAGGATCTGGCCGGAGTCGACTTCGTAGAACCGCATCAGCAGGTTCACCAGCGTCGTCTTGCCCGCACCCGTCGGCCCGACGATCGCCACGGTGCTTCCTGGTTCGGCGATCAGCGACAGATCCTCGATGACGTGTGTGTCGGGGCGGTAGCTGAAGCTGACGTTCCTGAACTCGACACGGCCTGGCCGCCCGGCGGGCGACTCCGGCATCGGCGCGGGCTCTGGGGATTCCTCCTCGGTGTCGAGCAGATCGAATACCCGCTCCGCGCTGGCAATGCCGGACTGCAGCGTGTTGTACATGCCCGCCACCTGGGTCAGCGGCTGGTTGAACTGACGGACGTACTGGATGAACGCCTGGATGCTGCCGAGCGTGATCTGGCCGGTCGCGACCTGAACGCCACCGACCACCGCCACCGCGACGTAGCTGATGTTGCCGATGAACACCGTTGCCGGGGAGACCAGGCCCGAAAAAAACTGCGCTCCGAAGCTGGACTGGTACACGTCGTCGTTGAACTGGCTGAACTGCTCCTGGGCATGAGCCCGATGACCGAAGGTCTTGACGATGGTGAAACCGCTGTACGTCTCCTCGATGTGGGCGTTGAGCCGCCCGGTGTTGGCCCACTGCGCGACGAACATGCGCTGAGACCGCCGCGCGATCGCCCGTGTGGCCCACAGCGACAGCGGCACGGTGATCACCGTGAGCAGTGTCAGCAGCGGTGAGATGGTCAGCATCATCACCAGCACCGCCACCACGGTGATCACCGACGTCATCAGCTGGCTGATCGTCATCGACAGCGACGTCTGGATGTTGTCGACGTCGTTGGTGACCCTGCTCAGCACCTCGCCGCGCTGGCGGGAATCGAAGTAGGACAGCGGCATCCGATGGATCTTGTTCTCGACAGCGGCGCGCATACCCACCATCGTGCGCTGCACCGCCACGTTGAGGAGCCTGGCCTGCAGCCAAACCAGCAGTGCGGCAACCAGATACAAGACCAGCGCCAGCAGCAGCGTCCGGCCCACCGCCGCGAAGTCGACGCCTTGGCCCGGCACCACGTTCATCCCCGACAGCAGATCGGCGAAGGTGTTGTCACCGCGTGCGCGGGCCGCCTCGACGGCTTGTTCCTTGGTCAGGCCGGCCGGCAGCTGGCGCCCGATGACGCCGTTAAAGAGCAGATCCGTCGCATGGCCGAGGATGCGCGGACCGACGACGCCGATCGCGATCCCGCCGATGCCCAGCGCGATCACAGTGGCGGCCAGCGTCCGCTGCGGCGTCAGCTGTTTGACCAGTCGGATGGCCGAACCCTTGAAGTCACGCGACCGCTCGGTCGGCGCTTGCGCCGCGCTGCGGAGCGCACGCCCCATGGGTCCGGTCACGGCGCACCAGCCCCCAAGGCTTGCGAGTCCACGAACTCCGCGTACTCAGGGCATTGCGTCACCAGCGTCTCGTGGCTGCCGACGCCCAGGACGCGACCGTCATCGATGACGACGATCTGGTCTGCCTGGGCCACGGTCGAAATGCGCTGGGAGACAATCACCACCGTGGCGTCGCCTGCCACCTCCCGCAGGGCGGCGCGCACCCGCGCGTCGGTCCGCACGTCGAGCGCAGAGAACGCATCGTCGAAGAGATAGATCGCGGGACGGCGGATGACCGCACGCGCAATCGCCAACCGCTGACGCTGACCGCCCGAGAAGTTGATGCCGCCCTGAGCGACCCGCATGGCCAGTCCGTCGGGGTGCGCGCGCACGAAGTCGTCGGCGGCCGCCACCTTCAGCGCACGCCACATCTCGTCCTCGGATGCCACCTGTCCTGGGGCCGCGCCCAGCTGCAGATTGTCGGCGACCGTTCCCGAGAACAGATATCCGCGCTGGGGCACCACGCCGATCGCCGCCCACAGTTGTTCGGGATCGAAGTCGCGTACGTCGACGTCGTCGACGCTTACCGAACCGGCCGTCACGTCGTACAGCCGGCAGATCAGCGCCACCAACGTCGACTTGCCCGAGCCCGTCGATCCGACGATCGCCGTCGTCGTCCCCGGCCGCGCGATCAGCGAAACATCTTGCAGCACAGGACGCTCGGCACCCGGGTAACTGAACGACGCACCGTCCAAGCGGATCTCCCCGGAGATTGCGGCCGGACGTACGGGCTGCTGCGGACCGGTGATCTGGGGTTCGGTGGACAGCACTTCGGTGATGCGGTCGGCGCATACGGAGGCTCGGGGGATGACGACCAGGATGAAGGTTGCAAGCAGCACCGCCATCAGGATCTGCATGAAGTAGGACAGGAACGCGATCAGGGAGCCGACCTGCATCTCGCCCGCGTCGATGCGCAAGCCGCCGAACCAGATCAACGCGACGCTGGAGATGTTGATGACGAGCGTGGTCGTCGGCAGCATCAACGCCTGCCACCGGCCGGCCTCCAGCGCGGTGTCCGCCAGCGCCTCGTTGGCCTCCGCGAATCGGTTGCGTTCGAACGGTTCTCGCGCAAAGGCGCGGATCACCCGGATGCCGGAGAGTTGTTCACGCATGACGCGGTTGATGCCATCGATCAGCCGTTGCAAACGCCGGAAGATCGGTAGCAGATGGGACACGATCCAGTAGTTGGCGGCAGCCAGTATCGGCACGCTCACCAGAAGCAGCCATGACAGTCCGGCGTCCTGATGAATCGCCATGAAGATGCCGCCGATCGACATGATCGGCGCAGTGATCAACATGGTGCAGGTCAGCTGTACGAGCAGCTGGATCTGCTGGACGTCGTTGGTGGTCCTGGTGAGCAGTGACGACGCGCCGAATCGTGCCGTCTCCTCGGCCGAGAAGCCGATGACGTGGGAGAAGATCGCCGACCGGAGGTCACGGCCGACGCCAGTGCCTGCTCGCGATCCGAAGAACACCGCGCCGATCGCGCAGACCACCTGTAGTGCGGTGACCGCGAGCATCACCCCGCCGAGTTCGACGATGATGCGCAGGTCGCCCTTGGCGACGCCCTCGTCGATGATCGCGGCATTGACCGTCGGTAGGTACAGCGATGCCAGCGTGCTGATCAACTGAAACACCGCCACGATCGCGAGCAGCCACCGGTATGGCCGCGCGTACTGTCGCAGCAGCGCCCACAACATGGGAGTTACTGTCGCATACCGCCTGCCACCTTGGACTGGCAGCACCACCTGAGAATTGCATAAATTCCCAGGTCAACCGGCATGTCGGTGGTTGACCTCCTGACCTGCCGCTACAGTGCATGGCGTGACTTCCACGACGCGTGCGGCTCGGACGAGCCGAAACGCCAAGGCGCTGGCGGTGGCGGCTGCGGCCATCATCCCGGTGTTTGCCGGATGCTCGGATTCAGAGCCGGCGAACCCCGGTGAGGTGCCGCAGAGCCAGGCGCCTGCGGAGAATGCAACCCACGGTCCGTTCTTCCCCGAATGCGGCGGGATCAGTGACCAGGAGGTCATTTCGCAGACGCGGGTGCCCGGCTTGGTGAACACCGCGAAGACATCCGTGGGGTGCCAGTGGTTGTCCGGCGGCAGCATCCTGGGGCCCCACTTCTCCTTCACGTGGTTCCGCGGTAGCCCCATCGGACGCGAACGCAAGACCGAGGAACTGACTCGCGCCAGCGTCGAGGACATCACCATCGAGGGCAAGAACGGCTTCATCGCGGTCGGCGACGACCCGATCCTCGGAACCAACCTGTGCGAGATCGGCATCGGATTCGACGACGACTTCATCGAATGGTCGGTCAGCTACAGCGAGAAGCCGTTCCCGGACGCCTGCGAGGTCGCCAAAGAACTCACCCGCCAGTCGATTGTGAACTCCAAATGAGCCTTGCCCGCCGCACCGCACGCGCTCTGATCGTGCCGGTCGCCGCAATCTCGGTGCTCGCAGGGTGCACCAGCACCGTCGACGGGACCGCGACGAAGTCGGGTTCCGGCGATACGCCCCGGAACAACGACTCCGAGCGGACGTATCCGAATCTGCAGAAAGAGTGCGACGTCCTGACGACGGACATCCTCGCCGAGACGGTCGAGGCGGATCCGCTCGACATTCAGAGCACCTTCGTCGGTGCGGTCTGCCGCTGGCAGGCGGCCAACCCGAAGGGGCTGGTCGACATCACCCGGTTCTGGTTCGAAGAGGGCAGTCTGTCCAATGAACGCGAGGTGGCCGACCAGCTCGGCTACCAGGTCGAGAGCAAGTCGGTGGCCGGTATCGAATCCATCGTGATGCGGCCGACGAACGATCCGAACGGCTCCTGCGGCGTCGCCAGTGATGCCGCGGGCGTGGTCGGCTGGTGGGTCAATCCGCAGAGCCCGGGCAGCGACGCGTGCGCGATGGCGCTCAAGCTCATGGAGCTGACGCTGGCCACGCGCGCCTGAGTCGCGGGGTTGGGGCCCCCGCGCGAAGCGCAGGGTGGGGCCCCCGCGCGAAGCGCAGGGTGGGGCCCCCGCGCGAAGCGCAGGGGACTACCTCGGCACGTGGAAGTCGACCAGCGCGGCGCTGTTCAGCGTCAGCCGATCCCAACTCTGGCCGGTACGCAGCACTGCGATCGCCGAGGTCGGGTACTTCGCCAGGATGCGATCGGCCGCGGCATCATTGCTGCCTTCCTCGGTGGCCAATCCGAGCGAAAGAGCGGACATTGTGGGTTCGTGCCCGATGACGAGCAGGGTCGACACGTCGCCGTCGAATCGTGAGGCGACCCGGTTGATTTCGTCGATCACCGTGCCGGGTGTCGACTCGTAGAGACGATCGACGAACTCGACGGGCGCGTCGATGCGGGTCCGCTCCAGCGTCTCGCGGGTGCGCTTGGCCGTCGAACACAGCACCGCATCCACTGCGGGGGCGTGCGCACGCAGCCAGTCGCCGGCCAGTGCGGCCTCCCGAATGCCGCGAGGGGCGAGAGGGCGCTCGTGGTCAGCGACACCGGGTGGGTAGTCCGACTTGGCGTGACGGAGCAGCAACAACGTGCGGAAGGAGTCGCTCACCGTCTCACCGTAGAGGTCACCGGCCTACGAGGTGTTGTAGTACTCCCAACGGTAAGGTTCGTCGGGTGAGTACGCCGCAGTCGCGGGCCCGTTGGGTGCGTGGAGCCCTGGTGGGGGCATGCGCGGCCGTGGTCACAGTCGGCGCCCACGCCGCTGCGGGCGGAGTCATCCCACTTGGCGGTCGGCTCGTCGCCTCGATGCTGGTGTGCGCGATCGTCGGTGCGCTGCTGTCCGCCGTGCCACTGGAGGGGCGGCGTGGACGGATCCTCGGCGTGGTCGGTGCCCTCACCGTCGCGCAGTCGCTCGGTCACCTCACGTTGATGGCGTCGGCGCCACATCATCACGGCGACACGCTGGGTGTGACGCCGATGATGGCTGCCGCGCATCTCGCGGCCGCCGTGGTGCTCGGTGTCGCGATCACCACCGTCGAATATCTGTATGTCGTTTGCGAGTCGGTGCTGTGCTGGTTGCGGCTGTTCGCGATGCGTGCGCTGCGGCCTGCTGCGCGCATGCTGGCGCTGACGACCAATGTCGTTGTCGCGCAGTCGGTGCCGAGATGCTCCGGCCTCGGCATGCGCGCGCCACCGCGGCGCGCTGCGCTGGCCTCATAGGGAGCTAGAAGTTTTCACGCTGCAACAGCCCTGACGGGTTGATTGCACGCACCTGGTGCGGGTAATCAACCCGCTAAGCGCGCAGCAAGTTCCTAGCGGTCGTTCTTTCACATCACAGCAGCGTTCCGGTGAGCCGAATCGCTGCAGTCATCTGCTTGTTCAGCGCCGATTCGTTGCGCTGGAACAGATTCCCGTTCTGGCTGTGATCAAAGGATTTGAAACAAGTGATCAACACACCACGCATAGTGCTTGGCAGTTCGCAATGAGACCCGCAAAGCGTCGCGCTGATGCGGTTGCGCTGAGGCGCATCTGGCGCCTGCATTTCTGGGTGGGCCTTTTCGCGGCGCCGGCCCTGGTGCTGCTTGCGTGTTCTGGGCTCGTGATCCTGTACACCCAGCCGATCAACGACTGGTTGCACCGCGATCTCTACGTCGTCGCCTCTGGACCGGAGACGATTCCGCTCGACGACCAGATCGCCGTCTCCGAGCGAAACGTCGGCGCCGACTACATCCTCGACGCCGTCATCCCACCCGCGGGCCCGGAGAGTTCGACTCGAGTCGACTTTCTGCCTCCGAATGCACTCTCGCTCCCCGCGGGCGAAGCCGACCTGACCCAGGTGTTCGTCGACCCGTACAACGGGCGGTATCTGGGCCAGCGCAGTGAGCTGTCCGGCCTCGTCGGGTGGGCCAATCAGCTGCACCGGCTGTTCGGCAACGACGGGCCACAAGTGCACCTGCCGTCCCTCGGACATCTGATCGCGCCGTCGTCCTATCCCGACGCCACCATTGCCGTCGGGGTCGGAAATCTCTGGATGGAACTCACGGCGGTCTGGATCCTGGTGCTGATGGCCAGCGGGATCTACCTGTGGTGGCCGCGGGCGATCGAGGCCACCAAGCCGCTGCTGAGGATCCGATGGGCAAGAGGCGGGCGGGTCCGGTGGCGAGATCTGCATGCCCTCACCGGTGTGGTGATCGCCGTCGTCCTGATCTGCTACGTGCTCTCGGGGTTGACATGGTCGCGTTACTGGGGTGAGAACTGGCGGGCCGTGACGGCCGCCGTCACTCCATCGACCGAGGTGGACGCACCCTCGACGATGGCGAGGATGGGCGACTACGACCGCCTCGGCCGGCGCATCTCCTGGGCGGCGACCGACGACCCGGTCTACTCCTCTGCCACCGATGGCGCTCGAGTGCCTGCGCGTTTGTCGTTCGCCGACATCGACAGGCTCGCCAAGGGCGAGCACATGGTCCCCGGCTTCGCGATCATCCCGCCGGTGAATGTGACCGAGAACGGTCAGACGGTGTACGGCAGTTTCACGGTGGTCAATGCGTGGCCGCAGAAGCTCTCGGAGCAGCGGACGCTGTACCTCAACCAGTTCACCGGGCGGACCATCACCAACGCCACCGCTGAACACGACGGCGCGCTGTCGCGACTGACCAGCTTCGGGATCGCCATGCACATGGGTAACCAACTCGGGCTGCTGACCCGCATCGTGGCCACTCTCGCGTGCCTCGGGATCCTCGCAAGTGCGTTGACCGGGCTGTTGATGTGGTGGAGTCGTCGTCCCTCCGGACACAGCGGGGTGCCCGGTCCGGTCAGCGATGTCACGCGCGCCAACACGCCGAGGAGTGCGGTGATCGCGGTGTCGCTTGGCGTAGTCGTTCTCGGGATCGTGTTCCCGGTGTTCGGGGTGTCCGTGCTCGTCGTACTCGCGGTGGAAGCCGTCATGGCCAGACGCCCACGGAAGCGTGAGCCCGACACTGCGCGTGATGCTGAGGAGGCGAAGGCGTTTCGCGCTCCTGCCCGGCGTTGCCGCCGCCCGCGGATACCTCGGCCAGTCGCTTCTCGAGTCGGCGCGATGATCCGCCGCTGACCGCGCCGCGCCTCACCGGACTTGTCGGCTGCCAGACCTACACTCGCGATGCCTGGCAAAGACACACGGAAGGGGATGGGCCGAGATGCGATTCGTACACACAGCCGACTGGCAGCTCGGCATGACCCGCTACTTCCTCAACGGTGAGGCGCAGCCGCGTTATTCGGCCGCGCGCCGTGATGTCGTGGCCGGCTTGAAGCAGCTGACCGCGCACACCGGGGCCGAGTTCGTCGTCGTGGCGGGCGATGTCTTCGAGCACAATCAACTGGCTCCCCGCGACATCAGCCAGTCGCTGGAGGCGATTCGCGGTATCGGCGTTCCCGTCTACCTGCTGCCGGGCAATCATGATCCGCTCGACGCGTCGTCGGTCTACACCAGCCCGCTGTTCCTCGCGGAGTGCCCTGACAACGTGACGGTCCTCGACAAGCCCGGTGTGCACCAGGTGCGGCCCGGGCTGGAGCTCGTCGCGGCACCGTGGACGTCCAAGGCCCCGGTTGACGATCCGGTCGCCTCCGTGCTCGATGATCTGCCTGCCGACGGAACCGCCCGCATCGTCGTCGGCCACGGCGGCGTCGACATCTTCGTTCCGGACAAGGACCGGCCGTCGCTGATTCGGTTGGCGGCGCTGGAGGCCGCCATCGCCCGCGGCGCCGTGCACTATGTCGCGTTGGGCGACAAACACTCTCGTATGCAGGTTGGATCCAGCGGCCGCATCTGGTACTCGGGCTCGCCGGAGGTCACCAACTACGACGACATCGAGACCGATCCCGGGCACGTGCTGGTGGTCGACATCGACGAGGCCGATCCGGGCTCGCCGGTCCGCGTCGAACCGCACAAGGTCGGTCGGTGGCGGTTCGTGACGCTGCGTCGCTGCGTGGACAGCAGCCGCGACATCGCCGATCTCGACCTCAATCTGGATCTGCTGCCGGACAAGGACCGCACGGTGGTGCGCGTCGGGCTGACGGGTTCATTGACGGTGACCGACAAGGCCGCACTCGATGCGTGCCTCGACAAGTACTCGCGGCTGTTCGCCGCACTCACCCTGTGGGACAAGCAGTCTGACATCGCGGTGACACCCGCCGACGGTGAATTCGACGACCTCGGGATCGGTGGCTTTGCCGCGGCGGCGGTCGACGAGTTGGTCATTGCGGCGCGGTCCGACGGGGACGACGCCGACGATGCCCGCGCGGCGCTGGCGCTGCTGTTGCGGCTGGCCGACAGGGGTGTGGCGTGAAACTGCATCGCATGGTTCTGACCAACTATCGCGGCATCACCCACCGCGAGATCGAGTTCCCCGATCGCGGTGTGGTGGTGGTGAGCGGCGCCAACGAGATCGGCAAGTCGTCGATGATCGAGGCGTTGGACCTCCTGCTCGAGGCCAAGGACCGGTCGTCGAAGAAAGAGATCAAGCAGGTCAAGCCGACGCACGCCGACGTCGGCGCCGAGATCACCGCCGAAATATCCACCGGGCCTTATCGATTCGTCTATCGCAAGCGATTCCACAAGCGATGCGAGACGGAGCTGACGGTGCTGGCACCTCGGCGTGAGCAGCTGACCGGCGACGAGGCCCACGACCGGGTCCGGGCCATGCTGGACGAGACCGTCGATACCTGCCTGTGGCAGGCGCAACGGATCATGCAGACCGCCTCCACCGGCGCGGTGGACCTGTCGGGCTGCGATGCGCTGTCGCGCGCGCTGGACATCGCAGCCGGGGAGGCCGTGGAACTGTCGGGCGGCGAACCCCTTCTCGTCGACCGGATCGAGGCGGAGTATCTCGGCTACTTCACCAGGACAGGCCGCCCCACCGGGCAGTGGGCCGCCGCGACGACCCGGCTGCGCTCCGCCGACGATGAGGTGGCCCGGTGCGCGGCCGCCATGGCGGAGGTCGACGATGCGGTCCGGCGGCATACCGAACTCACCCCGGAGCTGGCCCGGCTGACCGCCGAGCGCGCCGACGCCGCCGAACGACTCGCGACGGCCAAAGCCGCGGCCGACGCGGTAGCCGCGCTCGCCGGCCAGCTCAAGCAGGCGGAGCAGGTCGCTTCGGCCGCGGACGCCATCCGCACGGCGTCGGTCGCCGCTGTCGACGGACGGCGCAAGCTGGCCGAGCAGATCGACGAGCGGGCCGCGGCGATCGTCGAGCTCGAAGCGGCGGCCTCAGCTGCCGCGGAGGCCCTGGGCAGCGCCGCAGAGGTCCAGCAGGCGGCCGACATCCTGGCCGAGCAGGCACGGACGGCGATGTCCACCGCGCAGGTGCGTGCCGAGACGGCCCGTCGCAACGTCGACCAGCTGGCGGCCCGTGACGAAGCCGACCGGGTGGCCTCATTGCTCGCCAAGATCGCAGGGGCACAACGCGATCTGGATCGCACCGACGCCGAGCTCGCGGGTATCGCGCTGACCGGTGCGGGTATGCGGGCCATCGAGACCGCGCAGGCCGCGGTCGACGTGGCCGTCGGTCAGGTCGAGCTGGTGTCCGCGCAGGTGGAATTGGTCGCGATCGGTGACATCGAGGTGCGGCTGGACGGCCAGTCGCACACCCTTGCCGCGGGCCAGAAATGGGCAACGAGCGTCAGCGCGCAGACGGACATCGAAGTCCCGGGTGTACTGACCGCACGCGTGGCGCCGGGCACGCCGGCGTCGCAGACACAGGCCAAACTTGCTGCTGCACAAGAGGTTCTGGCGTCGGCCCTGTTAGCCGCCGGTGTTACCGACGTAGCGGCAGCGCGCACCCTCGATCAGCGGCGTCAACTACTGCTGGCCAACCGGGATCGCCTGGCCAGCCGGATCGAGGCGTTGACCGGCGATGCATCCGTCGCCCGGCTGCAGGCCCGGCTGGCCGAGTTGACCGCACGGCAACCCGCCGCCGCTGACCTCTTCGGAATCGACCCCGATGCCGCGCGTGCCGAACTCGACGCGGCGACGGCCGCCGTCACCCAGGCCATCGCGGACTGCGACAAACACCGCAAGGTCGCTGAGGCGGCGGCAAAACAATTGGGGGAGCGTGAGACCCGCGCTGCTCTGCTGCGCGACAAGCTGGCCACCGAGCACGGCCAGATCACGCTCGCCCGTGACGAACTCGCGCGCCAGCGTGCGGAAATCACTGATGACGAGTTGACCGTCAAGGCCGACGCGCACGCCGAAGAGGCGCGTCGCGCGAGTGTCCTCGTCGCTGAACTCAGCGCTGAGCTCGCGGGCGCGGCGCCAGACACCGTCGCCGCCACACTCAGCGAGGCGGCCCGCCGCGCCGAGGCGGTAGACCGCAGCCACGATGACGTCGCAGAGGCATTGCGCGAGGTGAAGACACAGCTGAAGGTGTACGGCACCGAAGGGCGCAAGGGACAACTCGACGCCGCGGAAACCGAACGCGAGCACGCCGAAGCGGAGTACCTGCGGGTGCAACGGCGCGCCCGTGCCGCCGAGCTGCTGCGGTCGGTGATCACACGGCACCGCGACGCCACCCGGTTGCGCTACGTCGACCCGTTCCGCAGCGAGGTGGAACGGCTCGGCCGCCTGGTGTTCGGCTCCAGCTTCGAGGTCGAGATCGACAGTGACCTGAAGATCTGCAGCCGCACGGTGTCGGGCCGCACGGTGCCGTACGAGTCGTTGTCCGGCGGGGCCAAGGAGCAGTTGGGCATCGTCGCTCGGCTGGCAGGCGCGGCGCTGGTCGCCAAGGAAGACACCGTCCCCGTGGTGATCGACGACGCGCTGGGGTTCACCGACGCCGATCGCCTCGTCAAGATGGGTGCGGTGTTCAATGCGGTGGGCGGCGACGGGCAGGTGATCGTCCTGACCTGCAGCCCGCAGCGCTACGCCGCCGTCGACGGCGCCCACCACATCGCGCTGACCTCCTGAGCGCTTCTCTGGCGAGCTGGGCTCTCCGGAGATAGGGGAACGCAAAGTGCGCGTGTCGCACGGCGTGTCGATTGCAATGTTCAGCTGTGGATCGACGAGCAGACGCATACGCCCTGAATTGGCCAGTTGAGAACCACCCGCGAGGCCCAACTCGCGCGAAGGAGCCTCGGCGGGACCGCATGGCTCCTAGACTCCGGCGAGTGGATGCCGACTACATCGTCGTGGGAACGGGCTCTGCCGGATCGGTAGTGGCCAACCGCCTCAGCGCGGATCCGTCCGCCAGCGTCGTGGTGCTCGAAGCCGGGCCTAAGGACAAGGACAAGTTCATCCACATTCCGGCGGGCTTCTCCAAGCTCATGCGCAGCCCGGTTGACTGGGATTACCTGACCGAGCCGCAGAAAGAACTCGACGGACGCGAGATCTATTGGCCGCGAGGCAGAATGCTCGGCGGCTCGTCGTCGATGAACGCGATGATGTGGGTGCGCGGCTTCGCCGCGGACTACGACGAGTGGGGTGCCGCCGCCGGTGATCAGTGGGACTACGCGCACCTCGAACCCTATCTGCGGCGCATCGAGAGCGGCCCGCTGTCGATCGCGCGCCAGCGAAGCCCGCGTACGTCCACCGCCGCCTGGCTCAGAGCCGTCGAGGAATGTGGGTATCCAGTCGAGGAACCCAACCAGGCTGAGCCACAGGGATTCTGCGAAACGCGCGTGACGCAGCGCCGCGGCGCGAGGTGGAGCACTGCAGACGCGTACCTGCGACCCGCGCTCAAGCGGCCTAACCTCACGCTGCTGACCGAAGCCACCGTGACGAAGGTGCTCTTCGACGGGCGCCGTGCCGCCGGTGTCGAGTTCGACAAGAGCGGAAACAGGCAGGTGGTGCGGGCACGGCGCGAGGTGGTGCTGTGCGGTGGGGCGATCAACAGCCCGCAATTGTTGATGCTCTCCGGAATAGGCGATCGCGACCAGATCGGCGAGCACGGCATCGACACGCTTGTGCAGTCACCGGGTGTCGGCGCCAACCTGATGGATCACCTGGTCGTTCCGCTGGGCTTCGACGTCCCGAACGACACACTCTTCGCGGCCGAGAAGCCACTTGAACTTCTCAACTACCTCATCCGCAGACGCGGCATGCTCACGTCCAACGTCGGCGAGGCCTACGGGTTCGTGAAGAGCCGCCCCGATCTCGAATTGCCCGATCTCGAGCTGATCTTCGCTCCCGCCCCGTACTTCGAGGAGGGCCTCGGCGACCCGTACCCGAACCACGCGGTCGTCATGGGTCCGATCCTGCTGAAGCCCTACAGCAGCGGCACCATCACGCTGCGGTCCGCCGACCCGAAGGACAAGCCGATCATCGATCCGCGTTATCTCACCGACCCCGCGGGTGCAGATCGCGAGGCGTTGATGTCGGGCCTGCGCATGTGCGCGACGATCGCGAAATCGCCCGCGCTGAGCGGCATCATCGGGAAGATCGCTCGACCTCTCAACGCCACGGTCCTGGACGACGACACGTTGGACCGGGCACTGAACTCGTTGTCGCACACGCTCTATCACCCCGTCGGGACGTGCCGGATGGGTGGCGACGAGGCGAGCGTCGTCGACCCGCAGTTGCGGGTCCGCGGTGTCGAAGGCCTGCGCGTCGCAGACGCATCGGTGATGCCGACGATCATCCGCGGGCACACCCACGCCCCCAGCGTGCTGATCGGCGAAAAGGCGGCAGACCTCATCCGGTCGGCGTAACTCCGTCGGCCAACGCCAATCGATGTTGATGCCGAAGTTGCACGTGTCGACGTACGTGAGCAGCGTGATGTTGACTGCTGCCCCGATCGTCGGACCGAACGCAAACTGGGCGAGCACCGACGCGCCCCCGAGGCTCACGCGAACCGGGATCCCCGGCAAGTCGCTGGCGACGAAGTCGACGTGGCGGAGGACCGAGCCGTCGGCCTCTGTGCGCAGACTGACCGCCATCGCCCACGTGAATGCACCGGCATTTCACATGAAGTCGGACATCGCGTCGTCCAGCCTCAAGCTATGACTTCGACAGGGCCGCAGTCGTACTAAGAGCGCGGCTCGGGACCTTGTTCCCTCGAACCGGGTACCGAGGTCACACACGACATGTCGTCGTTCCCTAGGCGGTCGGGTCGGGCTCTGACTGCAAGGACTTGCGAGTCGCGCTGGCCAGCACTTCAGGGCCGGTTCTCAACGCCTTGCGCCACGGTGCGACGCCGTCGATCTCGATTTCGATGGTGAAGCTCAGCACCGTCCGGATGAGGACGATCATTCCCAGAATGGCGGCATCGGTCAGCGACGGTCGAGACGTGACCGTCTTGACAATGTCGGCCGCGACAAGCAATTCGAGGCCGAGAAGAATTGCTCCCCCCAATGACTGCCGCAACGTAGTGAATGAGCGAACACCGCTTCTGGTGCGCGTCCACGTGATCACCGACAGCGCGAACGCGAACACGAACCCGACAACCATCGATGAGACGCCGAGCACCTCGAACGCCTTGGTCGCCCATTCGAAGAACTCTTCGCTACGCATCGTTTCGCGACTCTATAGAACCTGGGCGCGTGAAGGGCAGAATGTAAGCCGATGACCATGAACGCCAAACGTCGGCGGGCGCACGACAAGCTCGCGGCGCTGCCCGGTGTTCGCGCCGTCCGGCGGCCGGTCCGCCGCAGTTCGGACGACCAGTTCGACCTGTACTACGTGCGGGCAGGGCGCAAATCCGCGCACCCGCTGGTCGTCATCCCCGGCGGGCCCGGAGCCGCGTCGGTGGGGCTGTACAGGGGCTTTCGTCGCCGCGCCGCGGCCGAGGGCCTCGACGTGATCATGGTCGAGCACCGCGGCATCGGCCTCTCCCGGCACGATGATCAGGGCGCCGACCTGCCGCCCGAGGCGTTGACGATCGAGCAGGTCGTCGACGACGTGGCCGCAGTGCTCGACGACGCCGGCGTCGACAAGGCGGTCATCTACGGCACCTCCTACGGCACGTACCTCGCCGCCGGGTTCGGCGTGCGCCACCCGGACCGGGTGCACGCGATGGTGCTCGACTCGCCGGTGCTGTCCGCCGCCGACATCGACGCGGTCCGTGCGGAGACCCGACGGCTGTTGTGGAGTGGCGACGACCCCGAAACCGCGGACCTGGCGCCCAAAGTCCGGCGGCTCGTCGACCATGACGTCCTCACCCCGGCGGCCACGCAGCTGGCGATGGCCGTCTACGGCTTCGCCGGCCCCACCCTGCTGCAACGTCAGCTGGACCTGCTACTCACCGGTAGACGCTGGTTGTGGTCCGGGATGGCGCTGGCCACCCGCCTGGTGCTGGAACGCAAGGCTCCGTATCGGCACGAACCCGACCTCGTCAACCGCATCGCTTACCGCGAGCTCAACTACGGAGCCACACCGGACGGCAAGCCGTTGGATCCGGCGGTGGCTTATCGCGAAGCCGACACCGACACAATAGAATTCGATGCTGAACCCTTCGATCTAGTCGCCGAGATGCCGAATTTCACCTGGCCCACCGTGGTGATCTCGGGCGGTCGAGACCTGATCACCCCACCGACGGTGGCACGTCGGATCGCGTCGCTCATCCAGAATTCGGTGCTCGTCAATTTGGCGACCGCGGGCCACAGCATCATCGATCTGCGCGAAGGCGCGGCCATGGAGATCGTCGCGGCCATCTACGACGGCACCGTCGAGCGCCTGCCCGAACGTGAGACCGCACTGGATTCGAAACCCGCCGGTCTGGGGGTCCGTGCCCTGATCTGGGGTATCGAGGCCGCGGCAACCCTCGAGTCGGCCGTGCCCGCGGCGCTACCCCGAACCGTGCGGCGGGTTACTTCATGAAGCCGATGTTCGCATAGTCCGCATCGGCCAGACCGAATGCGCCGAAGTTCGCCAAATTGCTTCGTACCGCGATGTTTCCGGTCGACTGGGTCAACGGGAGGCTGAAAACTTCTTCGAAGAGCATCTTGTCGAGTTCGTTGGCGAGTGCCCGTGCCTTGGCGGGATCGAGCTCGCCGACCGTCTCCTCGATCTTGGCGTCGATCTCTGGGCTGCTGATCTTGCCGAAGTTGCTCTCCGCGCCGGTGCGGTAGATCTGGGTCAGGCTCGCCAGCGGGAACGCGTCACCGCTCCAGGAGAACTGGGCGATGTCGAAGTTTCCGACGGTGACGTAGTCGGTGAAGAAGCCCGCCGCCGGCCTGATGTCGAGTTCGAGTTTGACCCCGATCTGGGCGAGGTTGTTCTGCGCGATCTGGGCGTACTGGCGGGTCGACAGCGAGTCGAACAGAACATCGCGAATCACCAACTGTTTGCCGTCCTTTTCGCGGAACTGTCCGTTCATCCGCCAGCCCAACCCGTCGAGTTCCTGCTTGGCCTTCTCGGGGTCGAATGCGACGACGCCGCTGTTGTCCTGGTAGCCCTCTTGTCCTGCGACGTAGATGTGGTTGTTCAGCGGGACGGGATTGTCCGCGAGGCCGCGCTGGGTCACCGCGGCGATGGTGTTGCGATCGATTCCCCGCGCGACGGCGCGGCGCAGAGCCGGATCGGCCAGGATCCGGCCCGGAGCGCCGTTGAACGTGAAGTGATACCAGCCCAGCCCGGGGGCGCGGCGGATGGAGACCCCGTTGGTACGCCGGGCGATCTGCATCTCGTCGAGCGTGGCGAGTCCCGAGGCGTCGATCGTGTTGTTCTGCAGGGCGGGGATGCGCGCCGCGTCATCTAGGATGAGGTAGGTGATGCTGTCCAGTAGCGCCGGCTCGCCCCACCATTTGGGGTTGCGCGTCAAGGTGATTCGCTTGGCGCCGCGGTCGAGGTTCGAGATGACGAAAGGGCCGGCCGACGGGCCGGGATCCGACAGCTGCGCACGGTTGAACGCCTCAGGTGTGGCGGTGGAGCTCTTCGGCAACAGCATCGTGCTGCCGGCGAACATGCCCTTCCAGTCGGACCATGGTTTGGCGAAGGTGATGACCGCCTGGCGGTCGTCGACACCGCGCTCGACCTTCTCGACCCGGTCGCTGCCGTTGGTGGCCGCGATCGCGAAGCCCTTGTCCTTCCCGCTGGTCGCATTGATCTGAGAGTGCAGGTCCTCCCACGTGATCGGTGTGCCGTCGCTCCACACCGCCTTGGGGTTGATCGTGTAGGTCACCACCTGAGGGTCGGTGCCCGTCAGCTCGATGCTGGTGAAGTAGTCGGTGTTGACCGACGCCGAACCGTCGGCCGCGATCCGGAACGCCCGCGGCATCGTCGGGCGCTCGATCGACGCGACGTCACCGGTGTTGCCGTCGATGTGCAGCGAATTGAAGTTCGGCGGGAAGTCGTTGAGTGCCACCCGGAGGTTTCCGCCCTGCCGGAGCGCATCGCGCGGCTGCGGGTTGACGTCATTGGTGATGCCGACTTCCGCGGAGCCGCCTGCCGACGGGGCGTCCTCGTTGCTGCCGGAGCAGGCGGTCAGCGTCAGCGCGGTGATCATCGTTGCCGCGCCCAGGCGTCGGATCTTCATGCCGACCGACCCTACCGGCGATTGACCTCTGGTTGCGGGACTGCTGCCAGTAATCGTCGGGTGTACTCGTGCTGGGGGTTGGTGAAGACCTGGTCGCCATCGCCCTGCTCGACGATGGTGCCCTTGTACATCACGGCGACGCGGTGGGCCAGATGTTTGACCACTGACAGGTCGTGCGAGACGAAGAGGTAGGACAGTTCGAACCGCTGCTGCAGGTCCAGCAGGAGGTTGATGATGCCCGCCTGAATCGATACGTCCAGCGCCGAAACCGGCTCGTCGAGCGCGAGAATCCGGGGTTGCAGTGCCAACGCCCGCGCGATGCCGATGCGCTGCTTCTGCCCACCGGAGAACTCGGCGGGGTACCGGCTGGCATCCTCCCTGCGCAGTCCGACCGTGCCGAGCAGCTCAGCCACCCTGTCGTCGATCCGACTCTTGTCGAAACCGTTGGCGCTCAACGGCTCTGCCAAGACATCGAAGACCGGCAGGCGAGGATCCAGAGACGCCACCGGGTCTTGGAACACCACCTGCAGTTCGCTGCGCAGGTCCCTGCGGGTCCGGCCCGTCAGGGTCGCCACATCGGTGCCGAGCACCTCGATCGAACCCGACTGCGGGGTCGCCAGCTCCAGTATCTGGTGCAACGTGGTCGATTTACCGGACCCGGACTCGCCGACGATGCCCAGCGTACGACCTTCCTGAAGCTCGAAGCTGACGCCGTCGACCGCGCGCACCTCACCGACCTGCCTGCGGAACACCACACCCTTGGTCAGCTTGTAGGTCTTCGCGAGATCCCGAACCCGCAGCACGACGGGTTCGTCCACGGTCGGCGGTGCGACGGCGGGCTCGGTGGACACACCGTAGATCTGTGCGGCGCTACGGCCGGCCACCTGCTCGGTCCGGATGCAGGCGGCGCTGTGGCCGGGCGCTACTGCGAGGAGCTCCGGTTCCGCGTCGCGGCACTCGTCGATGGCAAGCGGACAACGCGGTTCGAACGGGCAGCCCGGAGGCAACGCCGCCATCGCCGGCGGTGCGCCGGGTATCGGGACCAGCCGCGCACCCTGTTTGGCGTCCAACCGCGGAACCGATCCGAGAAGTCCTGCGGTGTAGGGCATTCGGCGATCGTGATACAGCTCGTCGACCGGTGCGATCTCGACGGGTCGTCCGGCGTACATGACCAGGGCGCGGTTCGCGAACTCCGCGACCACTCCGAGATCGTGGGTGATGATCAGAACCCCGGCGTTCGTCACATCGCGCGCGGTCGCGAGCACGTCGAGGATCTGCGCCTGCACCGTGACGTCGAGAGCGGTGGTCGGCTCGTCGCAGATCAGCAGGTCCGGGTCGTTGGCGATCGCGATCGCGATCACGACGCGCTGCCGTTCGCCACCGGACAGCTCGTGCGGAAACGAACGAGACCGGCGCTCCGGCTGGGAGATTCCGACGAGCTCGAGCAGTTCGATCGCGCGGGTATGCGCGGCGCGCCGACCGATATCGCGCTGGTGGATCTCGATCGCTTCGGCGATCTGGTCGCCGACGGTGTAGACGGGGGTGAGCGCCGACATCGGATCCTGGAACACCGTTCCGATGACCTTGCCTCGGATCTGCGACATGCGTTCGTCGGAAAGCCCGACGAGCTCGTCGCCGTGCAGCCTTATCGATCCGGACACGGCCGCGTACTCCGGCAGCAGCCCGACGACGGCCATCGCGCTCGCCGACTTGCCCGCACCCGATTCGCCGACGAGCGCGACGACCTCACGCGGGTTGACGTCGAAGTTCATCCCGCGCACCGCGTGGACGGTGTCGGTATCGGTGGGGAAGGCGACGGTGAGGTCGCGCACCTGCAGCAGGCTCACTTGCGTGCCTTTCGCCGCAAGGCCCGGCTGCCCGGGTCGAGTGCGTCGCGCAGGCCATCGCCGACGAGGTTGGCGCAGAAGATGATCAACACGAGAACACCGGCAGGGAACAGGAACAGCCACGGGAACGTCGTCGCCGACGGTGTACCGCTGGCGATCAGTGTTCCCAGCGACACGTCGGGTGGCTGGACGCCGAAACCCAGATAGCTCAAGCCCGTTTCGGCCAGGATCGCTATCCCGACGTTGAGCGCGGTGTCGATGATGATGATCGATGCGACGTTCGGCACGATGTGGCGGACGATGATCCGCGCGTTGCGAACACCCATATACCTTGCAGCCACGACGAATTCGCGTTCCTTCAGACTCATCGTCATACCGCGCACGATGCGGGAGCTGATCATCCAGCTGAATACCGACAGCAGGAAGATCATCCACACGATGTCACCCTTGGTGCGTTGGACGACGATGGTGATGAGCAGGAACGCCGGCACCACCAGCATGAGGTCGACGATCCACATCAGGGTGCGGTCGCGCCAGCCGCCGAAGTAGCCGGCGATGGTGCCGACCGTGGCAGCGATCACCGTGGAGATGAACGCGACGCATACGCCGATGAGCATCGACTTCTGCATCCCACGCAGGGTTTGGGCGAGCAGATCCTGGCCCAGCGAGTTGGTGCCGAACCAGTGGTCGGCGTTGGGCGGCTGTTGGAGGGCGAAGAAGTCCAGATCGCTGTAGTTGTGCGGCAGCAACGGGGGCAGGGCGTAACAGCCGGCGAACATGATCGCCAGCAGCGCAAGGGAAGCCACGGCGGGTTTGTTGCGCAGGAACCGTCGAAGCACCAGGGTGCGCCTCGATGCGAACGACGCAACGTCGACGCCGGACTTCGCGGTCGTCGAGGAATCTTGGGTCGCGGGTTCGCTCATGTCACCCGCACTCTCGGATCGAGCATCGCGTAGATCACGTCGGAGAGCAGGCCGGCCAGCAGGACGGTGACACCCGCGAACACGACGATGGCGGCGATGATGTTGATGTCCTGGGTGTTGAGCCCCTGAATGAACCATTCACCCATGCCGTGCCAGCCGAAGATCTTCTCGGTGAACACCGCTCCGGTGAACAGGCCGGCGAAGCTGTAGGCGAACATCGTCGCCATCGGAATGAGCGCGGTGCGCAGCCCGTGTTTGAACAGCGCTCGTCGACGCGTCAGACCCTTGGCGCGGGCAGTGCGAATGAAGTCCTGTCCCAACACATCCAACATCGCGTTGCGTTGATACCGGCTGTAACCCGCCATCCCTCCGAGCGCGAGCGTGGCCGTGGGCAGCACCAGATGTTGGAGACGGTCGACGAACTGATCCCACGCGCCGCCGATCGCGTCCGGCGATGTCTCGCCGGTGAATTCGAACAGCTGAATACCCAACGCGTTGTTGACACCCAGCGCCGCCAGGATCAGCAGGGTGGCCATCACGAACGCCGGGGTGCTGATCACCAACAGCGACAGCGCGGTGATGACGCGGTCACTCAACCGGTACTGACGTATCGCTCCCCACGCACCGATGATCACACCGGCGACGGTGCCGATCACCGATCCGAGGACGAGCAGGCGCAGGCTGACCCCGACGCGTCGCCAGAGTTCGTCGGACACCGGCTGACCCGCAACGGTGGTGCCGAAGTCGCCGTGGATGACGCCCGACGCCCACAGGCCGTATTGGACCAGGATCGGCTTGTCGAGGTTGAGTTCGACCTTCTTCGCCTCGATGACGGCTTCGGGCGGGCGCGGGTTGCGGCTCTGGAGATTCTCGAGGGGGTCGAACTGCCAGGAGGCCAGAAAGAAGACCAGCAGCGACGCCAGCGCCAGTAGGACGAGGTAGTTGAGCAGTCGCCGCGCGAGGAATCGCGTCATCGAGTCGGTCCGCGGCTGCGCTGCATGCGCACAGGTTATGAGATTCAGGCGGCGCACCTCTGGACAACTCACACGTGGCGCGCAGTCGGAGTCCAGATTTGGCGCGTTCACTGGTCATCACCTGCAAGTTCAGCGGTGGTCGCGCCGAGGCGGCGACCGACACATCAGAGGGGCACCGTGAAATGCACGTCAAACGCAAGAGCACATCCCACGCCGATCTGAGGCTGTGTGCCGCGGCGATCGGCTGTAGCGCTGTCGTCGCGATGGCCGCGATCGGACTGATGGTGGCCAAAGATCATGACGGACGCGAGATCGCCAACGCAGCGACGATGCAGGTCGGCTCGACCAGCACACAGACCACGCCGTCCAAGGGCCCGACTGTCGCCATGGCGAAGCCCCTGATGAGGGGGCCTGCGCCGCTCCCGTCCGAGGAGGCGGCGGCCAAGTAGTCGTTTCACCCCTCTCCACAGCGGTTACCCAGTACAGGTAAGGGTCATCGGCGACCCTTCAGCGCATGTTCGACGAGCCGCGACGACGCGGCTCCCGACGACCGAATGGAGAGGTCAAAGGTGAAATCGAAGCAGCTGAAACTGGGGGCGGCGACGCTGGGGACCAGCGCCGTGTTGGCGATGGGCGCGATCGGTGTGGTGTCCGGCGTGAGCTCCGCACAGGACGAGCCCCCGAAGCCCCCGAGTCCCGAGATCACACTCGGTGAGACGACGACGTCCACGACGGCACCGAGTGAGCCCGAGACATCGGTCGCGACCCCGGAAGTCACGGCGGAGCCCGCGCCGACTGCGTAGCCGGCTAGTTCTGTCCAGCAGGCCCCGGTGGCCCGGAAGGGCCGTCGGGGCCTGTCTGCGTGTTGACCGAGGTCGCAGTCGCCACCTGGCCATTTCGCTTGCCTTGAATCGACACCTCCTCGTTGACGACTATCGGCTGACCGGTCTTCTGACCCCCGGGCGGCAACTCGTACGTCTGGGTGAATGCATCGGCGCTGCGCACGGTGACGCTGTCCGGGGTGATGGCGGTTACCGTCCCGCTCTGGGTGAGCATCGTGATGAAGCCCCCTTTGCCGTCGCCGGTCACCAACTCCCCGTGCAGGGCGGGAAACGCGCTCGACACATGTGCCGCGCTGAATCCGCCCGGTGCAGGCGCGCCGGGCGGCCCGTGCCCGAACGGTTGGGAGTGCGAATCGGTGGCGGCATAAATGGCGGCGCCGCCGAGTGCGGCAATGACACCGGCCACGCCGACGGCCATGACGGTTTCACGCGCACCCCAGCGTTGCGGGTTCGGCGGCGGCGCACCCCAGACGGGTACGTCGGGTTCCTGATCGATCGTCATGCGTTCACGCTGCCTCAGCGACATGTGCATCCGCTGTGCACCCGATCAGTAGAGGACACAGGTTGGCACATTCACAGCTGGCGCATAGACAGCGCACAGTCGTCGCCCACGGCCCTGCCGATAATGGACATGTGGTGAGTTCCAGCGGTTCGACAGTCAACGATCAGGAGCCCGCGCGTGTCGTGATGCGCCGGGCCGACGGCAACCCCATCCACGTGCTGGTCGTCGATGACGAACCCGTGCTCGCCGAGTTGGTGTCGATGGCGCTTCGCTATGAGGGCTGGGAGATCACGACTGCGGGCGACGGAGCGAGCGCCATCGCCCTGGCCCGCCAGTCGCCGCCGGATGTCGTTGTGCTCGACGTGATGCTGCCGGACATGAGCGGCCTGGACGTCCTGCACCGGCTGCGTGAACAGATCCCCGGGCTACCGCTGCTGTTACTGACCGCCAAGGATTCGGTCGAGGACCGTATCGCCGGTCTGACCGCAGGTGGCGACGATTATGTGACGAAGCCGTTCAGCATCGAAGAGGTGGTGCTGCGACTGCGCGCCCTGCTTCGACGGACCGGAGTCACCAGCGAGTCGGGTGGCGCGAAGGTCATCGTCGGCGATCTGGTGCTCGACGAAGACAGCCACGAGGTGACTCGCGCGGGCGAGCTGATCACCCTGACCGCGACCGAATTCGAGCTGTTGCGATTCATGATGCGCAATTCAAAACGTGTGTTGAGCAAGGCGCAGATTCTCGACCGGGTATGGAGCTATGACTTCGGTGGACGATCCAACATCGTCGAGCTGTATGTCTCGTATCTGCGCAAGAAGATCGACAGCGGGCGTGAACCGATGATCCATACTCTGCGTGGTGCCGGCTATGTCCTCAAGCCCGCGCGCTGACGGTCCGGCGGGCAGGAGCGCTGGGGGTACCGCCCACCCGGAGGGTAGGGGGACGACCGGGGATTTGACCAGCCTGGCACGCTTGCGGTCGCCGCGCACGTGGTCGTTGCGCACGCGGTTGCTCGTCTCGCAGATACTTCTGCTGGCCCTGGTCTGCGCCGGAATCGGCGTGGGCACAATCATTGCGCTGCAACACTTCTTGACCAACCAGCTCGACGACCGACTGGCGGAGACGGGCAGGCGTTCCGCGGGTCTGTTCGAATTCGGGCCGCCTCCGCCGCCGCCCGGGTTCCCCGGGCCGCCGGGCTTCCAACGACGGATGATCATCCGCGACGAGATGGGACCGGGTCCGGCGTTTCTCAATGCGCCGGGTCAAGCGGCCCGCACGGTCGGCGCGGTGGTAGCGCGAGGCACGCTCGTCGACGCGGGTGTGATCACCGCAGACGGTTCTCAGAGCGAAATCAGTTCCGCCGCAGCACAACAACTGACCCACATCGAGCCGCACCAACCTCCGGCGACCATCGAGCTCGACGGGCTCGGCCGTTACCGCGTGATCGCCATGCGCGCCCACGGGCCCGGTGAGACGATCGTCACCGGCCTGCCGACCTCCGAAGTCGACGACACCCTGTTCACCGTCGCGATCATCTTCAGCGTGGTGGGCGCGGTGGCGCTAATCGGTGGTACGACGGTGGGAATTCTGATCATTCGCCGCCAACTGGCGCCGCTGTCAACGGTTTCCGCTGCGGCGCGGCAGGTGGCCGACCTGGAGCTCGACCGCGGTGAGGTGAAGCTGCCCACCCCGATCGTCAAGGTCGATCCCGCGGCGGCGCACACCGAGATCGGGCAGCTCGGGTCCTCGTTGAACCGGATGCTCGACCGCATCGCGGGTGCGCTGTCCGCTCGGCACGCCAGCGAGACCCGGGTGCGGCAGTTCGTCGCCGACGCCAGTCACGAGTTACGCACGCCCCTGGCGGCCATCCGCGGGTATACCGAACTCGCGCAACGCAAACGTTCAGATGTGCCCGACGACGTCGCGCACGCGATGAGCCGGGTGGAGTCCGAGACCGAGCGGATGACGCAGCTCGTCGAGGACATGCTGTTGCTCGCCCGCCTGGACACCGGACGGCCACTGGAGCACGAACCGGTGGACCTGTCGCGTCTGGTCGTCGACACCGTCAGCGATGCCCATGTCGCCGGACCCGACCACCAGTGGTCACTGGAGTTGCCCGATGAGCCGGTTCTCGTCACCGGCGACGAAGCGCGGCTGCATCAGGTGCTGGCCAATCTGCTGGCCAACGCGCGCACCCACACGCCGCCGGGGACATCAGTCACCACCGCGTTGACGCGAACCGCCGGTGGGGAAGCCGTGCTGACGGTGGCCGACGACGGCCCCGGTATCCCGGAGTGGCTGCAGCCCGAGATCTTCGAGCGGTTCGCGCGCGGTGACAGTTCACGGTCACGGCGCGGTGGCAGCACAGGCCTCGGGCTCGCGATCGTCGCTGCCGTGATCAAGGCCCACCGCGGCACGATCGATGTCCGTAGTGGGCCGGGCGCGACGGTCTTCACTGTGACGTTGCCCAGCAATTCACAGCCAAGCCACAGCGCGGGCCAATTGGGGGCATAGCCGGTCCGGTCAAGATCGTCTCAGTGACGACGACCCTGGCCATTCCTGCTGCGCAGGCGGAGACTGCCCCGATACGCCGCGGACAGCGGGGGCCCTCCGTCCCCACGCGTTTGGGTTTCCCCCTCCTACTGGTGGCGACCGCCGTGCTGTACCTGTGGAACCTCGCATCGAACGGCTGGGCCAACGCCTTCTACACCGCGGCGGCGCAGGCGGGTGCGAGCAACTGGACGGCGATGCTGTTCGGGTCCAGCGATGCCGCCAATGCGATCACCGTCGACAAGATTCCCGCGGCGTTGTGGATCATCGACCTCTCGGTGCGGCTGTTCGGGCTGAATCCGTGGAGCGTGCTGGTGCCGCAGGCGCTCGAGGGTGTGGCGGCCGTCGGGCTTCTCTACGCTGCGGTCCACCGTGCCGTCGGACCGGGCGCGGGGTTGTTGGCAGGCGCGGTGCTCGCGCTGACGCCCGTTGCGGCACTGATCTTTCGGTTCAACAATCCCGACGCGCTGTTGGTGCTGCTGCTGGTCTTGGGCGCGTATTGCGTGCAGCGGGCTTGCGAAAAGGACGCCAGCCGTTGGTGGTTGGTGGCCGCGGGTGCCGCGGTAGGGTTCGGCTTCCTTGCCAAGATGTTGCAGGCGTTCCTGGTGCTGCCGGGATTCGCAGCCGCCTACCTCACGGCAGGGCACCGGCCGCTGTCGCGTCGCATTGCCGACTTGGCCATCGCGGCACTGGCCGTCGCGGTATCCGGCGGGTGGTATCTCGCGCTCGTCGAAATCTGGCCGGAATCGTCCCGGCCCTACATCGGCGGGTCGCAGCACAACAGCATCATCGAATTGGCCTTGGGCTACAACGGTTTGGGCCGGCTGACGGGCAATGAGACCGGAGGCCTCGGAAACCTCAGCCACGATGTCGGCTGGGGCCGCCTGCTCGGTGTGGGAATGGGCCTGGACATCGCGTGGTTGCTCCCCGCGGCGATCGTCTGCCTCGTCGCCGGCCTGATTCTGCGGCGACGCGCGCCCCGCACGGACCCCGCACGGGCAGCGCTCATCCTGTGGGGCGGCTGGCTCGTCGTTTCCGCGGTGGTCTTCAGCTACGCCGGTGGCATCATCCACTCCTATTACACCGTGGCGCTCGCCCCCGCGATCGGCGCGTGCATCGGCATCGGCTCAACACTGCTGTGGCGAAACAGGGTTGACGTGCGGTCCGCGACCGCCATGGCCGGCGCGGTCGTCGTCACCACCGTTCTTGCGGCGGTGTTGCTCGCCCGCCACGCCGAGTGGCTGCCCTGGCTGCGGGCGATCGTGCCCGTCGGGGGAGTCGGCGCGGCTGTGCTGCTGCTTGTGTCGGGCCGATTGAGGCCCGCAGTCGCGCGAGCGGTGGCGGCGGTGGCGATCGCGTCGTGTCTGGCCGGACCGGCGGCGTATTCGGTCACGACTGCCGCGGCGTCCCACACCGGGGCGATACCGAACGTCGGGCCGGCCCACCACGCGTTCGGCGGTGGTGCGGGCAGTGTTCTCGGAGGCCTGTTGGACTCCCCGAAACCCAGATCCGGACTGTTGGAGGCCCTGGCCCGCGACGCGGACCACTACACCTGGGCCGCAGCAGTCATCGGTTCGAACAACGCCGCGGGTTATCAACTGTCGAGCGGAGTGCCGGTGATGGCCGTCGGTGGATTCAACGGCACCGACCCCGCGCCGACGCTCGAGGAGTTCGAAAACTACGTCACCGCGGGGAGGATTCACTACTTCATTCACGATCGGATGATGACCAGCCACTGGGGGTCCTCGCATGGCGGCAGCCACGAGGCCGTCGACATAGCGACCTGGGTGCAGGCGCACTACCCGCCAGTCACGATCGACGGGTCCGTCGTCTACGACCTCAGCCGGCCCAATTCATAGCTGGCATACAGCCTCGACCCACAACCAACACACACTGCACCTCGACGATGGATCCCATGACCGATACCGCACTCGAACGTGGCACATCTGCTCGGAGAAGATTCGAAGCTCGACCGAACGCGGCCGAAACGGCACGCGACGCAGGCGTTCCCGTGCTCGACGTGGTGGTGCCGGTGTACAACGAACAGGCCGCGCTCGCCGACTCGGTGCGCCGCCTGCACCGGCACCTTCGGGAGCACTTCCCGTTCTCGGCGCGCATCACCATCGCCGACAATGCCAGCATCGACGACACCGCTCGAATCGCCACCGAACTCGCCGACGAACTCAGCGATATCCGGGTGGTCCGGGTGCAGGAGAAGGGCCGAGGCCGGGCGTTGCACGCCGCGTGGTCGACGTCGGACGCGCCGGTGCTCGTCTACATGGACGTGGACCTGTCCACCGATCTCGCCGCGCTGGCCCCGCTCGTGGCGCCGCTGGTGTCCGGGCATTCCGACCTGGCGATCGGAACGCGGTTGGGCCGCGGTTCGCGGGTGGTGCGGGGCGCCAAGCGCGAGGTCATCTCCCGCTGCTACAACTTGATCCTGAAATCGACCCTCGCCGCGCGCTTTTCCGACGCACAGTGCGGGTTCAAGGCGATACGGGCCGACGTCGCAGCGCGCCTGCTGCCCCACATCGCCGACACCGGGTGGTTCTTCGACACCGAACTGCTGGTACTCGCCGAACGCAGCGGCCTACGTATCCACGAGATCCCGGTGGACTGGGTGGACGATCCCGACAGCCGGGTGGACATCGTCGCCACCGCCGCCGCTGACCTGAGGGGGATCGGCCGCCTGCTGCGTAGCTTCGCCAGCGGTTCGATTCCAGTGAACACCATTGCCGCACAGTTGGGTTCGTCCCAACGCTCGGCCGCCCCGGGCTCGTTGTTCCGGCAGGTCGTGCGATTCGGCACGATCGGCGTGGTGTCGTCGGCCGCGTACGCCGTGCTGTTCGTGCTGATGCAGGGATCACTCGGCGCCCAGGCAGCGAATCTGATCGCGTTGCTGCTGACGGCCATCGGCAACACCGCGGCCAACCGCCGCTTCACCTTCGGGATCGGCGGCAGGTCGAACGTAGGCCGTCATCACGTCGAGGGCCTCATCGTGTTCGGGATCGCGCTGGCGATCACCAGCGGATCGTTGGCCCTCTTGCACACATTCGTCACCGACCCGCATCACCTCGTCGAACTCGTCGTACTGGTATTCGCCAACCTCGTGGCCACCGCAGCGCGGTTCGTCCTTCTGCGCGGCTGGGTGTTTCACCCTCGCCGGGCCCGCTGAATGTCTTCCAAAACGTCTGACAATCAAAGGAATCCATTGATGACCATCAGCGCCGATGTGCAACCGCACACCGCACCCGCATCGCCGCCGCCCCGCGATGACGCGCAGCCGCGATGGGTGCGTCCCGCACTGTTCGTCCTACTGGCGGCCACCGCGGTGCTTTACCTGTGGGGACTCGGCTCCTCGGGTTGGGCAAACGACTATTACGCCGCCGCCGCGCAGGCCGGCACTCAGGACTGGAAGGCGTGGCTGTTCGGCTCGCTGGACGCGGGTAATGCGATCACCGTCGACAAGCCGCCCGCATCGCTGTGGTTGATGGCGTTGTCGGGCCGGATCTTCGGCTTCAGCGCCTTCACCATGCTGCTGCCGCAGGCGTTGATGGGTGTGGCCGCCGTCGGCGTGCTGTATGCGACCGTCCGTCGCAGCAGCGGACCGGCGGCGGGCCTGATCGCGGGCGCCGCGCTCGCGCTGACGCCGGTGGCGACGTTGATGTTCCGGTTCAACAATCCCGACGCGCTGCTGGTGCTGTTGTTGGTGGTGGCTGCCTACTGCATGGTGCGGGCCATCGAGACGGCGAGTACCCGCTGGATGGTGCTGACGGGCTGCGTCATCGGCTTCGCCTTCCTCGCCAAGCTGCTGCAGGCGTTCCTGGTCGTCCCAGGCCTGGCGCTCGCTTTTCTCGTCGCGGCCCCCGTCGGCATTCCGAAGCGCCTCGGCAAGCTGGTCATCGGCGGGATCGCGATGGTTGTCGCCGGTGGCTGGTACCTCGCGCTGGTGCATTTCTGGCCCGCCGACTCGCGGCCGTACATCGGCGGGTCGTCCGACAACAGCCTGCTGCAGCTCACGTTGGGCTACAACGGGCTCGATCGTGTCCTCGGCGGCGGTGAGGACGTGCCGCACGGCGGCACACCACCGCCCGGTGGTGGTCCCGAAGGGGGCTTCGGCGGGGCGCATCACTTCTTCGGCGGAAATCCCGGCATCGGTCGGCTGTTCGGTGAGTCGATGGGCACTCAGGCGTCGTGGCTGTTGCCCGCGGCGCTGATCGGGCTGCTCGCCGGCCTCTGGTTCACGCGCCGCACCGTCCGCACGGCGGGTGTGCGAGCGGCGCTGCTGCTGTGGGGCGGATGGCTGATCGTCACCGGCGCGGTGTTCAGCTTCATGGACGGCATCATCCACCCCTATTACACGGTGGCGCTGGCGCCGGCGATCGCCGCTCTGGTCGGCATCTCAGTGCGAGAGTTGTGGCGCGGCAGAGAGTTTCTGACGCCACGCATCGTGCTCGCGACGATGTCTGCGGGCACTGGCGTGTGGGCCTTCATCCTGCTGGCCAGAACGCCGGACTGGTGGCCCGCACTGCGCTGGATCGTGCTGGTCGGATCGATAGTGGTCGCTGCGGTCATCGCAGTCGGGGTGCACCGCCTCGGCCGGCGCGCCACCACCGCGGTGATCGCCGGGGCCGTGCTCTTCGGAGGTCTCGGGTCTGCCGCGTTCTCCATCGACACAGTGGCGAATTCGCAGAGCAGTGGGCCGATGGCAGTGGCGGGTCCGAGCCGGGTCACCCAGATGGTCCCGCCGCCGGGCGACGGACCCGGTGGTCCCGGAGGGCCAGGTGGAGCTGGTGGGCGCAATTGGTCGGGAAATTTGGATGACCCGGTCCTGGAGAATCTGGTCAAGGGTGTCGACAACCGTTGGGCTGCAGCCACTATCGGGTCGATGGAGGCGAGCAGCCTGGAACTGAAGACCGGTGCGTCGGTCATGGCGATCGGTGGATTCACCGGTTCGGACAACTCGCCGACCCTGGAACAGTTCCAGGGGTACGTCGCCAACCACGAGGTGCGGTACTTCATCGCGCGCGGTCACGACGGTCCGGTCCGGCGGGAGTCAGGCAGTGCCAACGACATCGCCACATGGGTGACGCAGAACTTCAGGCCCATCGACGTCGCGGGCACCACGGTGTACGACCTCGACGCACCGATTGGCAACTGACCAACTTCCGACCCCGATCAGACGGCCGCCCTCCGACCCCCGGGAGGGCGGCCGTCGCCAATTCGATCGCGCTGATTCTCTTCGGCTCGGACGCTGCGACGCGGCGATACAGTCGACGGATGTCTGTGACCGACGAGTACCTGAAGAACAACGAGGCCTACGCGAGCAGCTTCAGCGGCCCGCTACCGCTGCCTCCGAGTAAGCACGTCGCGGTCGTCGCATGCATGGACGCCCGGCTCGACGTCTATCGGATCCTCGGGCTCGGCGACGGCGAGGCCCATGTCATCCGCAACGCGGGCGGCGTGGTCACCGACGACGAGATCCGTTCGCTGGCGATCAGCCAGCGGCTGCTCGGCACCAAAGAGATCATCCTGATCCACCACACCGACTGCGGAATGCTGACGTTCACTGACGACGACTTCAAGAAGGCCATCCAGGACGAGACGGGCCTCAAGCCCGAGTGGGCGGCGGAGTCCTTCCCCGATGTGGAGGAAGACGTGCGACAGTCGTTGCGCCGCATCGAGGCCAGCCCGTTCGTCACCAAACACGAGTCCCTGCGCGGCTTCGTCTTCGACGTCGCGACGGGCAAGCTGAATGAAGTGACGCTCTAGCGTCAGCCGACTTTGTAGGTCGCGATCGCCTTGGCGACGGCCTGACCGTCCGGGGTCACGCCGCGCAGCGAGTGGGGTAGTCACCCTTTTCCCGCGACCGTGCGTGTCAGCGGGCACGCCGTGGTCAGGCCGGATCTTGCGCACGCTCGCCGCACTCCGACCATTGACAGAGCAGGCCGGCCCTGGTTTCATATCCGGTTATGCAGATAAATCTGGTCATCTCTACCAACTTTACGAGGAAATGATGACGGACACCGCTGAGCAGCTCAATGCGGGCAGGTACGAACTGAGCCATCTGCGCTCGCTGGAGGCCGAAGCGATCCACATCATCCGGGAGGTGGCGGCCGAGTTCGAGAAGCCCGTGCTGCTGTTCTCGGGCGGCAAAGACTCGATCGTCATGCTGCATCTCGCGCTGAAGGCGTTTCGCCCCGGCCGGCTTCCGTTCCCGGTGATGCATGTCGACACCGGGCACAACTTCGAGGAGGTGCTGCAGGCCCGCGACGAACTGGTCGCCGAGTCCGGCGTGCGCCTCGTCGTCGCCAAGGTGCAGGACGACATCGACGCGGGCCGCGTCGTCGAGACCATCCCGTCGCGCAATCCCATGCAGACGTTCACCCTGTTGCGCGCCATCCGTGAGAACAAGTTCGACGCAGCTTTCGGCGGAGCGCGTCGCGACGAGGAAAAGGCGCGCGCCAAAGAGCGGGTGTTCTCTTTCCGCGACGAGTTCGGCCAGTGGGACCCCAAGGCGCAGCGGCCCGAGCTGTGGAACCTGTACAACGGCCGTCATCACAAGGGCGAGCACATTCGCGTGTTCCCGTTGTCGAACTGGACCGAGTTCGACATCTGGTCCTACATCGGCGCCGAGAAGATCAAGCTGCCGTCGATCTACTACGCGCATCAGCGGCAGGTCTTCGAACGTGACGGAATGTTGCTCGCCGTGCACAAGTATCTGCAGCCGCGCAAGGACGAAAAGATCGTGGAGAAGACGGTGCGGTTCCGCACGGTCGGCGACGTCACCTGCACCGGCTGCGTGGAATCCCTCGCGGGCACGGTGTCCGAGGTGATCGCCGAGACCGCGGTGTCGCGTCTGACCGAACGAGGCGCCACCCGCGCCGACGACCGCATCTCCGAAGCAGGCATGGAAGACCGCAAGCGCGAGGGGTACTTCTGATGTGGGCCCACGCCCGAAGGGCCGGGGACGCTCGCGCGAAGAAGGGACAACTCTGATGGCCACACTGCTTCGCATTGCCACGGCTGGTTCCGTCGACGACGGCAAGTCGACCCTCATCGGTCGGCTGCTCTACGACTCGAAGGCCGTCATGGAGGATCAGCTCGCCGCTGTCGAGCGCACCTCCAAGGAACGCGGAAACGATTACACCGACTTGGCTTTGGTGACCGACGGCCTGCGCGCCGAGCGTGAACAGGGCATCACCATCGACGTCGCCTACCGCTACTTCGCGACGTCCAAACGGAAATTCATCATCGCCGACACCCCGGGCCACATCCAATACACCCGCAACATGGTGACCGGTACGTCGACGGCCCAACTCGCGATCGTGTTGGTCGATGCCCGGCACGGCCTTCTCGAGCAGTCGCGCAGGCACGCCTTCCTGGCGTCGCTCCTCGGCATTCGGCACATCGTGCTGGCGGTCAACAAGATGGACCTCGTCGACTGGGATGAGGAGCGCTTCAACAAGATTCGCGACGACTTCCACGAGTTCGCCGCGCGGCTGGACATTCACGATGTGACAACGATTCCGCTGTCCGCGCTCAAGGGCGACAACGTGGTGACCAAGTCCGACCTCACGCCGTGGTACGACGGGCCCGCTCTGCTGTCGCACCTCGAGGACGTGTACATCGCAGGCGACCGCAACCTGGTCGACGTGCGTTTCCCGGTGCAGTACGTCATCAGGCCGCAGACCCACGAGCACATCGATCACCGCAGCTATGCGGGCACCGTCGCCAGCGGTGTGATGCGTCCCGGTGACGAAGTCGTCGTGCTGCCCACCGGAAAGACGAGCCGTATCACCCAAATCGAGGGCCCCGGCGGACCCGTCACGGAGGCGTTCCCGCCGATGGCGGTGTCGATCAGCCTGGCCGACGACATCGACATCTCGCGCGGCGACCTGATCGCCCGGCCGAACAACCAGCCTAGGGTGGCGCAGGAATTCGACGCCACGGTGTGCTGGATGGCCGATGAGACGGCCCTGGAGCCCGGGCGCGATTACATCGTCAAACACACCACGCGCACCACGCGGGCCAAGGTCTCGGCACTGGACTACCGCCTCGATGTCAACACGCTGCACCGGGACAAATCCGCTACCGCGCTCAAACTCAATGAGCTGGGCCGCATCTCGCTGCGCACGCAGGTGCCGCTGCTGCTCGACGAGTACAGTCGCAACGCGGCCACCGGTTCTTTCATCCTGATCGACCCGAACACCAACGGCACCGTCGCGGCGGGCATGATCCTGCCGCAGGTCACGGCACGGACGGCGAGTCCGAACACGGTTCGTCACGAATCGCTATGCAAGGCAGAGGACCGGCTGTCAAAGGGCAAAACGGTGTGGTTCACCGGATTATCCGGATCCGGGAAGTCCTCGGTGGCGATGCTCGTCGAACAAAAGCTCCTCGAAAAGGGCATTCCCGCATACGTTCTCGACGGCGACAACCTGCGCCACGGACTCAATGCCGACCTGGGCTTCTCCATGGCCGACCGCGCCGAGAACCAGCGGCGGCTGGCGCACATCGCGGCGATCCTCGCCGACTCCGGTCAAGTGGTGCTGGTGCCCGCGATAAGCCCGCTCGCCGAGCACCGCGCGTTGGCGCGGCAAGTCACCACCGAAGCCGGCCTGGACTTCTTCGAGGTGTTCTGCGATACCCCGCTGGAGGATTGCGAACGGCGTGACCCGAAGGGGTTGTACGCCAAGGCGCGTGCGGGTGAGATCACCCATTTCACCGGAATCGACAGCCCGTACCAGCGGCCCAAGACCCCCGACCTGCGGCTGACACCGGAACACACCCCGGATGAGCTCGCTGACAGGGTGGTCGAGCTGCTGGAGAGCAGGCAGTGATGAGCGCCTGCGCGAAGTGGGGACCCCAGCCCGCAGGGCGAGGGGACAGAAGGCAGTGATGAGCGCCTGCGCGAAGTGGGGACCCCAGCCCGAAGGGCGAGGGGACGGAAAACAGTGAGCGACCACGAAGTCGCCGCACGGTTGGCGACCGAGGCGGGCAAGCTGTTGCTCGAGGTCCGCGACGAGTTGGCGCAGGCCAGCCAGGACGAGCGGAAAGCGGCGGGGGACAAGCGCTCCCACGACTTTTTGATGGCAGCGTTGGCCGCCGAGCGGCCCGACGACGCGGTGCTCTCGGAGGAGGGTGCCGACGACCCGATTCGGCTGTCCGCTGAGCGGGTGTGGATCGTCGACCCGCTCGACGGCACCCGGGAATTCTCCGAGTTGGGACGCGACGACTGGGCGGTGCATGTCGCTCTGTGGCAGGCCGGTGACTTGGTCGCAGGCGCCGTTGCCCTTCCTGCGCAAGGCATCACGCTCGCGACACCGACCGTCAGCGCACCTCCGGCTGCGCCCCCGAAGCCGCGCATCGTCGTCTCGCGGACTCGGCCGCCGGCGGTCGCCCTGGCCGTGCGTGACGCGCTGGACGGCGTACTGGTCGAAATGGGCTCGGCGGGTGCGAAGGTCGCCTCTGTGGTGCAAGGACTATCCGATGTCTACGTCCACGCCGGTGGTCAGTACGAATGGGATTCCGCGGCACCGGTCGCGGTGGCCCGGGCAGCCGGGCTGCACACGTCGCGCATCGACGGGACGCCGCTGATCTACAACAGGCGTGACCCCAAGTTGCCGGACCTGGTGGTGTGCCGTCCCGAACTCGCCGAGGCCGTCCTCGAAGTGACACGTGCTTGACTGGTCTCATGCGGATGTCGGCCAAAGCTGAATACGCCGTCCGTGCGATGGTCCAGCTGGCGACGGCCGACGAGGGTGCGGTGGTGAAGACCGACGACCTGGCCAAGGCTCAGGGGATACCCCCGCAGTTCCTCGTGGACATCCTCTCAGACCTGCGCACCGATCGTCTGGTCCGCAGCTATCGGGGCCGCGACGGCGGATATGAATTGGCCCGGCCTGCGGCCGATATCAGCATCGCCGACGTGCTGAGATGCATCGACGGTCCGCTGGCCAGTGTGCGCGACATCGGGCTCGGCGATCTGCCGTACTCGGGTCCGACGGCGGCGCTGACCGACGTGTGGCGCGCGCTGCGGGCCAGCATGCGATCGGTGCTCGAAGAGACGAGTCTGGCCGAGGTCGCCGCGGGTTCCCTGCCCCGGCACGTCGGCAAGCTGGCCGACGATTACCGCGCGCAGGAGGAGAACCGCGGCCACTCGTTGAGCTAGCCAGCGAATTGGGCGCGCAAACCAACCGCGGGGGTGCATCAGCGCGCCGGATTCGCAGTTGGGGCACAGCCACGCAGGGCGATCCCGTCGAGAAGCATGCGAAGACCCTGTGCGAAGTCGTCTTCCACCGACAGCTCGCGGGCGACGTGTGAGAGCGCTTCCACATGGGGATGCGCCGCGCCGGCCGCCGATCCGATGCGCGCCGCCGCGTCGCCGGCATCACGCCCCCGGGTGAACGGCCCGGCGAGTTCGGCCTGTACGGCACCGACGATCAGCGCGAAGACGGCGTGGAACGCGGACAGGCGGTCGGTGTCGGAAAGACCTCCGCGCCCGAGGGCGGCGATGAGCGCGTCGGCGACGGCGAAACCGGTCGCGGAGGACGCGCGACGCGTCAGCACTAGTGGAATGGCGGCGGGATGCGCGCGGATACCCAGCCACATCGCCGCGGCCACCGCGTACACGTCGTCGATCCAGTCCGCGGTCGGCTCGGGTAGCCGTACTTCGGCGACGACCGCGGCAACAACGAGCTCCTCCAGCCCCTCCTTATCGGGCACGTAGTTGTAGACCGTCATCGGTCCGGTGCCCAGGGCGGCGGCCAGTGCGCGCATGCTCAACGCGCCCACCCCGGCGTCGTCGACGATGCCCAACGCCGCGGCGGCGATCTCGTCGGTGGTGAACCGAGCGCGCATCCTTCTGAACTCCTTGACAAGTACGTCGTACGTGAAGCAGTGTAGCGATACGTACAACGTACCTATAGGGAGCGAAGGATGACCGTCACGATTCCGGCCGAACGCGTGGACTTCGAGTCGCGGAGTACGCGCTGCGCGGCGTGGTTGACGCTGCCGGCCGGCCCAGGACCGCACCCGGCAGTCGTGCTCGTGCACGGTCTCGGTGCGACGCACGACATGATGCTGGCCCAGTACGAACAGCACTTCGCCGCGGCGGGTATCGCGACCCTGGCTTTCGACTACCGAAACACCGGAGCATCCGATGGCCAACCACGCCAACACATCTCGACGTCCGAACAGTGCCACGACGTCGCTTCGGCCATTGTGCACCTCGCCCGCCGGCCCGAAATCGACGCCGCGCGAATCGGACTGTGGGGGACGAGTCTCGGCGGCATGAACGTGCTCAGGGTCGCCGCCGAACGCGACGACGTCGCCGCCGCCGTCCTGCAGTGCCCGATCGTGCACGGACCCAGCGCCGCTCGCCGACTCGGACTTCGCGCGTCGCTGCGTCTGGCATCGGCGATCGCCGATGACCTCCTGCGCCGGGCGACGCGCCGCGACCGCCGCTACGTGCCGATCGTGGGACCGCCGGGCGGGTTCGCGATGGTGACCGTCGAGGGCGCCGAGGCCGGCTGGAACTCCACCGTGCCGCCGGGAGGACGGTTCGACAACAGGATCGTCGCTGCGGACGCAGTGGCCATGGTGACGACGTCGGCGTTGCGCCACGCTCGCGATGTCACCGCGCCACTGCTGGTGTGCGTATGCGATCGCGAGAATCTGATGGATCCTGGCTATGCCGTCCTCGTCGCACGCCGTGCACCGCGCGGCGTTGCTCGCCATTACGACTCCGACCACTTCGACATCTACCACCCACCGCTCGTCAGCGGGGTCCTCGCCGACCAGACCGCCTTCCTGCAGGAGCATCTCGATGTCCGTGCGTGATCTGCTGCGCGCCAACGACGAACGATTCCATGCGGTGGCCGCCGACCTCGGTCCCGACGATTGGGCGCAACCAAGCCTGTGCGAAGAGTGGTCCAACCATGACGTGCTGGCACATCTGGTCATCGGTTACCGGTCCGGTGCCGCTGCGGCCTCGCGCGAAATACTCTGTCACGGTGGATCATTCGACCGGGCGAACGCAGCGATGGCACGCACGCTCGCCGCGTCTCACAGCCCCTGCGAACTACTCGACGAGTTCGGCCGGCTGATATACCGGCCCCGCGGGCTGGGGCGTATCTTCCCGCCGCGATTGCTGCTGGGCGATCACATCACCCACGAACTCGACATTTGGTTCGCCATCGACCGCACCCCACGCATTCCGGACGAGTCGACGGCGGCCGTGCTCGACACCCAAGTAGCCCTGCCCAACCCGTTCGTCCCGGCATTCCGTAACAGCCGGGGACTACGGTTGCGCGCCACCGACATCGACTGGGCCCACGGCGACCACGGGCCGCGTGTCGAGGGCCGTGCTGCCGAACTCGTCTCCGTGCTGGGCAGTCGACCGCGAATGCTGGCAGCACTTCGGGGAGACGGCGTCGAACTGCTCGCGTCGCGCGTCAGGCCGCGCCGGATCCATAGGGCCGGGTGATGATCTCCAGGTAGTGCCCGCCGGGGTCCTGGAAGTACACACCGCGCCCGCCATCGTTGTGATTGATCTCGCCGGGACGGCTACCGCGCGGATCGGCCCAATGTTCCAGCCCCCGCTCGAGGATGCGTCCGTAGATGGCGTCGAATTCATCCTCGGACACCAGAAACGCATAGTGCTGCGGACGGATGTCCCCATCGGTCCGGGCGTAATCGAGGCTGGCGCCGTGATTGAGCTCGACCACCAGGAACGGACCGAACTCCTTGGCGGCCGGTAGGCCGAAGAGGTCGGTGAAGAACCGCGCTGATTCCTCTCGGTCGCGCGACGCGACGATGGTGTGGTTGAACGAGATTGCCATCGGATCCAGTCAACCACCGTCGGCGCCGCGGCGGCAACGAGGCACGATGTAGGCATGACGCGCGCCGACGTCCTCGAGGGACCGCGGATCACGCTGCGGGCACCCACCCTCGACGACGCGGAGCCCTTGTTTGCGATCGCATCCGATCCCGAGGTGTCGCGCTTCATGTCGTGGCGACCGCACCGGAATGTCGGCGAGACCCAGCGCGTCATAACTGAGGTGCTGAACGCCGGCGGGGAGACCACACGACTGATCGAGCTGCGTGACGACGGTGCGGTGGCTGGAGCCATCGGGTGGCGGCGTCCGCAGCCTCATGTCATCGACTTCGGCTACTACCTGGGCCGTCAGTGGTGGGGGCAGGGATTCATGTCTGAGGCCGTGGCACTCCTTCTCGACGGCGCTCAGCGGGATCCGGCCGTATACCGCGTGTCGGCGTACTGCCACGTCGACAACGCAGCGTCCGCGCGCGTACTCGCACGCAGCGGACTCAGTTTGGAAGGGCGGCTGCAGCGCTACACGCTGTTGCCGAACATCAGCTCTGAACCGCAGGATTGTCTTCTGTTCGCAAAGGCGGTGAAGTGATGACTCCGTTCGACCTTCGTGACCTCGCGGTCCCGATCATCGTCGCGCCGATGGCCGGTGGGCCGTCGACGCCGGAACTGGCCGCCGCAGGGACGACTGCAGGTGCCCTCGGTTTCGTCCCTGCGGGATACCTCACCGCCGACGTCTTCGCTGAACGCCTCACCAAGGCACGCCAGCTCGCCACTGGCCCCATCGGCGCCAATCTGTTTGCACCACAACCGAGTGCGGGCACGCGAGCCGAGATAGAGGCGTACGCCGCCGCCCTGGCCCCCGAGGCGCAGCGATACGGTGCCGCGCTGGGCGCACCCCGGTTCGACGACGACGCATGGGCGGCCAAGCTGGACGTCTTACTCGATCTGCGGCCGGAGGTGGCCTCGTTCACCTTCGGCGTCCCGAGTGCGAGTGAATGCCAACGCCTGCGTGCGGCGGGCATCACGGTCGTCGGCACAGTGACGACGCTGACCGAGGCGCAGGCGGCCGTGGAGGCGGGTGTCGATGCGCTGGCGGCGCAGGGCCCGTCGGCGGGCGGGCACCGCGGCACCTTCGACCCGGCGGCTCAACCCGCGTCAGAACCGCTGGAGCAGCTGCTGGCGGCGCTGACGGAAGCGGTCGACCTCCCGGTGATCGCCGCGGGCGGCTTGTCCACCGCGGACGACGTTGCGCACGTGATCGCGGCCGGCGCGGTTGCTGCGCAACTCGGAACGGCATTCCTGCTGGCCGACGAAGCGGGTAGCAGCCCCGTACACCGCGCCGCGCTCAAGGATCCGCAGTTCACCGAAACTGTTGTCACACGGTCGTTTTCCGGCCGCTACGCGCGCGGTCTGCGCAATCGGTTCATCGACGACCACGAAGCGCAGGCGCCGTTCGGCTATCCTGAGATCCACTATCTGACCGGCCCGGTGCGTGCGGCATCGGTGCGTGCGGGCGATCCACACGGCGTCAATGTGTGGGCGGGTACGGGTTTCCGCGACACCGAGGCCGGTTCGGTTGCCGAGATCATCGCCAGACTGACGTAGGCGTCAATATCGCCGTGATCTCGTCGCCGGCGCGCTACTCTCCGAACCATGCCGCAGCTCAGTCGGCGTCAGTTCACCGTGAGTGCGGGCGTGCTCGCGGCTGCGACGCTGCTGCCCGGCTGCGGCAGCGGTGACGAACCCAGAGGTGATACGCCCTCCAGTGACGCGCCGAAAGAACGCATCGTGGTGATCGGTGCCGGCATGTCAGGTCTAGCTGCCGCGCGACGTCTGGCCGATGCGGGAATGGACGTCACTGTGCTGGAGGCCCGCGACCGGATCGGCGGCCGCACATGGACGAACACCTCGCTGGGCGTTCCCATCGACCTCGGCGGAGCGTGGATACACGGCCCCGAGAACAATCCGCTCACGGCTCTGGCTGACGAGGCGGGTGCACGGCGGGTCGAGACCGACTTCGACCGGCCCGTGATCTACCAAGACGGTCGAGAACTCAGTCCCGACGTCGTGCAGAACACCTTGAAGCGCTGGCAGGACATCACCAAAGCGCTTGCGCCGCTCAGCGAGGAGGCGGGGGAGGACGAGTCGGTCGCCACCGGCCTTGCCGAGGTCGCAGATATGAACGATCCGCTCATCCAGTGGGCTGTCGCCAGCGAGATCGTCGGCGAGTATGCGGCAGATCCAGATGAACTCTCACTCAAGTGGTTGGGCAGCGAGGGCGAGTTCGGCGGAGGCGATTTCATTCTGCCCGGCGGATATCAGCAACTGACCCAACACCTCGCGCGTGGGCTGACGATCAAGTTGAGCACCGAGGTCAACAAAGTCATTCACAGTGGCTCGGGGGTTCGGCTCGAAACGACCAGGGGCGGGTTCGACGCCGACCGGGTCATCGTCACGATCCCGCTGGGCGTACTCAAGGCGGGCACCATCGCGTTCGACCCCCCGCTACCCGATGAGAAGCAGGCGGCGATAGAACGGCTCGGCTTCGGCCTGCTCGACAAGGTCGTCCTGAAGTTCGACCAGCCGTTCTGGCCGGACGCCGATGTGATCGGGCTTGTCGGTAGCGAACAGCCGGTGTCGATGCTGATCAACGGCGAGACATTTGCCGACGCGCCACTGTTGGTCGGATTGCGTGGCGGCAGCGAGGCGCGTGAACGCGAGGCCCTGAGCGATCAGGATGCCGTGGCCCAGGTGGTGGCGGCGCTCAACGCACCCAACCCGAGCGGATCGCTCGTCACCCGCTGGGCCGAGGACCCCTTCGCCCGCGGTTCGTACAGCTTCGTCGCCGTCGGTTCGAGTCCCGACGACATGGAGACGCTCGGCGAACCAGTGGGCGAGCGGCTGCTTTTCGCGGGCGAAGCCACCAATCCGGAGTTCTTCGCCACCGTCCACGGCGCGTATCAGAGCGGTGTGCGCGAGGCAGACCGGATTCTCGGCTAGCTACTCTCGCTGAGTGCCTACGACTGACCGCCTCATCACCAATGTCTCGGACACCGCGCGCTGGGTCGCGACCTATCGGGCCACCGAGACCGCGCGCTCAGATGCGTTGTTCCACGACCACCTTGCCGACCGTCTCGCCGGTGAACGGGGTCATGCCATGGTCGCTGCGGCGCCGCGGGCGATGCGGAACGGTTGGTGGCTGGTCGCGCGGACCAAGGTCATCGACGACATCGTCTCCAAGGCGATCGCCGACGGATGCGACCGCATACTGAATCTGGCCGCAGGCCTGGACACCCGGCCCTACCGGTTGGACCTTCCGCCGGAATTGCGGTGGGTCGAAGCGGACCTGCCGGGCCTACTCGCGGAGAAGCAACAGTTGCTCGCCGGCGAGACGCCGCGGTGCCGATTGACGACGCACGCGGTCGACCTCGCCGACTCGCACGCCCGCGACGCATTCCTGAACGACGGGCTCAGCGGCGCTTCCAAGGCGCTGGTGCTGACCGAGGGCCTGCTGATGTATCTCGAAGAGAGTGATGTCCGGGCGCTGTCGAGGTCGTTCACCCGTCCAGAGATCGCATGGTGGATGCTCGACTTCGCCGGTCCCGGATTGCAGAAGCGGCTCAACAAGCGCACCGGCGGCATGCTGAACAGCGCACCGATCAAGTTCGCGCCCGCCAACGGACTGGCTTTCTACGAAGATCTCGGCTGGCGTCCGGTCGAGGTCGACTCGGTGTTCTCCGCGGCCCATCGATTCGGTCGGCTGCCACTCTGGATGCGTCTTGCGGCGCGGCTGCCTCAGCCCGATCCGCGCAAGCCCGGCAACCAGGCCTACAGCGGCATCGTCAGGCTCACGCGGGCAAGGTGACTATTTCGGGGCGGTGAGCTCCAGCGCGATGTTGTCGGGGTCGCGGAATTCGAGGATGTATGCCGGGCCGATGTCCTTGATCGGCTCATGCGCGATGTCGAGAAAGTCGAGATGATCTGCCGCGGAATCCAATTCATCCTTGCTGCCAACCCGGAACGCGAGATGGTCCAGGCCGGCGCGGTCCTCGTCGAAGCGGTCGGTGGCAACCGGGCGTAGCCCAATCAGTGCGCTGCCGAGGTCGTAGATCACGCCGCCGAAGAGAAAGCTCAGCATCTCGCGCGTCGCCGCGTCGGCCTGTTCGGGCAGCTCTACGAGAACGGGCCAACCGAACACGCTGTCGTAGAACTGGCGGGACCGATCGATGTCGCCGACGGTGAGGCGGATGTGCGCAATTGACGTGGTGTTGATCGGCATGGACGTTCATCGTGCCAGAATCGCCGTCGTGCAGATCGGGATGACGATGCCAGTGATGGAGCCGGACCTGGATGCTGCGACGCTCAAGGCGTGGGCGCAGCTGATCGACGAGGGGCCGTTCTCGTCGCTGTGCTGGGGTGAGCGCATAGCGTTCACCAATCCCGACTCGCTGACACTGATGGGTGCGCTGGCAGCGTGGACCGATCGAGTGCGGCTGGTGACGACCGTCGTGGTCCCTCAGCTGCACGATCCGGTGATGCTGGCCAAGGGGCTGGCCACCGGCGACATGCTCAGCGGCGGTCGGCTCACCGTCGGACTGGGCGTGGGAGGCAGGCACGAGGACTACAACGCCGTAGGTGCGGACATCGCGACCCAGACGATGCGCGATATGGCCGACAGTGTCGCGGTGATGAAACGTGTCTGGGCTCAGGAGAAGGTCACCGACTCCATCCTTCCGGTCGGGCCGCCGCCGCTGCAGACCGCGGGACCCGAGCTGATGGTCGGCACGATCGGGCCCAAGACCATCCGCAGTGCAGCTCCATGGGCCGACGGTCTGGCGGGCACCACATTGGACCTGGACGTCGATAAGCAGAGCGAACTGTTCGACGTCGCACGAACGGCATGGGCCGCCGAGGGCAAGCAGAGCCCACGTCTTGCGACGTCGTTCTGGTTCGCGATGGGTGACGCCGATGAGGCGCGCGCGCAGGTACACGCGCATCTGCTCCGTTACATGAACTGGATTCCGGCAGAGTTCGTCGACGCGATGGCACCCACCACCGGCTGGGCCGGAGGCGAAGACGACCTGCTGGAGGTGCTGCGCGGCTTCGAGGCGATCGGCACCGACGAGATCCATTTGATTCCAACGAGTTCGGACATCAACCAAGTCCGGCGGGTCGTTGATGCGATCAAGGACGTCTACCCTCTGCCGGTGTGACTGTCAGAGGCCGTCGTACACCTTCTTGTAGTACGCCGACAGCGACCGTGACCCGATCAACCGCATCATGATGACGGCGGCCAGACCCCTGGTGCTCTTCGACGTCTGCTGCCACACCGCGTGCACCGCGCTGCCGCCCTCGCGGGGCGTTGCCGTCAATGACATGAATCCGCCCGGTTCGAGGTGGTCGCTTTCGGCGATCGTCAACGTCACCGAGTTCGGCGCCGACCAGTCGTAGTGCCATGTGGCCCACAGTTTCGGAAAGTTCTGCCCCTCACGTATGTCGGCGTCGGTGTCTCCGACTCGGTACACCTCGAACGCTTTCGCCGAGGACGCCGGCCAGCGGTGAGGACGGTTGGGCGAGAAATCTGTCATCAGCTCGATGACTTGTTCCGGCGACGCTGTTGTCACGAAATCGAACTCGAACGTGGTGCGCACGCGCCGAACCTAACACCGGTGCTCCGGCGAGATGGGGTTGTTCGGCACCGGGTCAATTGCGCAGCATAATCCCGCGTCGAGCGGCCACGATGTGCCGGTGAGGAACTGGCCCGCATCGGAGACCAACCACGCCACCGCCGCCGCGATGTCATCGGGCTGCAGCAGCGAGATCGGCAGCGCGTTCTGTTGCGAGATGATCCAGGGATCCTCGGCGGCAACGAGTTTCATCGTCGTATCGTTGAGGATCATGTCGGTGGCGAAGCCGCTCGAGCGTCGCCTGAGTGACGCAGTAGTAGGCGCTCCCACTGGCCGTGGCGGTGGCTTCGTCGACGTGCAAGCGCACATTCGTCGTGAAGTGCTTGGTCTTGGGAGGTCCGTCCTCGATGCCGCCGGCGTCGAGACGTTCGGCACAGGTGTACACGAGGTTCTCGATCTCGCGGGCGCCGTCGCTCATCGGCGGTTGACGACCAGGCGATATCTGTCATGTCAACGTTTGCGTTCAGGCGCCGCTAGTGTCTGAACGGTGACCTCGAACTGGACGCCGAGCCGACTCGGCGATTTGAGCGGCAGGCGCATCATCGTCACGGGGGCGACGAATGGTGTGGGCCTTGGGACAGCGCGGGCGTTGGTCCGCGCCGGTGCGCACGTGATCCTCGCGGTGCGCAACCTGGATTTGGGTGCGCAGCGCGCGGCCGAGATGGGCGGCGACACCTCCGTCGTCAAGCTCGACCTCGCCGATCTGTCATCGGTGCGCGCGTTTCCCGACCTGATCGAGGGTGACGTGGACATTCTCATCAACAACGCGGGCCTGGTCGCGCCGACGCGAACCGACACCGTCGACGGCTTCGAGATGATGCTCGGCACGAATTTCCTCGGCCCGTTTGCGTTGACCAACCTGCTGTTCGGCCGGGTGCGATCGAAGATCATCAACGTCGGCTCCGACGCCCACAAGAACGGCACCATCGCGTTCGACGATCCGCACCTGCGGACGCGGAAGTGGTCGTCGCTTCCGGCCTACGCGCGCTCGAAGCTCGCCGTCATGTTGTGGGGGTTGGAGTTGGATCGTCGCTTGCGCGAGGCGAATTCACCGGTGACGTCGTACCTGACACATCCCGGTTGGGTGGCGTCCAACCTGTCCAACGTCTCCGACACCCGCGTCATGTCGGCGTTCCACTCGGTGGTGACGTCGGTCGCGAACAGAATCGGCAACGACATCGACGCAGGCGCCGCGACGTCGCTGTACTGCATCAGCGAGCCGATTCCACCGGGCAGTTTCGTGGCCATCGACGGGCGGTTCGGTTTCAAGGGCGGGCCGACGCTCGGTGGTCGGACGGCGAATGCCTGCGATTACGAAGATGCCCAGAGGCTCTGGGAATTCGCCGAAAGCGAGACGGGTACGACGCTGTCTATCTAGCGGCCGCGTGGCTCAGGGACAGGTGACGCTGATCCCGAAGGGTTTGGTGATCTGCTCGACCGGATTGGCCTCGATGACCCCGTCTCAGCGCAGCGTGACGGCTGACGCCGCCACCGGGTCCCGTTCGTATCGCGGAGCTTTCGAGAGCATGAACACGTAAAGCAGATCCAGAATCAGGATCTCGATGTAGATCACCAGCCAGAGGACGTTTGCCGGGTCGTAGAGGTACTGGGATATCGCCGCGGTCACGGTGCCGAGGAGCTTGCCCCACGCGATCCACATGCTTTGGCCGCGACGGTCGCCGCGACGAAGAAGCATGCTCAGGAACAGGACCGACATGACGAGGTTGTCGACGTACGCGGTGTAGACCGAACCGTCCTCGCGGCCGAATACCGACACCGTAGCGACCATCATCGGTGTCACCATCGCGAAGGTGAAGACGAACATCGGCCAGAAGTACGACTCGGGAAGGTTTTTCGGGTAGTCGGAGCGCCAGTACTTGAGAAAGATCGCGAGGATCGCGATATCCGCGGCGAACCAGACCGCATTGATCGATTCCTGCATGATTCCGCCGACCGACGGATACGCGAACGTGAACAGGAATTCCCAGGTGATGTTCATCGCCAACGCGAGAAACGGCATCGCATATGTGCGGTCCAGCATTCCCTGTCGGATCACGCATGCATAGGTGAAGATCCAGAAAATCCCACTGGCGAGCCCGAGCGCGTCGATCAGCGACATGAGGTCACCTTCCACGGAGAAATCAGATACAGACTAGTAGTCTGTTTCCGACTACGGGGGCGAACCAGTGAATCGACGCAGTCAGGCCGAACGCAGTATCGCGACGCGCGCTGCGATCCTCGAAGCGGCGCGGGGGCTGTTCGCGGAGCACGGCTATCACGGGTGCAGCGTCGATTCGATCCTGATGCGTGCCGAATCGAGCAAGGGTGCGTTCTACCACCACTTCCGAGATAAGGCAGCGGTGCTTGAAGCCCTGCTCGCGGAGTTCGAAGAAGAGGGTGTGCGGCGGGCAAGAGAATGGAGCGCCGGTATCGCGTCGCCGTTGGAAATCATCAGGGTGTCGGCCCACAACCTGTTGACATGGTGCACCGATCCCTACATCCGTCAGGTCGTCCTGACAGACGCGCTATCCGTTCTCGGATTCGCCCGTTGGCACATGATCGACGACAGCTACACCCTCGATGTGCTGGATCGGTTGCTGCAACGCGCCGTAGAGATCGGCGAGATCGGCCCGATGCCGTCGACTCGCATGACCGCGCGGCTCATCAACGCGGCGACAAACGAGGCGGCGCTTTTCGTCGCGAATTCGGCCGACGTGGAGACGTCACGTCAGGAGGCCAGTGCCGGCATCGACCACCTGATCATGTCGATCGCCAGCAATGACAGGCCTGGGTCCACTGCCCCTCGCTAGGCGCCCACCGATGCAGCTTCGGCCGGCGCACCGTCGTCTTCGACGCCCGTCCGCATCAGGGCGCCGAGGCGATCCTGGTCGTAGTGCGCCGGCGCAGTCGAATCGATGAACCGCTCGACGACCTCGACGAAGCGGTCCGGGTGGTCTCGGAACGGCAGGTGCCCCGAGCCTTCGAACACGTCGAGGCGCGAATTGGGCATGGCTTCGTGGGCCATCCTCGCGTGGCTCACCGGAATCACGATGTCGTCCTCGCCCCAGATGATCTGCTTCGGGACCGATGGCATCAGATAACTGCGATCGAGCATGGTGACCAGTTGCCCCCGTCCGTCCACCACCGCCCGCAGCGTGCGCGAGAACGCCGACAGCGCCGCAGGGTCCCGCAACCTCGCGAGAAGACGAAGACCGTCCGGCAGATCGCGTCCGTACTTCGTCGAGCCGATGAGTGTCTTGGCCGCACGGCCGGCCAGCGCCAGTGTGGGTAGGGCGCCCGGAAGCCGTAGCGCGGCCAGCGCCTCACTGCCCATCGGCAGTGCCGCAAGACGCAGCGCAATGCTCACGTCCTTTGTCACGCCGCCACTACTGACCAACACGAGGCGTTCCACCATATGCGGGTACTGGTAGGCGAATTGCGCGGCGATTCCGCCACCGAGGGAATGGCCGACGAGCGTGACGCGGTCGATGCCGAGCGTGGCGAGTAGGTCGCGCATGCCGTTCGCGAAGGCGGCCAACGAGTAGTCGGCGCGAGGCTTGTCCGACTCGCCGTGACCGAGAAGGTCCGGTGCGATGACCGTAAACCGTTGCGCCAGTTTGGCATGTACGGAGTCCCAGGTCGCCGAGTTGTCGCCGACACCGTGGATCAGCAGCAGCGCAGGGCCGGATCCGGCGATGCGGAAAGCCCGGCGGTGGCCGTGCACGGTGCGAAACCGCAGCGACGGGAAGGCCGCCCCGCGCACGGGCCGCAAGTCGGGTCGTGAAGCAGGCATTTTGTACTCCCTTCCGTTGGACGTTCGACTGGAAGGAGCCTGAAAGGGGGCACTTGGGAAAACCTTGGAAACCGACCCGACGAGATTCCGGCGACAGCTAACGTCGGTCGATCTGCTGGGCGGTCACGGGCTCACCGTCGGCGTTTGTAGGGGACGGCGACCAATGGCGCACGACAGCAGTCGAACAAATTCGGTAATCGGAACGGAACAATGAGGAAACGGTCGCGCCGCACGAAAAACGCCCCGGCGAAATTCGCCGGGGCGTTAATCCTCGAGATTAGGCAGCGAGTCAGCTCACCTTCGACTCGTACTCCGGGCAATAGGCGGCCGTCGCCGCGCCGATAAGGAAGGCGGCGTTTTCGGCAGTGAGATTGGGAACAAGCGAGTTGACCTCCTGCTCGAAGCTGGCTCCGGCCGCCCAGTCCTGGCAGACCCCCTTGCCCGCGGCGATCTGGTTGTCGGGAGTGGCCCCCGGCCAGGTGACGCCCTGCTCGCTGAGTGCGCCGAGGAAGGCGTCATCAGCGTTGTCGGCCACCGCCAACGGAGCACAGATCAAGGCAACCGCGGATAGGCCGACAGCGACCGATCCGGCAAGTTTCAGGGGATGCTTCATGGTCGTACTTTCTGTAAGGGGTCGTAGGTAACGCGAATCGTTACATAACGAATCGTTACACGTCGCCCGGATCGGTAGGGCGTATTCGGTGAAATTGCTCTACGTCGGCCGCGGGACCGAATTGCCCGGTTATCGCCGCGTTTAAATCCTCTTATAGTCCGACCCATTGCCTGACTGCACTGACGAGCCTAGGGTTCTGCCACCGGCGTCGAGATTTCGAAGGCGGAAGGCAGCCAAAATGATTTTCGCGTGCGTGGTGCGGGTGGCCGTGGCGGCCACCGCGATCGTGTCTGCCTTCGCCACGGCGGTGGCAGCGAATACGACGTCTTCGGCTGCGCCGTGGTGCGACACCGATTCGCTGAGTCTCAGTACCGGACCGTACGGGGCGCCGGGCGATGCCTCCCAGATTCACTTCGACGTCACGTTGACCAACACCTCGCCGAAGTCCTGTGCGCTGCAAGGCTATCCCGGTGTGGAACTGGTCGGACCCGACGACCCGATGTGGGGCCCCGTGTACAGCCTGCCCCGGCAGGAGGGCGATCCGCAGCCCCTCACGCTCGCGACGGGTGCGTCGGCCAGCAGCCGGCTGACCTTCCTGCCGGCGCCCGACGGCTGGGTTCCCACCTCGATCGTGGTGACTCCGCCGGACGCCACCACGCGGCTCGAGGTGCCGTGGATTCCCGGCGGCGTGGCGGTGTCACGCCAGGACGGCGCGTCGCATCCGGGCACCTATGTCGGGCCGTTGCAGCCGAGCGGGTGAATCCCGTGTCTCGCCGAGCTAATCGGCTGAACGGGTTCTCGAAAACAAGATCAGTTCGCCCGTGCGCCCAAGCCGCAACGCCTAATATCTAGCTTCATGCAGGTCGACGCCGACTTCATCATCCGGGTGACGATCGGCCTGCTCGTCATCACGGCGCCGTTCGACCCCGTGAAGCTGTTGTTCTTCAATCAGGTTCTGACCGATCGGCCGCAGAGCCGCGCGAGCGCGGCGCTCAAGGTGACCCTCTACGTGTCGGTGATCCTGGCCGTGGCCGCCCTGGCAGGCAAGGAACTGCTCGAGGCGATGGGCATCAACCTCCACGTGTTCGGCGCGGTCGGAGGTCTGGTCATCGCCGCGATGGGCTTCGAGATGCTGTACGGCGGCGGAGCGTCGAAAGCCCAGGGCGAGGACGAGCGCAAGGAGGGCCCCGAGGAGGGCGACGGCTTGCTCATGCCGCTGTCGATCCCGCTCATCGCCGGCCCCGGCGCCATCGCGACGACGATCGCCTTCGGCTCGCAGAACACCTCCACCGGGGGACTCGTCGCCATGGCCATCGCGATCGCGGCGGTGGCGGTGGTGACGTTTCTCTTCTACTGCTACATGGGCGGCCTGCTGGCCCGGTTGAAGCCGGGAGCCGTCGCGATCATGGCCCGCATCGGCGGTCTACTGCTCGCCACACTCGGGTTCCAGATGTTCCTCAACGGACTCAAGAACTTCTTCGGGTAGCTCAACGGCTCGCGCGGCTGATCTCCGGCGGGACGTCGTATCGCGCGATGTAGTCGGCGAACCGCTCGCTGATCTCGTCGGCCCGCAGGCCGTAGTCCTCCAGCCGGTATCCGTGGGTGCCGAAGCGGCCCTTGGGGTTTGCGGCCACGGACGCAGTCACAGCCGCGCGGCCCCGCTCGTCGAGATCGTGTCCAGAGGCGGCGTAGATCCTCTCGACGGTGCCGAGCGGATCGCAGACGAGGTCGGCGTACTGGACGTCGACGATTTCTCGCTCGGGATGCGCGCGACGAAACGCTTCGGTGCGATCGATCGACTCGGCCAGCAGGTCGGTCCAATGCTCGGCGATGTAGGCGGTGTGGTCGGCGTCGCTGAACGTGCCGGTGAGCGTCGATATCAGGCTGCACGCCGACGCGCACAGGACCGTCGGATCACGGTGCAGAAGGACGAGTTTCGCATCCGGATACTCCGCGGCCAGTGCCGGCAGCGCGATCGCGTGATTGGGGCTCTTCAACGTCCATCGGCCACGCCGCCCACCACTCTGCAGAACCTGCAGCACCCGACGGTGGTAGGCGTAAGCCGACCCGTAATCCGCGGCCTGCAGCCATCGGCTGTAGTCGGGCACGTTGGCCATCGCCTCCCACGTCAGGCTCTTGAAATCCTGGCCGAGGAGCGTGATGCACTCGGTGGGGCCTTCGGCGTCCTCGTGGTGCACGACCTTCATCTGAGGGTTCAGCGACTCGAGCATCTCGATGGCCGCATTGGCGGCATCCACCCGTGGGCCGGCACGGAATGTCTCCGGCGACGGGGGCGGCACGCTGTCGGCGGCCTCCCATCGCAGCAGGGCACGGTTGCTGGGATCCTGATCGAGCAGTTGGCTCAGAAACGTCGTGCCCGCGCGGAACAGGCCGATCACGACGATCGGCGCGTCCACCGGTTCGTCGCGGATCTCGGGATGGGAGTTGAGCCAGTCGTGGACGCGCAGCCGGTTCGTCAGCCCGCCGATGACGTTCTGCTCCATTGCGAACCGGCCGAGGTCGTTGAGCTTGGCCTGCTCGTCGACCGATGCGCAGAGCACCGTCAGCCCTTCGACGAAGTCGTCGGGTCCAAAGTCATCGGAGCCCGCCGACTCGACCGCCGCCGACATCACGGCATCCGGGTTGAGCCCCGCTGCTCGCGCGCTAGTCACCCGCGACCGTCACGACCGTGCGGCCCATCGTCCGCCGCTGCTCGTGGTCGTCGAGCGCCGCCGCGACCTGATCCATGGTGATCGTACGGCCGATGACCGGCCGAACCGACTGAGCGGACACGAGGTCCAGCAGCGCCGCGTGCACCTCGCGACCGACCTCGGCGCCGAACATGTTCAGGCCGAAGCGGCGGAAGTCGACGGGCAATTCGCCGTAGCCGAGGATCACACCGAGAATTGAGAAGTTGCCCATCGACACCTTGCGCAGCGGTCGACCGGTGAGCCCCGATTGTGGATCATCGTTGAAACCGACTGGCAGATAACGGCCTTCGCGAGCCATACACGTCCACACCGTCTCCGTCTGGTCGCCGCCGACCAGGTCCACGGCAACGTCGGCGCCCCGTTGGTTCGTGCGTGCGTTCACCTCGTCGAAGAGATCGGCGGAGGTGCGGTCGATGAAGTAGGCGCCGAGTTGCTCGCAGAGCCGCCCCTTCTCGGCGCCGCCGGCGACAGCGATGACGTTGGCGCCCGCGGCGACGCCGAGCTGGATGACCGCCGTGCCGACGGCGCTCGCTCCGCCGACGACCAGCAGCGTCTCGCCTGCGGCGAGCTTCGCGCGTCGATGGAGCGCCAGGTAGCCGACGTGGAACGGCAGTGTGAAGGCCGCAGCGGAGGCATCGTCGAGATCTGCTGGCGCGGCGAATGTTCCGGTGACGGGTGCCAGCGCGAACTCGGCCATCCCGCCCAGCGATTGGTTGGTCATGGCCACGACCCGTCGTCCCACCCATTCCGCGGCGTCCTCACCGGCCGCGTCGACCACGCCGCACACGTCCATGCCGAGCGTGAAGGGTATCTGTCCCATGACACTGGCCACCGTGCCGCGGCACCGGGCGATATCGCCGAAGTTGACCGACGCCGCCGAAACCCTGATGCGGAGCTCACCGAGGCCAGGTTCGGGGATCGGAACATCCTGAATGTCGAGCGCTACTGCTGGATCGCCGTGCCTGACGACGCGTACTGCCTTCACAGGCGGCTAGGGTAGTAAGCAGGTATGCTTATGTCAACGAGTCGGGCGCGGCCAGCGCGGCGGCGGCCATGGCGACCAGATTCGCGACGAACGGCTCGTGCTCAAGCTGCGGCCGACCGTGTCGCGACCGTCGCTCGAGAATTCGCGCGCGGTCCGCGATCGCCCGCAGGATGAACATCACCATGAGCGAAAACCGTTCGGTCCGAAGCTCATCGGTGAGATGACCGCTGCGCTCGGTCAGCAGCGCGAAGACGTCGTCGCCGCCGGTGCTGGCCAGCACTGCCTGCAACTCGGGGCTGTACTGCGCACGGTCCTCGCCGGTCAGCTCGGCGATGATCAGCAGGCAGCACCGCCCGCGCCAGCCGCTGTCGGCGAGTTCGGCCGCGGGCCGTACGAGCGCCTCGACGACGGCGTCGAGGCCCGCTCGGTTCCGCGCGACCTCGAGCAGCTCACCCTCGCGGTGGGCGAGGAACTCCGCGTGGCGGCCGATCACCGCGCACAACACACCGTCGCGTGAACCGAAGTGGTACCGCAGCGCGGCCCGGTTGCCTTGTCCGGCTTGACGGGTGATGTCGATCAGCGAGGCGTTGAAGACCCCGTCGCGGGCGAAGGCGCGGGCGGCGGCGTCCAGCAGCGCCGCCCTGGTCTTCGACGCGTCGGGTGGCACCCGTGAATCCTAGGGTTCCGCTTTTCAGCCGGGTATCGCGGCGCTGTCCGCGACGACGACCGCGAACAGATCCGACAGCGCGGCCAGGCTTGCCGACTGCACGACGTTCGCAGGAACCGTCTGGTCGCCGACACCCGGCAGTGCCCGCGTCGCGGTGGCACTGGCGACAACCGCGGGCGAGTAGCCGAGGTTGAAAGCCCCACGCGCCGTGGAATTCACGCACATGTGCGTCATGAATCCGGCGAGCACGAGGCTGGACGCGTTGGCGGCCTTGAGGATGTCATCAAGGTCGGTCTGCACGAACGAGTTCGGATAGTTCTTGATGACCACCTGCTCGCCGTCGCGCGGTGCCACCTGCGCCACGATCGCACCGCTCTCGCCGTTGACGTCATAGAGCGAGCCGGGACCATCGTCGTGCTGAATGTGAATCACGGGCGTTCCCGCCGTACGGGCACGGTCCAGTAGGGCCGCAGCTTCGTCGAGTGCCGCCTGGACCCCTTCGAGTTCCATAACGCCTTGCGTGTAGGTGTTCTGGCAGTCGATCAGGACCAGCGCGGAATCGGCCAGGCTGACCGGGGCCAGCGGAAGGCCCGCCATCGCGCGCAGTGTTTGGGGAGCGGTCATGCTTGACGAGCCTACTTTCACGCGGCGGGCTCGGTCAGCAGCTAAGATTCGGCGAACACTTTGCAGGCATGACCTGGAGGTATACCGTCGTGGGGCTCACCATCGGCATCATCGTCGTCGTCGTAATCGTCGTGTTGCTCGCGGTCTTGGTGATCGTCGGCTACAACGGTCTGGTCCGCGCGCGCAACGCATACAAGAACGCCTTCGCGCAGATCGACGTCCAGTTGCGGCGCCGTTTCGAGCTGATCCCCAACCTCGTCGAGACCGCCAAAACCTATATGGCGCACGAACGCCAGACCCTCGAGGCCGTGGTGGCGGCACGCGGCGCCGCGATGAACGGCCTGGCCGCTGCGCAGGCCAATCCGGGTGACCCGGCCGCTATGCAGCAGCTGGCGGCCGGCCAGCAGGCGTTGGACGGCGCACTGAGCAGGCTCAACGTGGTCGTCGAACAGTATCCAGACCTGAAGGCCAGCCAGACGATGATGCAGCTCTCCGAAGAGCTGACATCCACGGAGAACAGGGTTGCATTCGCCCGACAGGCCTACAACGACTCGGTGATGAACTACAACAACAAGAGGGAGACCTTCCCGGGCAGTGTGTATGCGGGCATCTTCAACTTCGCTCCCGCAGCGCTCCTGGAGATCCCACCGGAGCGCCCAGAGATGCGGGACGCCCCGAAGGTCCAGTTCTGACCGTCTGGCGGTCATGAACTTCTTCGACCACCAGCGGGCGGCCAAGGGCACCACGCTCAAACTGGTGTTCCTCTTCGCGGCCGCCGTGGTGGCGCTGGTCGCAGCCGTCGACGCTGCCGCGGTGGTTGCGATGCTTTACCTCGGTTCGGACCACAACGCGGTTGACGCGTCGGCCATCGTGGCCGTGGTCATTGTGGTCACCGCGGTCACGCTGCTGGTCATCGCGGGCGGCATGCTTTTCAAGACGCTGTCGCTCCGGCAGGGAGGAGCGGCGGTCGCCGCCGCGGTCGGTGCCGTACCCGTCGACCCGACCACATCTGATCCGCAACTCCGAAGGCTCGTCAACATCGTCGAGGAGATGGCGCTGGCCTCGGGCGTGCCGGCGCCGAGATTGTTCGTCATGCCGCGCGAGCAGGGCATCAACGCGTTCGCCGCTGGATTCACTCCTGCTGACGCGGCCATCGCGGTAACCGCGGGGGCGCTGGCCCAACTCAATCGCGACGAGTTACAGGGGGTGATCGGGCACGAGTTCAGCCACATCCTCAACGGCGACATGCGGCTGAACATCCGACTGATCGGATTGCTCGCCGGGATTCTGTTGATCGGCATGATCGGGCTGCGGGCGCTGCAATTCGGCGGTCGCGGCAGCGACAGCAAGGGCGCGCTACCCGTCCTCGCGTTTGCGTTCGCGCTGATGGTGCTCGGGTTCATCGGCGTGTTCTTCGCGAACGTGATCAAGGCGGCGGTGTCGCGACAGCGCGAGTGGCTGGCCGATGCGTCGGCGGTGCAGTTCACCCGGCAGACCGACGGGCTCGAGGGGGCGCTGAAGAAGATCGGTGGCATTCCCTCCGGCTCCCGGCTGGCCAACTCCCGTAATGCAGCCGAAGTCAGCCACATGTTGTTCGGAGAGGGGGCTCGGAGGTCATTCGCCTCGCTGTTCGCAACGCATCCACCGTTGCTGGACCGCGTGAAGGCCCTCAATCCCAACTTCGACCCGAGTGAGATGGCGGAGCTGCAGCAGCGGTACGCGCAGCAGGCTCCCGACGGATTGGCAGAGGACTTCGCGCTCGGATTCGCGCCCGCCGGAACGGCGCTCGGCCGTTCGCTCTCCGCCCCGGAGCCGTCGCTAGCCGAGTCTGGCAGGCGTGTTGTCAGCCCCGAACAGGTCGTCGCCCGCGCGGGTACATTCACCCCGGCTGACCTCAAGTACGGTGCCGCCTTGCACGCTCAATTGCCCGACGAGGTGCGCTTGCTGGCAACGCAGCCGACCACGGCCCCGGTCGCGGTGATCGCGTTGCTTCTCGCGCCGCGCGGTCAGCCGCTTCAGACGTCCCAGCTCTCGTCGGTGGCTCAGCGCCTCGGGCCGGCAGCGTCAAGAGAGGCCGCTGCACTCGCCGACCGGATGGCGAAGCTGCCCGATGAGTTGCGCCTGCCCTTTGTCGGCCTGGCCCTCCAGCAGTTGGCGGCGCATCCTCGCGACTATCAGGACCGCTTGGTCGCGGCGCTCAACGATCTCGCCGTCGCCGACGGCACGGTGACCATGTTCGAGTACTGCGTCACCCGGCTGGTGTGGAACTACCTGCTGGACGCGGCCGACCCCGCGCGTCGCAGCAAGGTCGGCAACGGCTCGCTGAACGACGTGCGCCCGGTGGCGACGACCCTCTTGGCAACGCTTGCGGTGGCGAGCGGCAGCGATCACAAGGCGGGACAACGAGCACTTCATCATGCGCTGCGACGCCTCTATGGCGATGCGGCCACGGCGGACAATCCGCGTCGCCTCAGCTGGCAGCAGACGCTTGACGACGGTTGGGCCGCAATGGATGCATTGGAACCGAAGGCGAAGCAGGCGCTCGTCGAGGCGATGGTGATGTCAGTCCTCGACGATGGCACGGTGACAGCCGCGGAGGCCGAACTGCTACGCGCGGCGTGCGGGTTGATGCACGTTCCACTGCCTGCCTTGCTGGCCTGAAAGACGCCCGGCTTCAGCCGGGTATCGCGGCACTGTCCGCGACGACCACCGCGAAGAGATCCGACAGCGCGGCCAGGCTCGCTGATTGCAGAACGTTCGCGGGCACGGTCTCGTTTCCGACACCCGGCAATGCCCGCGTCGCGGTGGCGCTGGCGACCACCGTTGGCGAGTAGCCGAGATTGAAAGCCCCACGCGCCGTGGAATTCACGCACATGTGCGTCATGAATCCGGCGAGCACCGAGTTGGATGCGTCGGCGGCCTTGAGGATCTCGTCAAGGTCGGTCTGCACGAACGAGTTGGGATAGTTCTTGATGACCACCGGCTCGCCGCTGCGCGGTGCCACCTGCGCGACGATCGCACCGCTCTCACCCTCGATGTCATAGAGCGAGCCGGGACCGTCGTCGTGCTGGATGTGAATCACGGGCCTACCCGCCGTGCGGGCGCGGTCCAGCAGCGCCGCGGCTTCGTCGAGTGCGGATTGGACCCCTTCGAGTTCCATGACACCTTGTGTGTAGGTGTTCTGACAGTCGATCAGGACAAGCGCCGAATCGGCCAGGCTGACAGGGGCCAGCGGAAGGCCCGACATCGCACGCAGGTTGGGGGACCGGACATGGTTTGGAGCCTTCTGTCAGGCGTACGGCTGAAGCGGTTCGATGGTGACGACCGGGTACGTCCCATCGTTGATCAGCTGAACGCTGAAGCCGCCGGGTGGCCACGGCGTCTGTAGCTGGGTCGTGGCATCCGGCGGGGTCACGACGATCGTGTCTGGCGGCCAGGCAGGCTCCAACCCGGTGGAGGAGGTTCTCGGCTGAAAACCCAGACGGCTGCTTGCGGTTGCTCCTGGCGCGAGCACGACGGGCTGCGCATCGCCGCCCGTTCGTGATGCGCTGACGATTCCGTCGAACGGCGGGTCGTCGGGGGCGGGGGGCACTCCCACGTGGGGATCGGTGGGGCCGACGAGGTCGACGCCGGGATAGCCCTGCAGGGAGCAGGTCTCTTCGGAGACATTCGTCAGCAGTACGGAAAGGTAAATAAAGGGTTCCGGCGTGGGATAGATGGGCGGAGTGGTACTGAGGTCGAGGGAATCCGCCCCGCACCATGGCATCGCCGCCGCGGTCGTATTCGTCGCCGCCGGCAAAACGAGCAGAGCCGCAATGGCAGTCCCGGCCACACACGTTGAGAGTCTCATCGGGTTCGCCCTCTCCGCCTTCAAATCTTCAGGCCGGTGCGAGAACATTAACTGCGAGGGCAGCACGGTAAGGGCGAGTTGATCATTAGGTCGGCGGCGGCGGCAAGCGCTGCTTCGCCAACACAAAGTTTGGTGCCCCCGGCAGGATTCGAAAACGCCGCCCCTGGTTTGCCTCGTTTGCTTCTCTGATAACGCCCGGGTCTGGACCTTTTGCCCCCGCGGCAGAAGCGTTGCGGACTATCTTGAACGCCCGTGGCCGCCGATGATCGACAACCGGCGTTCGAGCAGTGGCTCAGAGGCCTGAACGCGCTCACTGCCTCGGCCGACGCCGCCCGGCAGTGGAGAGAGCGCCGCTACGAATTCGCGTACCGGCTCGGCGAAAAGCTGGTCGGCCAGACGGCGACGCACCCCGCTGTCGTCGGATCAGCGGTGTACGGAATCTGGCTGAGGTGGGGGCTGCTGTACGTCGGGCAGACCAACGAGGCATCCCGACGTCTCCGCGACCTACCTGTCGGCGAGAGCCACCACCTCGCCAACACGTTTCCGCCCGAGATCTGGGACCGCGTCGTCGTGATCGACTGGCCGTCGCTGACTGAGGCGGAGGCCGCCCTCGCGCAACTCGACCAAGCCACCATAGGGTTAGCGATCGAACACCGTCTGCAGGTGCGAGTACAGCCGCTCGCCAACGCGTCGCGTCGCACTAAGGGCGGCGGCTGGCGCGACATCGACCGAAACAAGAGCAGGTCGCGCGGAGCGCGAGCCGCGGAGGCGATCGGCGAGCTGGCGCACGAGGTCGACCGACTGTGGGACATCGCGGCCGTGCGCGAGCCTGGTTCTGAGCCGCTGCCGGCTGCGGTGCGTAGCGTCAGGCCGGGCGATCTGCTCGGCCACGAACACGCCGTCTGAGCACGGCGGACCCTAATTGTCGGACCGGTCTGGAATGCTCTTGAGCGTGGGCGTCAGCGCCCGACGCGCAATAGCCAGGCAGGGTTATGGGTCGATCCAGACGGTATGCGTCGAGGGGCTGAGCGTCCGTGAATCCAGTGTCCAGCGACGAAGGGGGGACGGTCCCAATGGCCAAGTCGGTGTTCTACAGCTTCCATTACGACCGCGATGCATGGCGCGTTCAACAGGTCATCAACATGGGCGTGGTGGAAGGCCAGACGATCTTGAACGCGCAGAAGTGGGAGGAGGTCAAAAGGCAAGGCGACGAAGCGATCAAGAAGTGGATCGCCGAACAGATGAAGTACAAGAGCGCAGTCGTCGTCTTGGTCGGAAAGGAAACGGCCGACCGGAAGTGGGTGCGCTACGAGATCAACTACGCGTGGAACAACTACAAGCCGCTGGTCGGCGTCCGCATCAACGGGCTGGCGAATCGGGACGGCTACACCGACTCAGAAGGTGACAACCCATTCGCGCGCCTGACCTTCAAGGACGGAAGCGGCTCGATTGCCGACTACGTGCCGCTCTACCGACCGAGTGGATCAACGAGCCAACAGGTCTACGCAAGCATCAGAAGCAACCTCACTAATTGGGTGGACAACGCGTACGCCCGGCCAGGCGACTGACGTCATGAATCCCGACGACGAGTGCGAATTCTGCGAGATCGTCGCGAGTGAGGAACCAGCCCGAATCGTGCTGCGATCCAACGAAGTTGTCGCTTTCTTTCCCTTGGAGCCTGCGACGCTTGGGCATACGCTGCTAATTCCGACGAGCCACATTCCAGATATCTGGGCGCTCGATGAATCTGCGGCCTCGTCGCTTGCGGTAGCGACCTTGAGCGTCGCCCACGCCGTCAGGACGGCGATGTCACCGGACGGACTGAACATCATCCAGTCCAATGGCGAGGCAGCGACGCAGACCGTGCCGCATCTGCACGTTCACGTCGTGCCGCGCTGGTTCGACGATGATATGGGCGACATCTGGCCGGAAAAGACGGACTGGTCGTCCGAGCAGAAAGACGAAGCGCAGCAGGCGATTAGAGACGCACTGAGGGACGACGCGTGACGGACAACGGCCTGCCGGACCGATACGACCTGACGAAGGACCAGGACCGCGACGACCGCCGTAAGCATCTCGAGCTCGTGTCAGCGGTCGTGGGTCGCATGGCCGCCGCGTCCGCCGCAGCCAAAGGCTGGTCAATCACGCTGGCAGGTGCGGCATTCGGAGTCGCTGTCATTCGTGACAAGTCATACCTGATCCTGCTTGGTGTCTTGGCGCTCGTCGTGTTCGGCATCGTGGACGCGCTCTACCTCTACAACGAGAAGAGGTTCCGCGCCCTCTACGCCGCGATCGCGGACCAAAACGCCGTCAAGCCATTGTCCATGGACTTGTCCGTGCTTGACCGCCTCAATAAGAAGGAATCGTTCTTCTCGTGGTCGGTCGTGTCCTTCTATGGTCCGTTGATCCTCGGCGGGCTCATTATCTTCGCGATCGCGCTGTGCAACGACGAGTCGGAGGCCGACAAGAGGATACCGTCGCCGACTGTCACGACCTCAACGGTCACGATCACCGAGACAACGACGACGCAGACGACGGCCACATCGACACCGGAACCTTCACCTACCCCGACTACGCAGGCCCCACCGCCACCCGCGTCACCGACGACGCCTACCCGCTGACACGTCGGCGCGCCGTCAACCGCCGCGGGGTAGCTGCTCGGCAACGAAGTACTCACTCGGCTTTCGAAGCGGCCGAGTCCGATCCCACCCCATGTCGCGCCAGTCGATCGGGGCGGGTGCGCCGCTGGTGGCGAGCAGCGTCTCCAGTTCTCGCAGCTCCTCGTCCGTGGCCTCCAGCACCCACGGCGCGTTCCCGTCCTCGTATGTGCGCAGAACGATCATGGAAGAAGTCGATCACAGCTGTCCATCACTGGTGACGCACCATGGCTGACCTGGGCTTAACTACGGCCTCGACGGGGGCCGCCAGCCCCACACTGTCGGGTCGTCGGTGAGCATTTCGACGAGGTTCTCGGTGGCGGTCGTGTCGAGGAAGACCTCGTACCACCGCCCGGCCTGGTCGGTGATACGGACGGTGACGCCGTCGCCGCGCGCGTGGACCGTGATACCGGCGCCTGGGTGGCCGCCCGGCGTGAGCGTGCGAGTCCTCTTGAACAGCAGCTGCTTTCTGCCCATTTATCCCTCCTCATCTGCGGTTAGCTGGTAACCGGGGAGGCGGATCGCGAGTCGTCCGGATGTTGCACGGCGCCGCCGCGGTGGGCCTAGAACTAGCCTCTGAGCTGCGTAAACGCTTGGTGCCCCCGGCAGGATTCGAACCTGCGGCCTTCTGCTCCGGAGGCAGACGCTCTATCCCCTGAGCTACGGGGGCGCACCTGGGTGAAGCTGCGCCGATGGGCCCGCACAGCCTAACGCATCGAGCCGATCGGAAACGGATTCGGGGCCTGACCATGCCAGACCATAGGATGGACCCTCGTGACCCCCGCCGACCTGGCAGAGCTGCTCAAGACCACCGCTGCTGCGGTGCTGTCTGAGCACGGACTCGATACCTCAGCGCTACCCGCCACGGTCACCGTCGAGCGCCCGCGTAACCCCGATCACGGCGACTACGCCACCAACCTGGCCCTTCAGCTGGGCAAGAAGGTTGGCGCCAACCCGCGCGAGCTGGCCGGCTGGCTGGCCGCCGCGCTGGTGCAGGCCGACGGTATCGCCGCTGCCGACGTCGCGGGGCCCGGCTTCGTCAACCTGCGCCTGGACGCCTCTGCCCAGAACGTGCTCGTCGCGAACGTGATCGATGCCGGCCGCGCGTACGGGCATTCACAGGAGTTCGACGAGAACATCAACCTCGAGTTCGTGTCCGCCAATCCGACCGGGCCCATCCACATCGGCGGCACCCGCTGGGCGGCGGTCGGCGACGCGCTGGGCCGCCTGCTGTCGACGCAGGGCGCCAAAGTGGTGCGCGAGTACTACTTCAACGACCACGGCGCCCAGATCGACCGGTTCTCCAACTCGTTGATCGCCGCGGCGAAGGGTGATCCGACCCCCGACGATGGCTACGCCGGCGATTACATCAAGGACATCGCCGCGCAGGTCCTCGCCAAGGAGCCGGATGCGCTGAGCCTGCCCGATGACGAGATGCGGGAGACGTTCCGCGCCATCGGTGTTGACCTGATGTTCACCCATATCAAAGCCTCGTTGCACGAGTTCGGCACTGACTTCGACGTCTACACCCACGAAGACTCGATGCACACGTCCGGCCGTGTGGAAGAGGCGATCACCAAGCTGCGCGACGCAGGCAAGGTCTACGAGAAGGACGGCGCAGTCTGGCTGCGCACCACCGACTTCGGTGACGACAAGGACCGCGTCGTGATCAAGAGCGACGGCAATCCGGCCTACGTCGCCGCCGACATCGCGTACTACCTCGACAAGCGTGAGCGCGGATTCGACCTGTGCATCTACATGCTCGGCGCCGACCACCACGGCTACATCGCCCGCCTCAAGGCCATCGCCAGCTCGCTCGGTGAGGATCCCGCGACGGTCGAGGTGCTGATCGGCCAGATGGTCAACCTGGTGCGCGACGGCCAACCAGTCCGGATGAGCAAGCGTGCGGGAACGGTCATCACACTCGACGACCTCGTCGAGGCCATCGGTGTCGACGCCGCCCGCTATTCGCTGATTCGGTCCTCGGTGGACACCCCGATCGACATCGATCTCGCGCTGTGGTCGTCGGCGTCCAGCGAAAACCCGGTCTACTACGTGCAATACGCGCACGCCCGGCTGTCCGCACTGGCCCGCAACGCCGCCGAACTGGGTCTCGCCGCCAGCACCGCACACCTCGAGCTACTCACGCACGAGAAGGAGGGTGTGCTGATCCGCAACATCGGCGAGTTCCCGCGCGTGCTGAAAACCGCAGCGGCACTGCGTGAACCGCATCGGGTGTCCCGGTATCTCGAAGATCTGGCCGGTGACTACCACCGGTTCTACGACTCGTGCCGCGTGCTGCCGCAGGGCGATGAAGACCCCAACGACCTGCACTCCGCCCGCCTGGCGCTGTGCGACGCCACACGGCAGGTCATCGCCAACGGGCTGGGCATCCTCGGCGTCTCGGCTCCGGAGCGCATGTGATCGCGCACCCCGCCGGTCCCCGGCACGCCGAAGAAGTCCACCACGGTGGAGCGCCGCCACGGCCGTTGTCTGCGGCCGAGGTGCTGCAATTAGCGCCGAATGTCTGGCCCCGCAACGCCGTTCGCGGCGATGACGGTGTGGTGTCGATCGCGGGAGTCTCGGTCGCCGACATCGCCGCTGAGTTCGGGACTCCGGTGTTCGTGATCGACGAGGACGACTTCCGGTCACGCTGCCGGGAGATCGCCGCGGCGTTCGGCGGCGGCGAGTACGTCCGCTACGCCGCCAAGGCCTTCATGTGCACCGAGGTCGCACACTGGGTCGCTGAAGAGGGTCTGTCGCTCGACGTCGCAACCGGCGGCGAGCTCGCCGTCGCACTGCACGCCGGTTTTCCGGCGGAGCGGATTGCCCTGCACGGCAACAACAAATCGATCGAGGAACTGACGGCCGCCGTCAAGGCCGGTATCGAGCACGTGGTGCTGGATTCGATGATCGAGATCGACCGCCTCGACGAGATCGCCGGTGCGGCAGGCGTGGTCCAAGACGTTCTCGTGCGTGTGACCGTCGGCGTCGAGGCGCACACCCATGAGTTCATTTCCACCGCACACGAAGATCAGAAATTCGGGCTGTCCCTGGCCAGTGGCGCGGCGCTGGCCGCGGTGCGTCGTGTCTTCGCCACCGACCATCTTCGGCTCGTGGGGCTACACAGCCATATTGGTTCCCAAATCTTCGACGTCGCGGGATTCGAGATCGCCGCGCATCGCGTCATCGGTCTGTTGCGCGACGTGGTCGCCGAATTCGGTGTCGAGAAGACGGCGCAGATGTCGATCGTCGATCTCGGCGGCGGTCTCGGCATTTCCTATCTGCCGCAGGACGATCCGCCGCCGGTCGCCGAACTCGCCGCCAAGCTCAGCGCCATCGTCCGCGACGAGTCGGCGGCGGTCGGGCTGCCTACCCCCAAACTGGTGGTCGAACCCGGTCGCGCGATCGCCGGCCCGGGCACGATCACCCTGTATCAGGTCGGCACGGTGAAGGATGTCGCGGTGAGCCCGACCGCGCATCGTCGCTATGTCAGCGTCGACGGCGGCATGAGCGACAACATCCGCACGTCGTTGTATGGGGCCGAGTACGACGTCCGCCTGCTCTCTCGCGTGAGCGAGGGGTCGTCGACCCTCGGCCGCGTTGTCGGAAAGCACTGCGAGAGCGGCGATATCGTCGTGAAAGACGCCTGGGTGCCCGACGACATCAAGCCGGGAGATCTGTTGGGCGTCGCGGCGACGGGCGCGTACTGCTATTCCATGTCAAGCCGTTACAACCTGATCGGCCGTCCCGCAGTGGTGGCCGTGCGCGATGGGCAGGCCCGCCTGGTCCTGCGCCGGGAGACGGTCGACGATCTACTCAGTCTGGAAGTGAGGTAAACGATGGTTACCGACGAGAAGCCCATCGGCGTAGCGGTATTGGGCTTTGGCAATGTGGGCAGTCAGGTTGTCCGCATCATCGAGGAGAGCGCGCAGGACCTCGCCGCCCGCATCGGTGCACCCCTGGTGCTGCGCGGCATCGGCGTGCGCAGAGTGGCCGACGACCGCGGCGTGCCCATCGACCTGCTGACCGACGACATCGAGGCGCTGGTGTCGCGGGACGACGTCGACATCGTCGTCGAGCTGATGGGACCCGTCGAACCAGCGCGCAAGGCCATCCTGTCCGCGCTGGAGAAGGGCAAGTCGGTCGTCACCGCCAACAAGGCGCTGATGGCCGTCTCGACCGGCGAACTCGCGCAGGCTGCCGAGAACGCCCATGTAGACCTGTATTTCGAGGCCGCCGTTGCCGGCGCGATCCCCGTCATCCGTCCGCTGACCCAGTCGCTTGCGGGCGACACCGTGATCAGGGTCGCGGGCATCGTCAACGGGACGACGAATTACATCCTTTCCGAGATGGACAGCACGGGCGCCGACTACAGCTCGGCGCTCGCCGATGCGAGCGCATTGGGGTACGCCGAAGCCGACCCGACGGCCGACGTCGAGGGATACGACGCCGCCGCGAAGGCCGCGATCCTCGCCTCGATCGCATTCCACACCCGTGTGACGGCGGACGACGTGTATCGCGAAGGCATCACGAAGGTGTCGTCGGCGGATTTCGCCTCGGCGCGCGCGCTTGGCTGCACGATCAAACTGCTGGCAATCTGCGAGCGGCTCACCACTGACGAAGGGCAGCAGCGGGTTTCGGCTCGTGTGTATCCGGCGCTGGTTCCGCTGAGCCATCCGCTCGCCTCCGTCAACGGGGCCTTCAACGCGGTCGTCGTCGAGGCGGAAGCCGCCGGACGGCTGATGTTCTACGGTCAGGGCGCCGGTGGCGCACCCACCGCCTCAGCGGTGATGGGCGACCTGGTGATGGCAGCGCGCAACCGCGTGCAGGGTGGACGCGGTCCGCGCGAGTCGAAGTACGCCAAGCTGCCGATCTCGCCGATCGGGTTCATCCCGACGCGCTACTACGTCAGCATGAACGTCGCCGATCGGCCCGGCGTGCTGTCTTCTGTGGCAGCCGAATTCGGCAAGCGTGAGGTCAGCATCGCCGAGGTGCGCCAGGAGGGCATGGTCGACGAAGGTGGCCAGCGCTGCGGCGCGCGCATCGTCGTCGTCACCCACCAGGCCACCGACGCCGCACTGTCCGAAACGGTCGAGGCGCTGGCCGATCTCGATGTCGTCGAGGGCATCAACAGCGTGCTTCGCCTCGAAGGGACCAGCGAATGAGCCCTCTTTCCAATGGGGGTACCCCCAGCGCAGCGAGGGGGACTGTTCACCAGCCCTGGCCCGGCTTGATCGCGGCATACCGCGATCGTCTGCCGGTCGAGGACAACTGGACTCCGGTCACCCTGCGCGAGGGCGGGACTCCGCTGTTGCCCGCACCCCGGTTATCCGAATACACCGGCTGCACAGTGCATTTGAAGGTCGAAGGCCTCAACCCGACGGGTTCCTTCAAGGACCGCGGCATGACGATGGCCGTCACCGAGGCCGTCTCTCGCGGCCAGCAGGTCGTGCTGTGCGCTTCGACCGGCAACACCTCAGCGTCGGCGGCCGCCTATGCGGCGCGGGCCGGCATCACCTGTGCGGTGCTGATACCGCAGGGCAAGATCGCGATGGGCAAGCTCGCCCAGGCGGTGATGCACGGCGCCAAGATCATTCAGATCGACGGCAACTTCGACGACTGCCTGGAGCTGGCCCGCAAACTGACCAACGACTATCCGACCGTCTCGCTCGTCAACTCGGTCAACCCGTACCGCATCGAGGGACAGAAGACCGCCGCGTTCGAGATCGTCGATGCCCTCGGCTTCGCGCCGGACGTGCATTCCCTGCCCGTCGGAAACGCCGGCAACATCACGGCCTACTGGAAGGGCTACACCGAATATCACCGCGATTCGGTGTCGGACCGGTTGCCGCGCATGCTCGGCACGCAGGCCGCAGGCGCCGCCCCCCTCGTATTGGGTGAGCCGGTGAGCAATCCCGAGACGATCGCGACGGCGATCCGGATCGGCTCACCCGCGTCGTGGACGACTGCGGTCGAGGCGCAGCAGCAGTCCGACGGCCGCTTCCTCGCCGCCACAGACGAAGAGATACTGGCCGCCTATCACCTGGTGGCACGCACCGAGGGTGTGTTCGTCGAGCCGGCGTCGGCGGCCAGCATCGCCGGGCTGCTCAAGTCGATCGAGGATGGCTGGGTGGCCAAGGGGTCGACCGTCGTGTGCACGGTGACGGGCAACGGTCTCAAGGACCCCGACACGGCCCTGAAGGGGATGCCGGTCGTCTCTCCGCTGCCGGTCGATCCGTCCGCGGTGGTCGAGAAGCTGGGCCTGGTCTGACGGGTGGCGGCATGACACGGAATCTGCCCGCGGGGCTGACGGCCACCGTCGTCGTGGCGGCGTCCAGCGCCAACCTGGGACCGGGATTCGACAGCCTCGGGCTCGCGTTGAGCCTGTACGACGAGATCGTCGTGGAGACCATCGAGTCCGGCTTGGTCGTTGACGTCGAGGGCGAGGGCGCCGCGCAGGTGCCGTTGGACTCGACACATCTGGTGGTACGCGCCATCGAGCACGGCCTGCAGAGCGCGGGCGTACAGGCACCGGGGTTGAAAGTGCACTGCCGCAACGACATTCCGCACTCGCGGGGGCTGGGCTCGTCGGCCGCGGCGGTGGTCGGAGGGCTCGCTGTCGTCAACGGTCTTGTCGCACAGGCAGGTTCGGAGCCGCTCACCACGGCCGAACTGATCCAGCTCGCCAGCGAGTTCGAGGGCCATCCCGACAACGCATCGGCGGCCGTGCTCGGCGGGGCAGTGGTGTCATGGACCGAACATGAAGGCGTGCTGCCACGCTACGCGGCCGTGCCCGTGCAGTTGCATCCGGACATCCACCTGTTCCCCGGGATCCCCGAGGAGAGGTCCTCGACCGCCGAGACACGCGTCCTGCTGCCGGATCAGGTCAGCCACACCGACGCGCGGTTCAACCTGAGTCGCGCCGCCCTGCTGGTGGTGGCGCTGACGCAGCGGCCGGATCTGCTGATGGAAGCCACCGAGGACGTCCTGCACCAACCACAGCGCGCCGCGGCCATGCCGCGCTCCGCGGAATATCTGCAGATCCTTCGGCGTTGTGGAGTACCGGCGGTGTTGTCCGGCGCAGGGCCTGCGGTTATCGCGATGAGTACACAATCGGAACTGCCTGCGGAGGCCGTGGAGTTCGGCATCGCGAACGGATTCACCGTCAAGGAGATGAAGGTCGGCGAGGGCGTCCGTTGGACGTCGGGTGTCGCCGCGGCCAGGTGAGCTGAGTAGGTACGTATCAGCAACAGCAGTCACACGCGAACCAGCGTCTTTCTTGCTTCCAGCACGGAAGCGGGTTATTCTCGCTCTCGTCCAGCAATTGCAGCGTCTCTGCCTGCGTCGACACTAGGACGACCACTCTTCTTTCAAGTGCTCATCTCGTGGACTGACGGTTCACCGTTCATCGGCGAATCTCGGCGATCACTGTTGCAGAGGCAATGGTGGGACCCCCGCGTTCAGCGGATCAGCTGAATGCACCGAACCCCCGCATGACTCGATCAGCGAGGGAAAGAAAGGAAATCCGTGACCGAAACGGACCTGATCACGGCTGGCGGTAGCAGCGAAAACGACCAGCTGCAGACCCCCGTGAAATCAGACATCTCTACCCCCGCGGCTGAGGAAGCGTCGAACAGCGCGCCCGCCGCGGAAACCGCGCCGACCGCCGGCCAAGAGAAGGACGTGGCATCCGGCAACCGCGCGAGCTCGTTGTCGACCATGGTGCTGCCCGAACTGCGGGCGCTCGCCAAGCAGATCGGCGTCGACGGCGCCTCCGGAATGCGCAAGAGCGAACTCGTCGCTGCTATTCGCGAGCACCGGGGCGAAGGTGGCGGCAACAAGACGAAAGCAGCTGCCGACAGCGCTTCCGCCGAGGCCGCGCCTGCGTCCGACGCCGCCCCGGCCGAGGCGGCCGCCGGCGACTCCGGGGAACCGGCCGAACAGCAGCGCCCGCGCCGCGAGCGCCGCGGTGCCGCCCGTGAAACGGGTGCCCCGAGCGGCTCCGATCAGGGCGGACAGGGCGGTGGCCAGGACACCAAGGTCGACGCCGACAGCGAGCAGAGCAACAAGCAGCGCGACAAGTCCGACGGCGACAAATCTGACGGCGACGACCAGCAGGGCGGTCAGCAGAACCGCAACCAGAATCGCAACAACAACCAGAACCGCAACAACCAGAACAACCAGAATGACAACGACGACGACGGCGACGGCGACGGCCGCCAGGGTCGTCGCGGCCGCCGCTTCCGTGACCGCAGGCGCCGTGAGCGTGGCGGCGAGGGCGGCGGCGGTGGAGACCGTGATACCGAGCTGCGTGAGGACGATGTCGTGCAGCCCGTCGCGGGAATCCTCGACGTGCTCGACAACTACGCATTCGTCCGCACGTCGGGCTACCTGGCCGGACCCAACGACGTCTACGTGTCCATGAACATGGTCCGCAAGAACGGTCTGCGCCGCGGCGACGCGGTGACCGGCGCGGTTCGCGTCCCCAAAGAGGGCGACGGCGGCGGCGGTCAGAACCCGCGGCAGAAGTTCAATCCCCTCGTCCGCCTCGACACCGTCAACGGCGGTCCGGTCGAGGACGCGAAGAAGCGTCCCGACTTCACCAAGCTGACCCCGCTGTACCCGAACCAGCGGCTGCGGCTCGAAACAACGCCCGACAAGCTGACGACCCGTGTGATCGACCTGATCATGCCGATCGGCAAGGGGCAGCGCGCACTGATCGTGTCGCCGCCGAAGGCCGGCAAGACCACGATCATGCAGGACATCGCCAATGCGATCACCAAGAACAACCCGGAATGCCACCTGATGGTCGTGCTCGTCGACGAGCGTCCGGAAGAGGTCACCGACATGCAGCGCTCGGTCAAAGGTGAGGTCATCGCCTCCACCTTCGACCGCCCGCCGTCCGACCACACCCAGGCTGCTGAGCTGGCGATCGAGCGCGCCAAACGCCTGGTCGAACAGGGCAAGGACGTGGTCGTCCTGCTCGACTCGATCACCCGGCTGGGCCGCGCGTACAACAACGCGTCGCCTGCCTCCGGCCGCATCCTGTCCGGCGGTGTCGACTCGACCGCGCTCTATCCGCCCAAGCGGTTCCTCGGCGCTGCCCGCAACATCGAAGAGGGCGGTTCGCTGACGATCGTCGCCACCGCGATGGTCGAGACCGGTTCGACCGGTGACACGGTCATCTTCGAGGAGTTCAAGGGCACCGGCAACGCCGAGCTCAAGCTCGATCGCAAGATCGCCGAGCGCCGCGTCTTCCCGGCCGTCGACGTCAATCCGTCGGGCACCCGCAAGGACGAGCTGCTGCTCTCGACCGACGAATTCGGGGTCGTACACAAGCTGCGGCGCGTCCTGTCCGGTCTCGATCCGCACCAGGCCATCGACCTGCTCATGAGCCAGCTGCGCAAGACGAAGACGAATTACGAGTTCCTGGTGCAGGTCTCCAAGACCACGCCGGGCTCTATGGACGCCGACTAGTTGTTTGTGTGCGTTCGGGAGCGCTCGTCAGCGCTCGTCAGCGCACACAAATCACACGGTGGAGTCGGCCTTCAAACCCGGCATCACGTAGCGGCGCACGTAGGTGAGCAGCGCGTCGGCGTTTTCTGGGTCGAGGGTGTCGCCAGGCACTGTCGCGAGTGAAATCAGCACGCGCGCTACCCATTCCGATGCCTCGGCGACGTTGGTCTCGGAGTGGATCTCGCCGCTGTCGCGGGCCGCGATGAGGTAACGCGACCAGAATTCGGCCAGATCCGGCACCAGTCCCTGCACACCCGCTCCAGCGCAGGCCGCGAACTCCTCTGGCTCTTCCATGCGCAGCTTCATCAGCAGCGCGCCGGGATCGTCGTAAGCGGTGCGGGCGTGCCTGATACCCAACGCCATCTGGCGGTCCAGACCCGCGACCTGTTCGAGCAGGGCGTGCGCGTCCGACCAGTACGCCTCGTTCAGGCGCACGATCGCCGCGCCGAGCAGCGTGACCTTGTCGGGGAAATGGCGATACAGCCAGCCGCGTGACACGCCGGCCACCTCGGCGACCTCCGACACCGTTGTCGCGCGAATCCCCTTCGCGTGCATGCAGATCTCTGCGGCATCGATCAACCGGTCGCGGACACTTTTCGTGCCAGTGCTGGTCGCCACCACAGCATTGTGCCATCGTGAACACTTTCGGGGATCTGTTCACAGTCGCGATGAGCAGGAATAGTCGGGCGCTGGCCTGCGTTTAGGCGGTTGGCGGTTGACCTGGCATAATGGCGCCGACACCCTCGGTCCCGGTTCACGCCGAAACCTCCTGGTCAACGGAGGGGCGACCCGGGGCCAACGATTGAAGAGGAAACCATGAAATCAGGAATTCACCCTGACTACGCCGAGACCACGGTGCTCTGCGGCTGCGGCAACACGTTCACCACGCGCAGCACGAAGGCGGGCGGACAGATTCACGTTGAGGTCTGCTCGCAGTGCCACCCCTTCTACACCGGCAAGCAGAAGATCCTCGACAGCGGCGGCCGCGTGGCCCGCTTCGAGAAGCGCTATGGCAAGCGCAAGGCCGGGGCCGATAAGGCTGCCGACAACTAGCTGTCTCTCCGACGCCCGATTCTGCGCGCAAGCGCAGGCCGGGCGTCGGTTTGCGTTCGGCGGAAGTACGGCGCTCGACGGAAGGAGGACGGCATGACCGATACAGCGCCCGCGATCGAAGCGCTGCTCGCCGAGCATGCCGACCTGGAGCGTCAACTGTCCGATCCGAACCTGCATGCGGACGCCGCCGCCGCTCGCAAGGTCGGTCGGCGGTTCGCGCAGGTGTCGCCCATCGTCGCGGCCTACCGCAAGCTCGAAGCTGCCCGCGGTGACCTCGGCGCGGCGCGCGAGCTCGCCGCCGACGACGAGTCTTTCGCTGCGGAAGTGCCCGAGCTGGAGGCCACCGTCGAACAACTGGACACCCAGCTGACCGATCTGCTGGCGCCCCGCGATCCGCACGATGCCGATGACATCGTGCTCGAGGTCAAGTCCGGTGAAGGTGGCGAAGAGTCGGCTCTGTTCGCCGCCGACCTGGCCAGGATGTACATCCGGTACGCCGAGCGGCACGGCTGGACGGTCACCGTGCTCGACGAGACCACGTCGGACCTCGGCGGCTACAAGGACGCGACCCTGTCGATCAGAAGCAAGGGTGACTCGGCCGACGGAGTGTGGTCGCGGCTCAAATTCGAGGGCGGCGTGCACCGCGTGCAGCGGGTGCCGGTGACCGAGTCACAGGGCCGCGTCCACACGTCGGCTGCCGGCGTGCTGGTCTACCCCGAACCCGAAGAGGTCGAGGAAGTCCAGATCGATGAATCCGATCTGCGCATCGACGTATACCGCTCGTCCGGCAAGGGTGGTCAGGGCGTCAATACGACGGACTCGGCGGTCCGCATCACCCATCTGCCCACCGGCATCGTCGTCACCTGCCAGAACGAGCGCTCGCAGCTGCAGAACAAGGCCCGCGCCATGTTGGTGTTGGCGGCACGGCTGCAGGCGCTGGCCGAAGAACAGGCCAGCGCCGACGCCTCGGCCGACCGTGCCAGCCAGATCCGGACCGTCGACCGCAGCGAGCGGATCCGCACGTACAACTTCCCGGAGAACCGGATCGCCGACCACCGGATCAACTTCAAGGCACACAACCTCGACCAGGTCCTCGACGGTGACCTCGACGACCTCTTCGACGCGCTGGCCGCCGCCGACAAGCAGAGCCGGCTAGCCCAGGCATGACGGGCCTCCGCCAGGCGATCGATGCCGCCGAGGCGGCACTCGCCGAGGCGGGAGTGGGCTCACCCCGGACCGACGCTGAACTCCTCGCGGCACATGCTGCCGGTGTGGAGCGCGGACGGCTCGCGTTCTTCGACGCGGGGTCGGACTTCTTCGAACGCTACGGCGGACTCGTCGCCGAGCGTGTCAATCGAAAGCCGCTCCAACACATTGTCGGAACGGCGGCGTTCGGTCCGGTGATCGTGCAGGTCGGTCCCGGAGTCTTCACGCCGCGGCCCGAGACCGAAGTGTTGCTGGAATGGGCTGTCGCACAACAGATGTCGCAGGATCTGGTCATCGTCGACCTGTGCACAGGTACCGGCGCTCTGGCGCTTGCCCTTTCCATGAACTGGCCGGGCGCCCGCATCCTCGCCGTCGACGATTCCGAGCATGCGCTGGAGTATGCGACGCGGAATCTGCATGGCAGCGGTGTCGAACTGTTGCGGGCCGATGTGACGGAGACCGGTCTGCTGCCCGAATTCGACGGCCGCGTCGACCTCCTCGTCGCCAACCCGCCCTACATTCCTGATGGCGCTGTGTTGGAACCCGAAGTGGCCGAACATGATCCGCCGCACGCATTGTTCGGCGGACCGGACGGGATGACCGTCATCGACGCCATCGTCGGCCTCGCTGCCAGGTGGCTGCGCCCCGGGGGACTCTGCGCCGTCGAACACGACGACACCACCTCCGCACAGACGGTCGAAGCGTTCAGCCGGACAGGGGTATTCGAGGACGTCACGAGCCGTCGCGACCTGACCGGTCGACCCCGGTTCGTCACCGCGGTACGGAACCGGTGAGATGCTGGGTGCATGACGGAGACGTTCGACTGCCTCGATGAGCAGACGCGGGCGGTCGGCATCGCCTCGGCCGTCAGCGCGGTCAAGGGCGGCAGCCTGGTGGTGATGCCCACCGACACGGTCTACGGCATCGGCGCCGACGCCTTCGACAGCGAGGCCGTCGGGGCGTTGCTCGCAGCCAAGGGCCGCGGGCGTGACATGCCCGTACCGGTCCTCGTCGGGTCCTGGCACACGATCGAGGGTCTGGTGTACTCCGTCCCGAACACCGCCCGCGAACTCATCCGCGCGTTCTGGCCCGGCGCGCTGAGTCTGGTGGTGCGCCAGGCGCCGTCGTTGCAGTGGGATCTCGGCGATGCCCACGGCACCGTCATGGTCCGTATGCCCCTGCACCCGGTGGCCATCGAGCTGCTGCGCGAGGTGGGCCCGATGGCTGTCTCGAGCGCGAACATCTCGGGTCGGCCCGCCGCCGTCAGCGCGAAAGACGCACGAGACCAACTCGGCGATCTCGTCGAGGTCTATCTCGACGCCGGACCGTCCGAGCAGCAGGCGGCGTCGACGATCGTCGACCTGACCGGTGCGCATCCCAGGGTGCTGCGACAGGGTCCGGTGACCGTCGACGCGGTGGCGAAGGTACTCGGCGTGGACGCTTCGTCGCTGACGGATTGAGCTGGGGCGACGTGACGTACGGTGCATCGGTGGGCTACGCGGCAGACAGTGTGCTGGCGCTCAGCGATCGCGGCACCGGCGTCCCGCTACGGGAGCTCGCGCTGGTCGGGCTCACCGCAGCCATCATCACGTACTTCGCCACGGGTTGGGTGCGCATCATCGCCCGTCGTCTGGGCGCCGTCGCCTATCCGCGCGAACGAGACGTTCATCTGCAGCCGACGCCACGCATGGGCGGGCTGGCGATGTATATCGGTGTGGTTGCCGCGGTCCTGCTTGCATCGCAGTTGCCCGCCCTCACGCGTGGCTTCGTGTACTCGTCCGGAATGCCGGCGGTCGTCGTCGCGGGCGGCCTCATCATGGCGATCGGTCTGATCGACGACAGATGGGGCCTGGATGCGCTGACCAAGTTCGCCGGCCAGATCACCGCGGCCAGTGTGCTCGTCACGATGGGTGTCGCGTGGAGCGTGCTTTACATCCCGGGCGTCGGCACGATCGTGCTCGACCAGGTGTCGTCGATCCTGCTGACGCTGGCGCTCACCGTCGCGATCGTCAACGCCATGAACTTCGTCGATGGGCTGGACGGCCTGGCCGCAGGCCTTGGCCTGATCACCGCGTCGGCCATCTGCATCTTCTCGATAGGGCTGCTGCGCGATCACGGGGGAGACGTCCTGTTCTATCCGCCCGCCGTGATCTCGGTGGTGCTGGCTGGAGCATGCCTGGGCTTCCTGCCGTACAACTTCCACCCCGCCAAGATCTTCATGGGCGACTCGGGCTCGATGCTCATCGGATTGATGCTCGCCGCGGCGTCGACGACGGCCGCCGGCCCGATTTCGCAGACCGCGTACGGCGCCCGCGATGTGTTCGCCCTGTTGTCACCTTTCCTCCTGGTGATCGCGGTGCTGTTCGTGCCCGCGCTGGACATGCTGTTGGCGATCGTGCGGCGCACGCGCGCCGGTCGCAGCCCGTTCAGTCCGGACAAGATGCATCTGCACCACCGGCTGCTGCAGATCGGGCATTCGCACCGTCGGGTGGTGCTGCTGATCTACCTGTGGGTGGGCATCATCGCGGTGGGCGCGGCGAGCACGATTTTCTTCGATCCGCGCTACACCGGCGCCGTGATGCTGGCGGCGATTCTGGTCGCGATCGTGGTCACGCTGATCCCTCTGTTGCGTCGGCGAGACGGTCAGTTCGACGAGCTGTACGACAAAAAGTAGTAGACGTCTTTTATGGCTCTCACCATATGTTAGGGTGCAGTCAGCACCCGAAAAAACCTCGCGGGTTGCCGGCCTCCGGGCCATCGGCCGACCGCCGATCGGCGCGGAACAACGACCGACAAAGGGAGCGACCCCAGGGTGATTCCAGTGAGCCCGATGCCCTCCGATACGCTCGGGGCGCCACTCACAGGAACATTCGGCAACTTCCTTCTGACCGCGGGATTGAGGTGAAGCAGTGACGACGCCAGCGCAAGACGCGCCGTTGGTGTTTCCGTCCGTAGCTTTCAGGCCGTTGCGCCTGCTGGTGATCTGCGTTGCCCTGACCGTCCTTGCGGTCGTCGCGGCCGCCTTCGCCGGTCATCCCTTCTTCGGTGCGTTCTTCGGGCTGGGGCTCGGGTTGGGTTTGCTCAACGCCATCCTGGTGAAGCGCGCGGTCGAGTCGATCACCGCCGAAGAACACCCTCTGAAGAAGAAGATGGCGCTGAACTCGGCGACTCGGCTGCTGGCGATCACCGCCATCGCGCTCACGGTGGCATTCGTCTTCCGGCATAACGGTGGGCTCGGTGTGCTGTTCGGCCTCGCGGTGTTCCAGGCGCTGCTGGTGATGAGCACCAGCATTCCGGTGATGAAGAAGATCCGGACCGAGGGCTTGAACGTCTTGGACACGGATTCGAAGGATTGAGAAAGCTGTCATGAACTGGGCTACGACAGGGACGTCGGAGATCATCCTCGCGGCCGAGGAGGGCGGCGGTGGCGCCGCCATTCACGTCGGCCATCACACGATGGTCTTCCAGTTGTTCGGGATGACGTTCAACGGCGACACCATCATGGCCACCGGCATCACCGCGCTGATCGTCATCGCGCTGGCGTTCGTCCTGCGGGCCAAGGTCACGTCGACGGGCGTTCCCGGTGGCGTGCAGCTGTTCTGGGAAGCGCTCACCATCCAGATGCGCAATCAGATCGAGAGCGCCATCGGTATGAAGGTCGCGCCGTTCGTTCTGCCCCTGGCCGTCGCGATCTTCGTCTTCATCCTGGTCTCCAACTGGCTGGCGGTGCTACCGCTGCAGTACGGCGGGTCCGACGGGGCCGCGGCCGAGCTCTACAAGCCCCCGGCGTCCGACATCAACTTCGTGCTGGCGCTGGCCCTGTTCGTGTTCGTCTGCTATCACGCGGCCGGCATCTGGCGGCGCGGCATCATCGGACATCCGGTGAAGGTCGTGAAGGGTCACGTCGCGCTCCTCGCGCCGATCAACATCGTCGAGGAACTCGCGAAGCCGATCTCGTTGGCACTGCGACTTTTCGGCAACATCTTTGCCGGCGGCATCCTGGTGGCGCTGATCGCGATGTTCCCCTGGTACATCCAGTGGGCACCCAACGCGATCTGGAAGACGTTCGACCTCTTCGTCGGCCTCATCCAGGCGTTCATCTTCTCGCTGCTGACGATCCTGTACTTCAGCCAATCGATGGAGCTCGAAGACGAGCACCACTGAGGGGTAGTCGACAAACAACTGAATCTTGTAGCACCAACGACCAAGAACTCTGGCGGCGCGGCTGCCAGTTATCAAGGAGGAAAAAGGAAATGGATCCAAACGCCCTCATCACGGCTGGCGCTCTGATCGGCGGTGGTTTGATCATGGGTGGCGGCGCCATCGGTGCCGGTATCGGTGACGGCATCGCGGGTAACGCGCTGATCGCCGGCATCGCACGTCAGCCCGAGGCTCAGGGCCGGCTGTTCACGCCGTTCTTCATCACGGTGGGTCTGGTCGAGGCGGCCTACTTCATCAACCTGGCCTTCATGGCGCTGTTCGTCTTCGCCACGCCGGGTGCGTCGTAGTCCAACAGCATGACCGAACTGACCACAACGATCCTCGCCGCTGAAGAAGGTGGGGGACAGAGTAACTTCCTCGTCCCCAACGGCACCTTCTTCGCGGTGCTGCTCATCTTCCTGATCACACTTGCGGTGATCTGGAAATGGGTGGTGCCTCCGGTCGGCAAGGTGCTCGCCGCGCGGGAAGCCATGCTGGCGAAGACGGCGGCCGACAACCGCAAGTCGGCCGAGCAGGTCGCGGCCGCGCAGGCCGACTACGACGAGAAGATGGCCGGCGCACGAGGCGAAGCGTCCTCCATCCGCGACGAAGCTCGTACGGCGGGCCGAAAGGTCATCGACGAGAAGCGTGCGGAGGCGAGCAGCGAGGTCGCAGAGACCCTGCACGACGCCGAACAGCGGCTGTCCCAACAGGGCGCGGCAACCCAGACGGAGCTCTACTCGTCGGTCGACGGGTTGTCCGCGACGCTGGCCAGCAAGATTCTCGGCGTCGACGTGAAACCAGGTGGGAAGCAATAGATGTCGACTTTCATCGGCCAGCTGATCGGCTTCGCGGTCATCGTCTTCATCCTCATGAAGTGGGTCGTTCCACTGGTGCGCGACATGATGCGCAAACAACAGGACGCGATCCGTACCGCACTTGAGGAGAGCGCCGAGGCGGCGAAGAAACTCGAAGACGCCGACGCCATGCACGCCAGAGCGGTCAAGGATGCCGAAGCCGAATCCGAGAAGGTGACCGACGAAGCGCGACAGGACTCGGAGCGAATCGCCGCGCAGTTGCAGGAGCAGGCGGGTACCGACGCCGAACGGATCAAAGCGCAAGGCGCACAACAGGTCCAACTGCTGCGACAGCAGGTCATCCGGCAGCTTCGCGCCAGCCTCGGTGAAGGATCGGTGCAGAAGGCCGGCGAACTCGTGCGTGCGCACGTCGCCGATCCGGCGGCCCAAGCCGCGACTGTCGACCGGTTCCTCGACGACCTCGACGGCATGTCCGCGTCGACCGCGGTGATCGAAACCGGGGCGTCGGCCAGGCTGCGTGCCGCCAGCAGGCAGGCGAGGGCCGCTTTGACGGAGGAGTTCGACAGCGTGGCGGGCCGGCTGCGCGAACCCGGTCTCACCACCCTGGCCGACGAATTGACCTCCGTTGTCACCCTTCTCGTGGCCGAGCCGATCCTGGCTCGTCACCTCGCGGAGCCCAGCGACAATCCGCAAGCCAAGATCGGTCTCGTCGACCGTCTGTTGTCGGACAAGCTGGACACCCACACCCTGGAACTCCTGCGGACCGCGGTTTCGCAGCGCTGGTCGTCCGACGCCGATTTGGTGGCCGGCATCGAGCACATCGCGCGGCTCGCGCTGCTGAAGCGCGCGGAGCTCAACAACGAAGTCGATGACGTCGAAGACCAGCTGTTCCGGTTCGGCCGTGTCCTCGATGCGCAGCCGCAGTTGACGTCCATCCTCAGCAACTATCCCGTTGCCGCCGACCGCCGAATCGAGCTGCTGAACAAGGTTCTCGACGGCGACGGCGTCAACCAGACGGCCAAGGCCTTGCTGGCACAGACCGTGCGATTGCTGCGCGGTGAACGTGCCGATGAGGCCGTGCTCGATCTGGCCGAGCTGGCCGTGGCGCGACGGGGGGAGATCGTGGCCCACGTGACTGCGGCGGCCGATCTTTCCGATGCCCAGCGCGATCGGCTGACCGAGGTGCTCACCCGGATCTACGGGCACCCTGTGGCCGTGCAGTTGCACGTCGATCCAGATCTGCTCGGCGGGCTCTCCATCACCGTCGGCGATGAGGTGATCGACGGCTCGATCGCATCTCGCCTGGCGGCCGCCGAGAGCCAGCTGCCCGACTGACGAGCGTCTGCGCGAGGAAGCGACAACTTAAGACCGAACACCACAGACCACCCGTTAACGCTAGGTAGGAAGACGAAAAACCATGGCAGAGTTGACCATCTCCGCTGCTGACATCGAAGGTGCCATCGAGGACTACGTATCCTCGTTTTCCGCCGACACCGAGCGGGAAGAGATCGGCACCGTCATCGATGCAGGTGACGGTATCGCCCACGTCGAGGGTCTGCCCTCCGTCATGACGCAGGAGCTTCTCGAGTTCCCCGGCGGCGTGCTCGGGGTCGCCCTGAACCTCGACGAGCACAGCATCGGCGCCGTGATCCTCGGCGACTTCGAGAAGATCGAAGAGGGTCAGCAGGTCAAGCGCACCGGCGACGTTCTCTCGGTGCCGGTGGGTGACGCCTTCCTCGGACGCGTCATCAACCCCCTCGGAGAGCCGATCGACGGACAGGGCGACATCGAGTCCGACACCCGTCGCGCGCTCGAACTGCAGGCGCCGTCGGTGGTTCAGCGCCAGGGCGTCTCGGAGCCGCTGCAGACCGGCATCAAGGCGATCGACGCCATGACACCGATCGGGCGCGGCCAGCGTCAGCTGATCATCGGCGACCGCAAGACCGGCAAGACCGCGGTCTGCGTCGACACCATCCTCAATCAGCGCGAGGCATGGGAGACCGGCGACCCCGCGCAGCAGGTGCGCTGCGTTTACGTCGCGATCGGCCAGAAGGGCACCACGATCGCCAGCGTGAAGCGCGCGCTCGAAGACGGTGGCGCGATGGAGTACACCACCATCGTCGCGGCACCCGCTTCCGACGCTGCCGGCTTCAAATGGCTTGCGCCCTACACCGGTTCGGCCATCGGCCAGCACTGGATGTACGACGGCAAGCACGTACTGATCGTGTTCGACGATCTCTCCAAGCAGGCCGACGCCTACCGCGCGATCTCGCTGCTGCTGCGCCGCCCGCCGGGTCGCGAAGCTTTCCCCGGCGACGTGTTCTACCTGCATTCGCGGCTCCTGGAGCGTTGCGCGAAGCTGTCCGATGAGCTCGGCGGGGGCTCGATGACCGGACTTCCGATCATCGAGACGAAGGCAAACGACATCTCGGCCTTCATCCCGACGAACGTCATCTCGATCACCGATGGTCAGTGCTTCCTGGAGTCCGACCTGTTTAACCAGGGTGTGCGTCCGGCCATCAACGTCGGTGTGTCGGTGTCCCGAGTCGGTGGCGCCGCTCAGATCAAGGCCATGAAAGAGGTCGCGGGCTCGCTGCGTCTCGAGCTGTCCCAGTACCGCGAACTCGAGTCATTCGCCGCCTTCGCCTCCGATCTGGACGCGGCCTCGAAGGCGCAGCTGGACCGCGGCGCCCGGCTCGTGGAGCTGCTCAAGCAGCCGCAGTACACGCCGTACCCCGTCGAGAACCAGGTGGTGTCGATATTCCTCGGCACCGGTGGTCACTTGGATTCGGTTCCAATCGAAGACGTTGCGCGTTTCGAGCAGGAAGTCCTCGAGCACGTGAAGGCCTCCCACGAGGACATCCTCAAGGGGATCCGCGAGAGCAAGAAGCTCTCCGAGGAGGACGAAGAGAAGCTGTCCGACGTCATCAACGAGTTCAAGAAGGGCTTCTCGGCCAGCGATGGCAGCTCGGTCGTGGTAAACGAAGCCGACGCCGAGGCCATGGACGAAGAAGACGTCGAGAAGGAATCGGTCAAGGTCCGCAAGGCCGGCAAGAAGTAAGACACCGAAAGGGTCTGGAGAAGCTAGATGGCTGCAACACTGCGCGAGCTACGTGGACGCATCCGTTCCGCCGGGTCGATCAAGAAGATCACCAAGGCCCAGGAACTGATCGCCACGTCGCGGATCGCCAAGGCGCAGGCCCGAGTCGAGGCCGCCCGGCCCTACTCGACTGAGATCACCAGCATGCTCACCGAGCTCGCCAGTGCCAGCGCGCTGGACCACCCGCTGCTGGTCCAGCGGGAGAACCCGAAGCGGGCCGGTGTGCTGGTGGTGTCGTCGGACCGCGGACTGTGCGGTGCCTATAACGCCAACGTGCTGCGCCAGTCCGAGGAGCTCTTCTCGCTGCTGCGCGAAGAGGGCAAGACGCCGGTGCTCTACACGGTCGGCCGGAAGGCGTTGGGATACTTCAGCTTCCGACAGCGCGAGGTGACCGAGTCCTGGACCGGGTTCTCGGAGCGCCCCACCTACGAGCAAGCGCGTGAGATCGCCGACACCCTGGTGACGGCGTTCATGTCCGGTGCCGACGACGAGGGTGAGGATCCCGGCGAGGATGGCATCCTCGGTGTCGACGAACTGCACATCGTCTTCACCGAATTCAAGTCGATGCTCTCGCAGAGTGCGGCCGCGCGGCGCATCGCACCGATGGTCGTCGAATACGTCGAGGACGAGACGCCCGAAGACGGTCCGCACACGCTGTTTTCGTTCGAGCCGGACCCCGAGACGTTGTTCGACGCTCTGCTGCCGCGCTATGTCGCCACCCGTGTCTACGCCGCACTGTTGGAGGCCGCGGCTTCGGAATCGGCGTCCCGACGCCGCGCGATGAAGTCCGCCACCGATAACGCCGACGATCTGATCAAGGACCTGACCTTGATGGCAAACCGTGAACGTCAGGCACAGATTACCCAGGAAATCAGCGAGATCGTCGGCGGCGCCAACGCGCTGGCCGACGCCAAATAACTTGAAGAGCAAAGCCCCTTTCAGGAAGCGAAGAGAGATATGACTGCTACCGCAGAAAAGACCGCAGGCCGGGTAGTCCGCATCACGGGTCCCGTTGTCGACGTGGAGTTCCCGCGCGGCTCGGTGCCCGAGCTGTTCAACGCGTTGCACGCCGAGATCACCTACAAGCAGATGGCGAAGACGCTGACCCTGGAGGTCGCGCAGCACCTCGGTGACAGCCTGGTACGCACAATCTCCATGCAGCCGACCGACGGTCTGGTCCGCGGTGTCGAGGTGACCGACACCGGTGCCTCGATCTCGGTGCCCGTTGGCGACGGCGTGAAGGGCCACGTGTTCAACGCCCTCGGCGATTGCCTCGACGAGCCCGGCTACGGCGAGGACTTCGACCACTGGTCGATCCACCGCAAGCCACCGGCCTTCGCCGACCTCGAGCCTCGCACCGAGATGCTCGAGACCGGCCTCAAGGTGGTCGACCTGCTCACCCCCTATGTGCGTGGCGGCAAGATCGCCCTGTTCGGCGGCGCCGGTGTGGGTAAGACGGTGCTCATCCAGGAGATGATCAACCGTATCGCCCGCAACTTCGGCGGTACCTCGGTGTTCGCCGGCGTCGGTGAGCGCACCCGTGAGGGCAACGACCTGTGGGTCGAGCTCGCGGACGCCGACGTCCTCAAGGACACCGCGCTGGTGTTCGGTCAGATGGACGAGCCGCCAGGCACCCGTATGCGCGTCGCGCTGTCCGCGCTGACGATGGCGGAGTTCTTCCGCGACGAGCAGGGCCAGGATGTGCTTCTGTTCATCGACAACATCTTCCGGTTCACCCAGGCGGGCTCTGAGGTGTCGACACTCCTCGGTCGTATGCCGTCCGCGGTGGGTTACCAGCCCACCCTGGCCGACGAGATGGGTGAGCTGCAGGAGCGAATCACGTCGACCCGAGGCAAGTCCATCACCTCGATGCAGGCCGTGTACGTGCCCGCCGACGACTACACCGACCCGGCGCCCGCGACCACGTTCGCGCACCTCGATGCCACCACGGAGCTCTCACGTGCGGTGTTCTCGAAGGGCATCTTCCCGGCGGTGGACCCGCTGGCATCGAGCTCGACGATCCTCGACCCCGCGGTTGTGGGTGACGAGCACTACCGGGTGGCCCAAGAAGTGATTCGAATCCTGCAGCGCTACAAGGATCTTCAGGACATCATCGCCATTCTTGGTATCGATGAGCTCGCCGAAGAGGACAAGCAGCTGGTGCAGCGTGCCCGCCGAATCGAGCGCTTCCTGAGCCAGAACATGATGGCGGCCGAGCAGTTCACCGGTCAGCCGGGTTCGACGGTGCCGCTGAAGGAGACCGTCGAAGCCTTCGACAAACTGGCCAAGGGCGACTTCGACCACCTGCCCGAGCAGGCGTTCTTCCTCATCGGAGGCCTGGACGATCTGGCGAAGAAGGCGGAAAGCCTCGGCGCCAAGATCGACAAGGGCAGCAGCAGTGGCGGCTCGTCGAAGAAGGACGACAAGAAGGACGAGAAGAACGCACAGGCCGACGATTCCAAGGGCGAGGACGACTAGCTCATGGCGGAAATGACCGTCGAGATCGTCGCCGTCGAGCGCGAGCTCTGGTCGGGGGAGGCCACTTTCGTCTTCACCCGTACTACCGCAGGAGAGATCGGCATCCTGCCGCATCACATTCCGTTGGTGGCTCAGCTCGTCGACGACGCGATGGTGCGCGTCGAACGCGAAGGTGAGGACGATCTGCGGATCGCGGTCGACGGCGGGTTTCTCTCGGTCACCGAGGAGACGGTGCGGATCCTTGTCGAGAACGCGGAGTTCGAGTCAGAGATCAACGGCGACAGCGCAAAGCAGGACTCGGAGTCCGACGATGAGCGGACCGCGGCATGGGGCAGAGCGCGTCTACGCGCTCTAGGCCAGATCGACTAGGCCGCCGATGAGCGCGCCCATGTTCCTCATGGTCGCGCTGATTGGTGTGCTGCTGGTGGTCGTCATCATGATGTGCTACCGGCTGTGGAAGCTCCGGCAGGTCGGCGGCACCGCGGCGATCTTGCGCGACGTCCCCGCGATCGGTGGTCACGGCTGGCGTCACGGCGTAATGCGATATCGCGGTGGGGAAGCCGGGTTCTACCGGCTGTCCAGCATCCGATGGTGGCCTGACCGCACATTGAGCCGCCGCGGGTTGGAGATCGTGTCGAGGCGCGCGCCGAGAGGTGACGAGTTCGACATCATGACAGACGAAATCGTGGTTCTCGAACTGCGCGATAGCAGCCCCGAACGCCGACGTGGCTATGAGGTGGCGCTGGATCGCGGCGCATTGACGGCGTTCTTGTCATGGGTCGAATCGAGGCCGTCGCCACGTGCGCGACGCCGCACGTCCTAACCCGTTGCGGGACCACCCGGTTGCCACAACACGTCGCCGTCCGGATTGGCCACCCGCGACAGGATGAACAGCAGGTCTGAGAGCCGGTTGAGGTACTTGGCGGGTAGCACGCTGATGGTGTCGCCGTGCGCCTCGACCGCGACCCAGGCCGATCGTTCGGCCCGCCGCGCGACGGTGCGCGCGACGTGCAGCAGAGCGGACAGGGGTGAGCCGCCGGGCAGCACAAAGGAATTCAACGCCGGTAACGGCTCGTTGAACTCATCGCACCATTTCTCCAGCCGGTCGATGTAACTCTGCGAGATCCGCAGGGGAGGGTATTCAGGGTTCTCGACGACCGGTGTGGACAGGTCGGCGCCCGCGTCGAAGAGGTCGTTCTGAATCTGCCTCAGCACTTTGAGAATCTGCTCACTCGGGCTACCCAGGGCTACCGCCACGCCGAGGGCCGCATTGGTTTCGTCGCAGTCGGCATATGCCACGAGCCGGGCGTCATGCTTCGACACTCTGCTGAAATCGCTCAGGCCGGTGGTTCCGTCATCGCCCGTCCGCGTATAGATGCGGGTCAGATGTACGGCCATGGTGAAACCGTACCGGAGAAGGTCGACGAGGAAACTGACACGCTCCCGCGCCGCTGTTTACACTGACCCGCGTGAGCGAGCGTTTCGTGGTGACCGGTGGAAACCGGTTAGCAGGCGAAGTTGCCGTCGGGGGGGCGAAGAACAGCGTTCTGAAGCTGATGGCGGCATCTCTGCTGGCTGAGGGCACGAGCACGATCACGAACTGCCCCGACATTCTGGACGTGCCGCTGATGGCGGAGGTGCTTCGGGGCCTCGGCGCGACGGTCGAGCTCGACGGTGACGTCGTGCGGATCACCTCACCCGATGAACCCAAGTACGACGCGGACTTCGCCGCCGTCCGGCAGTTCCGCGCGTCGGTGTGCGTTCTGGGTCCGTTGGTCGGGCGCTGCAAGCGCGCCAAAGTCGCCCTGCCTGGCGGCGACGCCATCGGGTCGCGTCCGCTGGACATGCATCAGGCGGGCCTTCGTCAGCTGGGTGCGCGCTGCAATATCGAGCACGGCTGTGTGGTCGCCGAAGCGGATCACCTACGCGGCGCAGAGATTCAGCTGGAGTTCCCGTCGGTGGGTGCCACCGAGAACATCCTGATGGCCGCTGTTGTCGCCGAGGGCGTGACGACGATTCACAATGCGGCGCGCGAGCCCGACGTCATCGACTTGTGCACGATGCTCAACCAGATGGGCGCCCAGATCACTGGTGCTGGGACCTCCACGATGACGATCACGGGCGTCGACCGCCTGCATCCGACCGAGCACCGCGTGATCGGCGACCGCATCGTCGCGGCGACGTGGGGGATCGCCGCGGCGATGACCCGAGGTGACATCTCGGTCACCGGTGTCGACCCGCAGCACCTCCAACTTGTGCTGCACAAACTTCACGACGCAGGCGCGACCGTCACCCAAGATGACAATGGCTTCCGAGTCGTCCAGTACGAGCGGCCGAAGGCAGTCAACGTCGCGACGCTGCCATTCCCCGGGTTTCCGACAGACCTGCAGCCGATGGCCATCGGACTGGCGTCCATCGCCGACGGCACCTCGATGATCACCGAGAACGTCTTCGAGGCGCGGTTCCGCTTCGTCGAGGAAATGATCCGGCTGGGAGCCGACGCTCGCACAGACGGCCACCACGCGGTGGTGCGCGGGATTCCGCAGCTGTCCAGTGCGCCGGTGTGGTCATCCGATATCCGCGCGGGCGCCGGCCTGGTCCTGGCCGGCCTCGTCGCCGACGGTGACACCGAGGTCCACGACGTGTTCCACATCGACCGTGGCTACCCGCTGTTCGTCGAGAATTTGATCAGCCTCGGGGCCGAAATCGAGCGGATCGCCTAGGTCCGAGAGACCGCATTTGGGACTGGGCCGAACGAGGCGTAGTCTTTACCCAGAAGCCAAGGGCCCCAGTCCAAATGGATTGGCGGACCAGGTTTGACGTCTCTGACCATGTGGAGTACAGTGGCAGGGTTGCCTGAAAACCGGGTGTGTTGTTTGAGAACTCAATAGTGTGTTTGGTGGTTTTTGTTTGTTGTTTTTTTGTTCACCTCTTTTTCCCGTTTAGGGGTGGATGTTTTTTGATGCCAGTTTTTGGTGTCTTGTTTGGTTTCAGATTTTTCTGAAGTGAATTCCACCTGCCCGCTGTGCGGGTTGGGTTGTTTTTGTTTGGAGAGTTTGATTCTGGCTCAGGACGAACGCTGGCGGCGTGCTTAACACATGCAAGTCGAACGGAAAGGCCCTTCGGGGTACTCGAGTGGCGAACGGGTGAGTAACACGTGGGTGATCTGCCCTGCACTTTGGGATAAGCCTGGGAAACTGGGTCTAATACCGGATAGGACTACGCGATGCATGTCGTGTGGTGGAAAGCTTTTGCGGTGTGGGATGGGCCCGCGGCCTATCAGCTTGTTGGTGAGGTTATGGCTTACCAAGGCGACGACGGGTAGCCGGCCTGAGAGGGTGACCGGCCACACTGGGACTGAGATACGGCCCAGACTCCTACGGGAGGCAGCAGTGGGGAATATTGCACAATGGGCGCAAGCCTGATGCAGCGACGCCGCGTGAGGGATGACGGCCTTCGGGTTGTAAACCTCTTTCAGCAGGGACGAAGCGCAAGTGACGGTACCTGTAGAAGAAGGACCGGCCAACTACGTGCCAGCAGCCGCGGTAATACGTAGGGTCCGAGCGTTGTCCGGAATTACTGGGCGTAAAGAGCTCGTAGGTGGTTTGTCGCGTTGTTCGTGAAAACTCACAGCTCAACTGTGGGCGTGCGGGCGATACGGGCAGACTTGAGTACTGCAGGGGAGACTGGAATTCCTGGTGTAGCGGTGGAATGCGCAGATATCAGGAGGAACACCGGTGGCGAAGGCGGGTCTCTGGGCAGTAACTGACGCTGAGGAGCGAAAGCGTGGGGAGCGAACAGGATTAGATACCCTGGTAGTCCACGCCGTAAACGGTGGGTACTAGGTGTGGGTTTCCTTCCTTGGGATCCGTGCCGTAGCTAACGCATTAAGTACCCCGCCTGGGGAGTACGGCCGCAAGGCTAAAACTCAAAGAAATTGACGGGGGCCCGCACAAGCGGCGGAGCATGTGGATTAATTCGATGCAACGCGAAGAACCTTACCTGGGTTTGACATGCACAGGACGCTGGTAGAGATATCAGTTCCCTTGTGGCCTGTGTGCAGGTGGTGCATGGCTGTCGTCAGCTCGTGTCGTGAGATGTTGGGTTAAGTCCCGCAACGAGCGCAACCCTTATCTTATGTTGCCAGCGCGTAATGGCGGGGACTCGTGAGAGACTGCCGGGGTCAACTCGGAGGAAGGTGGGGATGACGTCAAGTCATCATGCCCCTTATGTCCAGGGCTTCACACATGCTACAATGGCCGGTACAAAGGGCTGCGATGCCGTGAGGTGGAGCGAATCCTTTCAAAGCCGGTCTCAGTTCGGATCGGGGTCTGCAACTCGACCCCGTGAAGTCGGAGTCGCTAGTAATCGCAGATCAGCAACGCTGCGGTGAATACGTTCCCGGGCCTTGTACACACCGCCCGTCACGTCATGAAAGTCGGTAACACCCGAAGCCGGTGGCCTAACCCCTTGTGGGAGGGAGCCGTCGAAGGTGGGATCGGCGATTGGGACGAAGTCGTAACAAGGTAGCCGTACCGGAAGGTGCGGCTGGATCACCTCCTTTCTAAGGAGCACCACGAGAATCAGGCCCGCCCGCATCGTGTGGGGGTTCGGTGATCTGATCGATTCGTTGGATGGCCCTTTTCACCTGTAGTGGGTGGGGGTCTGGTGCACAACAGACATGTGAGCCGTCACGGGTTTCAGCTTCGGCTGGAGTGCGGCCAGGATTGCCAGACACACTATTGGGCTTTGAGACAACAAGCCCGCTATCTCTTCGTCCCCAGTGTGGGAAACCGGAGATATGGATTGGTTGTCGCCCTGCTTTGGTGGTGGGGTGTGGTGTTTGATTTGTGGATAGTGGTTGCGAGCATCTCGCACGCAGGGGCGCTCACCTTCTTTGTGGGGGTGGGTGTTGTTGGGTGCGTGGATAATGCAATTTTTGATTCTTCCGAGAATTTTTAACTGTTTTGTGTTGTAAGTGTTTAAGGGCGCATGGTGGATGCCTTGGCACTGGGAGCCGATGAAGGACGTGGGAGGCTGCGTTATGCCTCGGGGAGCTGTCAACCGAGCGTGGATCCGAGGATGTCCGAATGGGGAAACCCGGCACGAGTGATGTCGTGTCACCCACTACTGAATACATAGGTAGTGGGGGGAACGCGGGGAAGTGAAACATCTCAGTACCCGTAGGAAGAGAAAACAAAAGTGATTCCGTGAGTAGTGGCGAGCGAAAGCGGAGGATGGCTAAACCGTGTGCATGTGATACCCGGCGGGGGTTGTGTGTGCGGTGTTGTGGGGCCTGTGTTCCTTGATCCGCCGATCAGGGCAACAGTGATAAAGCAGTGTGTTAGGTGAAGTGGTCTGGGATGGCCTGCCGTAGAGGGTGAGAGCCCCGTAACCGAAAACTCATTGCCTGTTGTCGCAGGATCCCCGAGTAGCAGCGGGCCCGTGAAATCTGCTGTGAATCTGCCGAGACCACTCGGTAAGCCTGAATACTTCCCAGTGACCGATAGCGGATTAGTACCGTGAGGGAATGGTGAAAAGTACCCCGGGAGGGGAGTGAAAGAGTACCTGAAACCGTGTGCCTACAATCCGTCAGAGCCTTCGACTTTGTCGTGGGGTGATGGCGTGCCTTTTGAAGAATGAGCCTGCGAGTCAGGGACATGTCGCGAGGTTAACCCGGGAGGGGTAGCCGCAGCGAAAGCGAGTCTGAATAGGGCGTATCCAATTCATAGGAATTGGTGTAGTGGTGTGTTCTGGACCCGAAGCGGAGTGATCTACCCATGGCCAGGGTGAAGCAGCAGTAAGATGTTGTGGAGGCCCGAACCCACTTAGGTTGAAGACTGAGGGGATGAGTTGTGGGTAGGGGTGAAAGGCCAATCAAACTCCGTGATAGCTGGTTCTCCCCGAAATGCATTTAGGTGCAGCGTCGCATTTTTCTTGTTGGAGGTAGAGCTACTGGATGGCCGATGGGCCCTACTAGGTTACTGACGTCAGCCAAACTCCGAATGCCGACAAGACAGATAGTGCGGCAGTGAGACGGCGGGGGATAAGCTCCGTGCGTCGAGAGGGAAACAGCCCAGATCGCCGGCTAAGGCCCCTAAGCGTGTGCTAAGTGGAAAAGGATGTGCAGTCGCGAAGACAACCAGGAGGTTGGCTTAGAAGCAGCCACCCTTGAAAGAGTGCGTAATAGCTCACTGGTCAAGTGATTGTGCGCCGATAATGTAGCGGGGCTCAAGCACACCGCCGAAGCCGCGGCAACGACCATCCCTTCGGGGGTGACGTTGGGTAGGGGAGCGTCCTGCATCCGGTGAAGCCACAGAGTGATCTAGTGGTGGAGGGTGTGGGAGTGAGAATGCAGGCATGAGTAGCGATAAGGCAAGTGAGAACCTTGCCCGCCGAAAGACCAAGGGTTCCTGGGCCAGGCCAGTCCGCCCAGGGTGAGTCGGGACCTAAGGCGAGGCCGACAGGCGTAGTCGATGGACAACGGGTTGATATTCCCGTACCCGTGTATCAGCGTCCCTGATGAATCAGAGGTACTAACCGCCCAAACCATGCGTTACCGATCACCTTCGGGTGTGAGGATTGCATGCGCTGCGCGGGACCTTCTTTGGTAGTAGTCAAGCGATGGGGTGACGCAGGAAGGCAGCCGTACCAGTCAGTGGTAATACTGGGGCAAACCTGTAGGACGAACGATAGGCAAATCCGTCGTTCACATGTCTGAGAGGTGATGCATAGCCGAGTGAGGCGAATTCGGTGATCCTATGCTGTCGAGAAAAGCCTCTAGCGAGCGGATACACGGCCCGTACCCCAAACCAACACAGGTGGTCAGGTAGAGAATACCAAGGCGTACGAGTGAACTATGGTTAAGGAACTCGGCAAAATGCCCCCGTAACTTCGGGAGAAGGGGGACCCACACCACGTGACAGACCCTCGCGGTCTTGAGCGTGCGTGGGTGGCACAAACCAGTGAGAAGCGACTGTTTACTAAAAACACAGGTCCGTGCGAAGTCGCAAGACGATGTATACGGACTGACGCCTGCCCGGTGCTGGAAGGTTAAGAGGACCCGTTAACCCCTCGGGGTGAAGCGGAGAATTTAAGCCCCAGTAAACGGCGGTGGTAACTATAACCATCCTAAGGTAGCGAAATTCCTTGTCGGGTAAGTTCCGACCTGCACGAATGGCGTAACGACTTCTCAGCTGTCTCAACCATAGACTCGGCGAAATTGCATTACGAGTAAAGATGCTCGTTACGCGCGGCAGGACGAAAAGACCCCGGGACCTTCACTACAACTTGGTATTGGTGCTCGATACGGTTTGTGTAGGATAGGTGGGAGACTATGAAGCAGTCACGCCAGTGATTGTGGAGTCGTTGTTGAAATACCACTCTGATCGTATTGGGCCTCTAACCTCGAACCGTATATCCGGTTCAGGGACAGTGCCTGGTGGGTAGTTTAACTGGGGCGGTTGCCTCCTAAAAAGTAACGGAGGCGCCCAAAGGTTCCCTCAACCTGGACGGCAATCAGGTGTTGAGTGTAAGTGCACAAGGGAGCTTGACTGCGAGACCTACACGTCAAGCAGGGACGAAAGTCGGGACTAGTGATCCGGCACCCCCGAGTGGAAGGGGTGTCGCTCAACGGATAAAAGGTACCCCGGGGATAACAGGCTGATCTTCCCCAAGAGTCCATATCGACGGGATGGTTTGGCACCTCGATGTCGGCTCGTCGCATCCTGGGGCTGGAGCAGGTCCCAAGGGTTGGGCTGTTCGCCCATTAAAGCGGCACGCGAGCTGGGTTTAGAACGTCGTGAGACAGTTCGGTCTCTATCCGCCGCGCGCGTCAGAAGCTTGAGGAAACCTGTCCCTAGTACGAGAGGACCGGGACGGACGAACCTCTGGTCCACCAGTTGTCCCACCAGGGGCACCGCTGGATAGCCACGTTCGGACAGGATAACCGCTGAAAGCATCTAAGCGGGAAACCCCCTCCAAGACCAGGCTTCTCACCCATTCAAGTGGGATAAGGCCCCCCGCAGACCACGGGATCGATAGACCAGACCTACACGCACCGCAAGGTGTTCAGGGAACTGGCACTAACCGGCCGAAAACTTACACACAACCTCGCAACCACACCACACACACAAACACCCACCCCACCACCAAAAACACGGCGAGAACAACAGTCTCACCACCTCCCCCACCACACATGGGGACACTCAAAAACGAGTGAATACAGTTACGGCGGTAATAGCGACAGGGAAACGCCCGGACCCATCCCGAACCCGGAAGCTAAGCCTGCCAGCGCCGATGATACTACCCACCCGGGTGGAAAAGTAGGACACCGCCGAACACCTTTTAAGCCCTTTGCCCCCCAATTCCGTTGGGGGGCAAAGGCATTTGTGGGGCAACGGGAACAGCCGCGAGTTCGGGAATCAGAACGTCGTCAATCTTTCGCGACTGAAAGTGAATCCTCGGCCACTGGGGATGTGCGCGCACGTGACGCCCGACTCAGCGGACAGGCAGCCGAAATCGCCCGCGACAAGTGCGGAACCGTATGCGAGCGGATTGGCGATGGAGGGAGTCAGCACGCCGCCGGCGCAGACTCCGTCCTCTACGCCGCCGTCGGGGTTCAGTTGGACGTAACCCGTCGCCCACGAATACTGGCAATCTGCGGGGCGTGAGGCGGTGGTGACGTGCGTTCTTTGGCAAGACAATTCAATCCGAGCTCGGTGGTGGGATCGGCCGAGACCAGTTGCATGCGATGTTGGCTGTCGGGGTGATGAATGCGACCTGGCCCGGCTGGTTGGTCATGGATTCCGGGGTTTCGCCGCCGAACGACATTTCGTGATAGTCGTCGGCGCGGAGCTGGCGGGCACGAAGGATATCTGCCACGGGACCAGTGGGAGCGTTCGACGTCGTAACGCTGGGTGCCGATGAGGCCTGTGAGGTGGAGGCTTCGGGCGATTCCGTCGAAGGCGGGCCGCTGCGCTCGGACGTCGCACACGCCGATGTGGCAAGCGCGATCAGCACTCCCGCATAAAGAGCTCGGCGCGACATGGGCAGATCGTATCGATGGATCAGTCGAATAATGTCGCGACCGGCGAGACTCGTTGCTTCTCCATGTCGAGCAGCGCCCGTTTGCGATCCAACCCGCCGCCGTATCCGGTGAGACTGCCATTGGATCCGATCACTCGATGGCACGGCACGATGATCCCGATCGGATTGTGCCCGTTGGCCAAGCCGACTGCCCGGAATGCGCCGGGTGATCCGATCTGCCTGGCGATCTCACCGTATGACCGCGTCTCTCCGTAGGGGATCGTCAGCAGCGCAGACCACACCCGTCGCTGAAAGTCGGTGCCGATGAGGTCGAGGCTGAGGTCGAAATCCCTTCGCTCCCCGGCGAAGTACGCCTCCAGCTGTTCGACGGCGTCGGGAAAGGCCGCCTCGTCCACTTTCCATCCGTCACGGCTGGGCTCGTAGGTTTGGTCGACCATGCGCAGATGCCGCAGCCGACCGTCCTTGCCGGCCAGGGTGAGCAGGCCGACGGGACTGTCCACGGCGCGAAACTGCAAGGTATCCATCACTTCTCCTTCGGCGGCCACTCGTTGACCGCGTGATCCAACGCTGTCCAAAGGTGCTGCGTGGCATACGAACGCCATGGTCGCCATCGCATGCTGTGTTCGATGAGCGGCCGGGGATCTGCCGGCAAACCCAGCTGTTGTGCAGCGATGCGCACTCCGAGATCGCTGGCCGGGAAGCCGTCGGGGTCGCCCAGCCCACGCATCGCAATCACCTCGGCGGTCCACGGGCCGATACCGGGCAGCTCCATCAGCTGTGCGCGGGCGCGATCCCAGTCACAGCCGGCATCCAGCACCACAGTGCCGTCGGCCATCGCACTGATCAGGGAGTTCAGCGAACGTTGACGGGACCTGGGGAAAGCAAGGTGCACCGGGTCGATCTCGGCGAGGTCCGCCACCGGCGGAAACACATGCGTCAGACCACCTTCGGCATCGGCGATCGGCTGACCGTAGGCGGCGACGATGCGGCCGGCGTGGGTACGCGCGGCCTTGAGCGACACCTGTTGGCCGAGCACAACGCGCAGGGCCAGTTCCTGTTCGTCGACCGTGCGCGGAATCCGCTGTCCCGGCGCCTTGGCGACCAGTACACCGAGGTCTGGGTCGGCGCCGAGCGCATCGACGATCGCCTCCGGATCGGCGTCGAGGTCCAGCAGGCGTCGGCATCGTGCGATGGCCGCGGCCAGATCGCGGAAGTCGTCCAACACGATCTCGCACTGCACATGATCGGGTTGTGGTGCCAGACTGACGATTCCGTTGCCATTGGCCAGTCTCAGCGTGCGTCGGTAACTGCCGTCACGCACCTCTTCGACGCCCGGCACCGCGCTGGCCGCCAAGTGGCCGAACAGCCCCTCGTAGGCGAACGGAGTGCGCACAGGCAGCCGTAAGGACAGTGCTCCGGTCGCGCCCTCTCGCGGGCCGAACCTCGCGCGCGCACGCTGGCGCAGGGCGGTCGGAGTCAGGTCACACACCACGCGCACGGTGTCGTTGAACTGCCGGATGCTGGAGAACCCGGCCGCGAATGCCACGTCGCTGAACGGCAGTTCGGTGGTCTCGATGAGCACGCGAGCGGTCTGCGCACGCTGCGCTCTGGCGAGCGCCAGCGGATTCGCGCCGACCTCGGTTTGCAGCAGCCGCTCGAGCTGGCGTGTGGTGTATCCGACGCGAGCGGCGAGGCCGGTGACGCCCTCGCGGTCGACCGTGCCGTCGGCGATGAGTCGCATCGCCCTGGCGACCACGTCGTCACGCACATTCCACTCGGGCGACCCGGGCGAGGCGTCCGGACGGCACCGTTTGCAGGCGCGGAAGCCGGCCTTCTGCGCGGCGGCCGCGGTGGGGTAGAAGCGCATGTTGCGGGCGTACGGGGGGCGTACCGGGCAACTGGGCCTGCAGTAGATCTTGGTCGTCAGCACGGCGGTCACGAACCACCCGTCGAACCGTGAGTCCTTGGACTGGACAGCCCGGTAGCAGCGGTCGAAGTCTTCGTGCATGCCTCAAACGATTACACGTGCCCACCGACATCACTGGCGGAAAACCGACATCGTCGTCGACTTCCGCCGGGCGCCGATCTCGGGCGCCTAACGATCTCGTCACCTGTCGGCGTCCTTGCTCGACACGACAGTCGAGATCGTGCTCTGGTGGATGGCGATGTCCACTCGCGGGCCGGCAACCCTTCGCCTGACCGCCGCTGCGGCGGCGTTCATCGTGCTTGCCTCAACTGGGTGGGGGCCGGCCACCGCCGCTCCTGCCACGGACGGCCAGGGCTACGTCGACTCGACCGCGCGATGTCCCTCAGCGAGCGAAGCCGTCGTCTTCGGTAGCACGGCGTCGTCTCGGGTGGCGATCTGCAAGTCCGACGGTGAGTACGAGTACCGCGGGGTGCGGCTGCGTGACGGCGCGAAGTTGATTGTCGCGGCCTCGAAATCGGGCAGCGGATACACCGCGGAGAACGACGGGATCACCTATACGGTCACCGAGGACTCGTTGGTGATCAGCTCGGGCAGCCGGGTGATTCGTGATGAGACGATGGTCGACTTCCACACCGCCCAGATGTCTGAGGTGGGTGCCTCACCGCCGTCGGCTGAGACACCAACGCCCACAACGCCGTTGCCACCGCCTCTGCCCGCCGAAGTAGGTGGCGAGAGCAGCTGACCCGCGGCGACCGGTCAGACCGGAAGCGCCAGCCGAGTCGGTTCGTCGTGTCCACGCAACGTCACCGAATCGCCGAGAGTCCAGTGCGCGCGTTCGCTCTCGTCGGCATTCGAGACCGCGTCTGAGGACGCCAGCAGGTGTCCGGACTCTTCTTTGGCCAGTTCGCACAGCCGGGCGGCTTCGTTGACCGGTTCGCCGATCACGGTGTACTCGAAGCGTTCGTTGGCGCCCACGTTGCCCGCCACTGCCATCCCCGCCGCGATACCGATACCTGCCTCACACTCGGGTGCCTCGTCATGGATCCGACGGGCGATCGCACGTCCGGCGGCCAGCGCCTCGCCTTCCGGATTCTCGAGGTGATTGGGCGCGCCGAACACGGCCAGCGCCGCGTCGCCCTCGAATTTGTTGACGAACCCGTGGTGACGATCGACCTCGTCGACGATCACGGCGAAAAACCGATTCAACAGATCGACCACTTCGGTCGCCGGCCGGCCGGTCACCAACTGGGTGGACCCGATGATGTCGACGAAGATCACCGCGACGTGGCGCTCCTCGCCGCCCAGCTTCGGTCGCTGTTTTTCCGCCGCGGCAGCCACCTCACGGCCGACGTGCCTGCCGAACAGATCCCGAACCCGCTCGCGCTCCTTCAGACCCTCGACCATCGAGTTGAAACCGCGCTGCAGCTGTCCGAGTTCGGTTCCGTCGAACACCACCAAGCTGGTGTCGAGCTCGCCCCGCTCGACGCGGTTGAGCGCCGCGCGGACACCCCGCACCGGCGTGACCGTCAACCAGGCCAGGATCCACATCAGGATGAAGCCGAAGATCAACGCGAACGCAGCGAGGATCATGACGGCGACGGTGAACTGCTTCGGCGTCACGTTCTGCTGAAGCAGCGTGATCAAGGCGGCCAGAAAGATCCCGAGCACCGGAACACCCGAGCCAAGGGCCCAGACCAACATCGTGCGACCCATGATGCCTTCGGCGATACGACGCGGAGGCTTGCCCGCCTCGAGCGCCTGTGCCGCGACGGGCCGCAGCGCGAACTCCGTGAACAGGTAACAGCTGGCCGAGACGACGATGCCGGGAAAGCTGATGCCCAACAACCACTTCGGGACGAAGTCAGAGTTGACCCGCGCGTACAGGAACGTGAGCACGATGGTGCCGATGCCCCACAGGACCAGCAGCACACGTGTCAACCGCCACGGCGCGTAGAAGGTGTTGCGCTGATCCTCGCGAGTAGGCGGTCGTTCCTCGATCGCCCAGCGCACGTTGTTCATCACCCGCCGGGTCGCCCAGAAGACCCCGACGATCAGCGCGGTCGCGACATAGATCGGCACCGCGATGAACGTGATCCAGCGGACTTCGGGTTCGAACACGCTCGGCGTCGGGAAGGCGACGATGACCACGAGCGACGCGACCCCGATCCCGATGAGATTCGCGACGATCACGAATACGGTGAGAATGATCTGGATGCGCACGCGCCGTCGGCGTTGGCTCTCGGATACCCGGCCCAACACCCATGAGCCGTATTCGGGCGTGGCGGGTACGCGGCTGCTCTGGCGTGTCACCCGCTCCAGCACCCGACCGAGCCGTTGGGCGACGCTCTTGTTGGCGGTCATCGTGGCTAAAGCCTAGGTTGCCCTCCTGCCCGCCTAAGGTGGTTCGGGTGCGTCTCGTGATCGCCCAGTGCACCGTCGACTACGTCGGGCGCCTGACCGCTCATCTGCCGTCAGCCCGACGACTGTTGCTGATCAAGGCCGACGGGTCAGTCAGCATCCACGCCGACGACCGCGCCTACAAGCCGCTGAACTGGATGAGCCCGCCCTGCTGGCTGACCGAAGAGCCCGACGGGCCTGCGCCGGTGTGGGTGGTTCAGAACAAGGCGGGAGAGCAGCTGCGCATCACCGTGGAAGACATCGAGCATGACTCCAGCCACGAACTCGGTGTGGACCCCGGATTGGTGAAGGACGGCGTCGAAGCGCATCTGCAGGAGCTGCTGGCCGAACACGTCGAGCTGCTCGGCGTCGGCTACTCATTGGTGCGCCGCGAATACATGACGGCCATCGGACCGGTCGATCTGCTGTGCCGCGACGAGACCGGTCGTTCGGTCGCGGTCGAGATCAAACGGCGAGGTGAGATCGACGGCGTCGAACAGCTCACCCGCTATCTGGAGCTCCTCAACCGCGACACCCTGCTTGCGCCGGTCGCCGGTGTCTTCGCCGCACAGCAGATCAAACCTCAGGCTCGGACGCTGGCGGCTGACCGCGGGATCCGTTGCGTGACGTTGGACTACGACCAGATGCGCGGTATGGACAACGACGAGTTCCGGCTCTTCTGAGCGCCGCGACATGCCCCGGCGCCGTCCACCGCCGCGCAAGCAACGCGCGTTACCGCCGCTGATCGAGAGCAGGCGGATCGAAACAGGTCCGGACGGCTATGAGTACGAAGTGCGCCCGGTCGCGGCCGCACGCGCCACGAAGACCTACCGCTGCCCCGGCTGTGATCACGAGATTCGCCCGGGCACTGCGCATTTGGTCGTCCTGCCGGCCGATCGCGGTGATCAGGGTGCAGAGGACAGACGGCATTGGCACACCCCATGCTGGACGCACCGGGCGACCCGGAGTCCTACTCGAAAGTGGTCCTGACGGCCTAGCAGTCGCCGTCAGTGATCGGCGGCGGGCTCGACGAGCTCGATCAGGACACCACCGGCATCCTTGGGATGAATGAAGTTGATCCGCGAATTGGCGGTGCCACGACGGGGCTCGTCGTAGAGCAGGCGTACGCCCTCGGCGCGAAGCCGGTCGCTGAGCGCGTCGATGTCGCTGGTGCGATACGCCAGCTGCTGCAGGCCGGGGCCGCGCTTGTCGATGAACTTGGCGATCGTCGAGGTCTCATCGAGTGGCGCCATGAGCTGGATCTGCGCGCTGCCGACGGGTGCGCCGCGCACCGAAAGCATCGCCTCGCGGACGCCCTGATCCTCGTTGATCTCTTCGTGCAGGACGATCATGCCGAGGCGGTCGTGGTACCACTTGATGGCGGCGTCGAGGTCGGGGACCGCGATGCCGACGTGATCGATAGCCGTCACGAGGGCGCTCGCGAGCGCCGGACGTGCGTCTACGTGTTCAGTGGTCATCACGTAACGGTAACCTTGAGACAGATGTTTGCGGAATGTGTCATGGGCCACATCTTTGAATACCCAGTTCGTGGAGGTAATAAATGACGACGTCGGTGATTGTTGCTGGAGCACGTACTCCGGTTGGCAAACTCATGGGTTCGCTGAAGGATTTTTCCGGCAGTGACCTGGGTGCCATCGCGATCGCAGGGGCGCTGGAAAAAGCCAAGGTCGAAGCCTCCGCGGTCGAATACGTCATCATGGGCCAGGTTCTCACGGCCGGAGCGGGGCAAATGCCCGCGAGACAGGCTGCCGTGGCGGCCGGCATCGGCTGGGACGTGCCATCGCTGACCATCAACAAGATGTGTCTGTCCGGCATCGACGCCATCGCCCTGGCCGACCAGTTGATCCGCGCGGGCGAATTCGACGTCGTGGTCGCGGGTGGCCAGGAGTCGATGACCAAGGCGCCACACCTGCTGATGGACAGCCGTGCCGGTTACAAGTACGGCGACGTGACCGTGCTCGACCACTTGGCCTACGACGGCCTTCACGATGTCTTCACCGATCAGCCGATGGGTGCATTGACCGAGCAGCGCAATGACACAGACCAGTTCACCCGCGCTGAGCAGGACGAGTTCGCGGCACGCTCGCACCAAAAGGCCGCTGCGGCATGGAAAGACGGCGTGTTCGCCGACGAGGTGGTACCGGTGAAGATCCCGCAGCGCAAGGGTGACGCGATCGAGTTCACCGAGGATGAGGGCATCCGCGCCAACACCACCGCCGAGTCGCTGGCCGGCCTGAAGCCGGCATTCCGCAAGGACGGCACCATCACCGCCGGGTCTGCGTCGCAGATCTCGGACGGGGCTGCCGCGGTGGTCGTGATGAACAAGGAGAAGGCCCAGGAGCTCGGGTTGACCTGGTTGTGCGAGATCGGCGCCCATGGCGTGGTCGCGGGCCCGGATTCCACCTTGCAGTCCCAGCCGGCCAATGCGATCAAGAAGGCCATTGCCCGTGAGGGCATCTCGGTCGACCAACTGGACGTCATCGAGATCAACGAAGCGTTTTCAGCCGTGGGGCTCGCGTCGATGAAGGAGTTGGGCGTCGACCCCGAGAAGGTCAACGTCAACGGTGGTGCGATTGCCATCGGGCATCCGATCGGTATGTCGGGTGCCCGGATCACCCTGCACGCCGCTCTTGAGCTGGCACGACGCGGTTCCGGCTATGCCGTGGCAGCGCTGTGCGGGGCCGGGGGACAGGGCGACGCGTTGGTGCTGCGCGCGGGCTGAGCATCTACGACGCCACGTAGTAATTCCCTACGTCTTCGGGCACAATGGCGGCCATGACAGGCGCATTTGACCTTCGATCCGTTGCTGGATGGTTCCGGCTCGTCGCGCTGCTCGAGGCCGTCAGCTGGGTCGGTCTGCTGGTCGGGATGTATTTCAAGTACCTGGCCAGCGCACCTACCGAGATCGGCGTCAAGGTGTTCGGCATGGCGCACGGGTTGGTCTTCGTCGCGTTCGTGGCGGCGGCCCTGCTGGCCGGCATCACCTTCAAATGGACGATCGGGACATGGTTGCTGGCGGCGGTCGCGAGCATCGTGCCACTGGGCAGTGTGATCTTCCTCATATGGGCAGATCGGACCGGCAAAATGGGCGTTGCGGCATCGGCAGCGGCAATCCTCCAACCAGGGCAGCCAGTACCGGAAACGACGTGACAAACTTGTGGGCGTGACTCGTCCACGTCCTGTCGCCGCCTCCATGGCCGGTGCGATCGACCTATCGGCCCTCAAACAGCCGGCCGCCGCCAGTGGTGAGGGTGCAGCGGGTCCGGCCGGCGGTGTGGAGGTCACCGAGGCCAATCTGGAAGCCGAGGTACTGGTTCGCTCCAGCCAGGTTCCCGTGGTCGTACTGCTCTGGTCACCACGCAGTGACGCGAGTATCCAGCTCGGCGACGCACTGGCTGGCCTTGCCGCGGCCGACGGCGGCAAGTGGTCGCTCGCCACGGTCAACGTCGACACCACCCCGAGGGTGGCGCAGATGTTCGGCGTCCAGGCGATCCCCACCGTCGTGGCATTGGGAGCGGGACAGCCGCTGTCGAGCTTTCAGGGGATGCAGCCGCCCGAGCAGCTGCGCGGTTGGATCGACTCGCTGCTGAGTGCGACCGCGGGCAAGCTCAGCGGCGGAGGCGACGGCGAGGATCCCGAACAGATCGACCCCGAACTGGCCCAGGCGCGAGAGCATCTGGACGCCGGCGACTTCGACGCCGCGCGCAGCGCATACCAGGCAATCCTCGATGCCAAGCCGAATGATCCCGAGGCCAAGGGTGCGGTGCGCCAGATCTCGTTTCTGCAACGCGCCTCCGGCCATCGTCCCGACGCCGTGGCCGCCGCGGACGCCGCACCCGACGACATCGACGTAGTGCTCGCAGCGGCCGATGTGGAGATCCTTCAGCAGAACATCGCGGCGGCATTCGATCGGCTGATCGATCTGTTCAAGCGCACCGCCGACGACGATCGCACCAGGGTGCGGACACGGCTGATCGAGTTGTTCGATCTCTTCGACCCGGCCGATCCCGAGGTGATCGCCGGACGGCGGAAACTGGCCAACGCGCTCTACTGAGGCGCGTCCCGGGATTATTGCCCGGGATCGACAGGCTCGAACCAGAGCGCGGCGAGCGGCGGCAGCACCATGACCGCCGAAGCCGGACGGCCGTGCCATGGGTCATCGGTGGCTTCGACCGCCCCGTAGTTGCCGATGCCCGTGCCGTTGTAGATGTCGGCGTCGGAGTTGAGCACCTCCCGCCAGGTGCCCGCATGCGGCAGGCCGAGCCGGTATCGGGTGTGCTCGGAACCGGAGAAGTTGAACACGCAGGCCAGTTTCGACCCGTCGTCGCCGAACCGGATGAAGCTCAGCACGTTGTTGGCCGAGTCATTGGCATCGATCCACGAGTAGCCTTCCGGCCTCGTGTCCTGTGACCACAGCGCGCGCCTGCTGCTGTAGATCTTGTTCATATCCTGAACGAAGCGCTGCACACCGGTGGAGAAGCTGTTCTCGTCGAGCTGATACCAGTCGACGCCCCGTTCCTCCGACCACTCTGCGCGCTGAGCGATCTCCTGCCCCATGAACAGCAGTTGCTTTCCAGGATGGGCCCATTGGTAGGCCAACAACCCGCGTAACCCGGCGGCTTTGGTGTGATCGTCACCCGGCATGCGTCCCCACAGCGTGCCCTTGCCGTGCACCACCTCGTCGTGGCTGATCGGCAGCACGAAGTTCTCACTGAACGCGTAGATCATCGAGAATGTGATCTCGCCATGGTGATAGCTGCGGTGGATGGGGTCACGCTTGATGAACTCCAGGGTGTCGTTCATCCACCCCATGTTCCACTTCATCGAGAAGCCAAGCCCGCCAAGGTTTGTCGGCCGGGTCACGCCGGGCCACGACGTCGACTCTTCGGCGACGGTGACGATACCGGGCACCAGCTTGTGCACCGTGGCATTCATCTCCTGCAGGAACTGGACGGCTTCGAGGTTCTCGCGGCCACCGTAGACGTTGGGTGTCCAGCCGCCTTCTGGTCGCGAGTAGTCCAAATAGAGCATCGATGCGACGGCGTCGACGCGCAACCCGTCGATGTGATACTCCTGCAGCCAGTACAGCGCGTTGGCGACCAGGAAGTTGCGGACCTCGGCGCGGCCGAAGTCGAACACATAAGTGCCCCAGTCGAGTTGTTCGCCGCGGCGCGGATCGGAGTGCTCGTAGAGCGCGGTGCCGTCGAATCGGCCCAACGCCCACGCATCCTTGGGGAAGTGGGCAGGCACCCAGTCCATGATCACGCCGATGCCCGCCTGGTGAAGGGTGTCGACCACATGACGGAACTCGTCGGGCGTGCCCAGTCGCGACGTCGGCGCGTAGTACGACGTCACCTGATAGCCCCACGAGCCGCCGAACGGATGCTCGGCGACCGGCATCAGCTCGACGTGGGTGAAGCCGTTGTCGACGACGTATTCGGTGAGCTCGGTAGCCAATTCGCGATAGGTCAGGCCGGGCCGCCACGACATCAGGTGCACCTCGTAGGTGCTCATCGGCTCGAACACCGGGTTCTGGTTGGCACGCTGAGTCATCCAGTCCTGGTCAGTCCAGGTGTACTCGCTCTTGGTGACCTTCGATGCCGTCTGCGGCGGCACCTCGGTCGCGAACGCCATCGGATCGGCACGATCGCTCACAGAACCGTCGGCGCCGTGCACGCGGAACTTGTACAGCCCGCCGATGTCGAAGCCGGGCCAGAACAGCTCCCACACACCCGTCGATCCGAGCACCCGTAGCTGAGCTTCATTGCCGTCCCAGTGGTTGAACTCACCGATCAGGCTGACGCCCTTCGCGTTCGGCGCCCATACCGCGAACGAGACTCCGTCGACCACGCCGTCGGGCGTGGTGAAACTGCGGGGATGGGCGCCGAGGATCTCCCACAGTCGCTCGTGGCGGCCCTCGGCGAAGAGGTGCAGGTCGATCTCGCCGAGAGTGGGCAGGAAGCGATACGCGTCGGCGATGGTGTGCACGTTGTGCGCGTCGCCCGAGCCGTAGTCGACCTCGAGCCGATAGTCCAACAGATTCGTCATCGGCAAGGCCACAGCGAACAATCCGCCCTCGATGTGCTGGAACGGATAGCGCTCGCCGCCCACCAGGGCCACCACTCCGGTCGCATGCGGCCGGTAGGCGCGAAGCACCGTGTGGTCGTCGTATTCGTGCGCACCCAGGACCGAATGGGGATCGTGGTGTTCGCCTGCGAGCAGACGATTCACATCCGCAGTATGTGGGCGCAGATTCGGGCTCGTGAGTTGGTTGGTCTGCGTCATCTCGTCACTCCCTACGCAGCAGGTTCAGTCGTTGGTCAGCCGGCACCTGCGGCATGTTCAACACATGCGCCACAGCGTGCGCCGGGTCGAGGCGAACGTAATTCGCTTGCCCCCACTGGAATTCGTTACCGGTGATCTCGTCGCGCACCCAGAAGCGGTCGTAGGGTTCCATACCCAATGCACCCATATCGAGCCAGAGCGTCGCCTCTTCCGGGCCGAACGGGTTGAGCGTCACCACCACCAGCACCTGGTCCCCTGTCGCGGGGTCGAACTTGCTGTAGGCCAACATCGCATCGTTGTCGACGTGGTGGAATTTGATGGTGCGCAGCTGATGCAGCGCGGGGTGTACGCGCCGGATCTCGTTGAGCCGTGTCAAGAACGGCTCGAGCGATTCCCCGTCCGCCAGAGCAGCCTCGAAATCGCGCGGCCTCAGCTCGTACTTCTCGGAATTGAGGTATTCCTCGCTGCCCTCGCGAACGGGTCGGTGCTCGTATAGTTCATAACCGGAGTACACTCCCCAGGTCGAACTCATCGTCGAGGCCAGCACCGCCCGGATCGCGAACATGCCGGGGCCGCCGTGCTGGAGGCTCTCGTGCAGGATGTCCGGTGTGTTGACGAACAGATTGGGTCGGGCGTAGTCGGCGTGTTCGGCGATCTGTTGACCGAACTCGGTGAGTTCCCACTTCGCCGTGCGCCACGTGAAGTACGTGTAGGACTGCGTGAAACCGAGTTTGGCCAAGCCGTAGAGCCGTGCCGGACGGGTGAATGCCTCGGCAAGGAACAACACGTCGGGATCTTCACCCTTGACCTTGCCGATCAACCACGCCCAGAAGTCCGGCGGCTTGGTGTGCGGGTTGTCGACGCGAAAGACCTTGATGCCGTGCGAAACCCAGAACCGCACCACCCGAAGCACCTCGGCGTAGAGGCCTGAAGGGTCGTTGTCGAAGTTGATCGGGTAAATGTCCTGGTACTTCTTCGGCGGGTTTTCGGCGTATGCGATCGTGCCATCGGGCAGCACGGTGAACCACTCCGGATGCGCCTTCGCCCACGGGTGATCCGGTGCGCACTGGAGGGCGAGATCCAGCGCCACTTCCATACCGAGGTCGCGTGTCGCGGCGACGAATTCGTCGAAGTCTTCGATCGTCCCCAGTTCGGGATGGATGGCGTCGTGGCCGCCCGTGTCGCTGCCGATCGCCCATGGTGAGCCGACGTCGCCAGGTGCAGCGGTGACAGAGTTGTTCGGACCTTTGCGATGGACCTTGCCGATCGGATGAATGGGCGGGAGGTAGACGACGTCGAAGCCCATGTCGGCGACGCGGGGCAACGCCTTGGTGGCGGTAGCGAATGTGCCGTGAATGGGCTTGCCCTTCGTGTCCCAACCGCCGGTCGACCGCGGAAACAGCTCGTACCAGCTGCCGAAACTAGCCAGCGGCCGATCCACCCACACGCCGTATTGCTCTCCGCGCGTGACCAATTCGCGCAATGGATACGTGGTGAGCAATTCTGTTACTTCCGGCGCCAGCGCTGCCCCGGCCCTGGCGAATGGGTCGCCGGGCTTTCGTAACAACTCCGCAGCCTCGATGATCGGGTCCCGCAGCTTGCGCGGCACGCCCGTCGTGGCCCGTTCAAGCAACCGTGCCCCGACCAGTAGGTCGTTGGACAGCTCGTCCTCGCCCTGTCCGGCATCCAGCTTGGCGATGACAGCCTTACGCCAGGTCGCGATCGGATCGCCCCACCCGTCCACCCGGTAGGTCCACAGCCCGACGCTGTCGGGTGTGAACTGCCCGTGGAACACGTCGGGTGTGGTGCCCATCGCCATCGGCAGATCGTGCCGGGTACTGCGCTGCCGTGGAGCGACCACCGACTCGATCGGAACCGCCTCCGACGTCGCCAGGGCGGCCGGCCCGCTCACCAGCTGTGGATAGGCCGCGCCGTGGTAGCGGACGACTAGGGTGGCCGCGACGGCCTCGTGACCCTCCCGCCAGACGGTCGCCCGGACGGGCACGATTTCGCCGACAACCGCTTTAGCAGGATATTTTCCGCCGGATACGACAGGGGCGACGTCATCGATCCCGATCCGACCGACCACTGACCATCACTCCTTCACGTCTGCGTCAACTGAGTTCATCTGTCGCCTCATTGCGCCTATACCCACGGTAGTGCGCCGCCCAATCAGGCGGAGGTGAAGCGGTACGACGACCAGCCCTGCACCGCGGCGAAACATCAGTAAGGTTGAGTCGCGTGAAGGCCCGATGAAAGCGTTGAGAAGGTTCACCGTCCGCGCCCATCTCCCTGAGCGCATGGCCGCACTGGACCGGCTGTCGATCAACCTGCGGTGGTCATGGGACAAGCCGACCCAAGATCTGTTCGCGACGATCGATTCGGAGCTCTGGAAGCAGGTCGGACGCGACCCGGTCGCGTTGCTGGGGCAGGTCAGTCCCAAACGGCTCGACGAGCTGGCCGCCGACGAGCCCTTCCTCCACCAGCTCGACGAATTGGCCGCTGAGCTGGACGATTACCTCTCCCGGCCGCTCTGGTACCAGCAGCAGCTCGAACACGGCGCCGAGCTGCCGAACGGCATTGCGTATTTCTCGATGGAGTTCGGCGTCGCGGAGGTGCTGCCCAACTACTCCGGTGGTCTGGGAATCCTCGCGGGCGACCACCTGAAGTCCGCCTCCGACCTCGGGCTGCCCGTGATCGCGGTCGGTCTGCTCTACCGCTCCGGCTACTTCCGGCAGTCGCTGACCGCCGATGGCTGGCAGCACGAGAGCTATCCATCGCTGGATCCGCAGGGGCTGCCGCTGCGTCTGCTCACCGACTCCAGCGGCAGCCCGGTGCTGGTCGACCTCGCGATGCCCGAGGACAGCGAGCTGCGCGCTCGCGTCTGGATCGCTCAGGTCGGTCGAATTCCGTTGCTGCTGTTGGATTCCGACATTCCCGAGAACGACCACGACCTGCGCGGTGTGACGGACCGGCTGTACGGCGGCGATCAGGAACACCGGATCAAGCAGGAGATCTTGGCGGGCATCGGCGGTGTGCGCGCAATCCGTGCCTTCACCGAGGTCGAGAACCTTGCGTCGCCCGAGGTGTTCCACATGAACGAAGGGCACGCCGGTTTCCTGGGTGTCGAGCGCATTCGCGAGTTGATCGACGCGGGGCTGGATTTCGACACCGCACTCACCGTGGTGCGCTCGTCGACGGTGTTCACCACGCACACGCCCGTCCCCGCCGGTATCGACCGTTTCCCGGTGGAGATGGTGAAGCGGTATTTCGGCGGTCCCGCCGATGAGCGCTCGCGCGAAGGGCACAGATCGAGCGATCAGTCCCATGAATCCTCACGATTGCTGCCCGGCGTCTCGCTGGACCGCATCATCTGGTTCGGGGCCGAGGACGACCCGTCGAAATTCAACATGGCGCACATGGGTCTGCGGCTCGCGCAGCGGGCCAACGGCGTTTCGCTGCTGCACGGCAAGGTCAGCCGCGGCATGTTCAACGAGCTGTGGCCGGGTTTCGACCCGGGCGAGGTGCCGATCGGGTCGATCACGAACGGTGTGCATGCGCCCACCTGGGCGGCGCCCGAATGGGTCGAGCTGGGCCGCGAACTCATCGGCAACGACGACATCGACACGCTGCGCGAGCCCGCGGTATGGGAAAAACTTCATGAGGTCGATCCGGGCCACATGTGGTGGATCCGTTCGCAGCTGCGCGCGAAGTTGGTCGCCGACGTCCGGGCGCGGCTGCGTCGGTCCTGGCTGGAGCGTGGCGCATCGGAAGCGGAATTGGGTTGGATTGCAACGGCGTTCGACCCGGACGTCTTGACCATCGGGTTCGCGCGGCGCGTGCCCACCTACAAGCGGCTGACGCTGATGCTGCGCGACGAGGAGCGCTTGGAGGCGCTGCTGCTCGACACCGACCGTCCGATCCAGCTGATCGTCGCAGGTAAGTCCCACCCCGCCGACGACGGGGGGAAGGCGTTGATCCAGCAGGTGGTCAAGTTCGCCGACCGCCCCGAGGTGCGGCACCGCATCGCCTTCCTGCCCGACTACGACATGTCGATGGCGCGACAGTTGTATTACGGCTGCGATGTGTGGCTGAACAATCCGCTGCGGCCGCTGGAGGCGTGTGGCACGTCGGGGATGAAGAGCGCGCTCAACGGGGGGCTGAACCTCTCGATTCGCGACGGTTGGTGGGACGAGTGGTACGACGGCGAAAACGGTTGGGAGATACCCACCGCCGACGGCCTGGCCGACGAGGGACGGCGCGACGACATCGAGGCCACCGCCCTGTACGACCTCATGGAGAAGTCAGTCGCGCCGAAGTTCTACGACCGCAACGAGCATGGTGTCCCGACGCGGTGGGTGGAAATGGTGCGGCACACACTCATTGCGCTCGGACCGAAGGTGCTGGCGTCGCGGATGGTGCGAGACTACACCGAGAAGTACTACGCGCCTGCCGCCCAATCTCTGCGTAGGACCGTCGAACCCGGCGCTGACGGTGAGCCGTTCGGTGCGGCGCGCGAGCTGGCGGCCTACCGTGAGCGCGCCGCTGAGGCGTGGCCGAAGATCCAGATCACCGATGTCGACAGCTACGGACTACCGGATACTCCACTACTGGGGTCGGAGATGACGCTGACGGCGACGGTGCAGCTGGCCGATCTGGCCCCGGATGAGGTGTCGGTGCAGGCGGTGCTCGGTCGCGTCGACGCCAGTGATGTCCTCGTGGATCCGGTGACCGTACCGATGCAGCACACGGATACCGCAGACGGCGGCAACTACGTCTTCACGACGACGGCACCGCTTCCGGTCGCGGGACCGGTCGGATACACGGTTCGGGTGTTGCCGCACCATCCGCTGCTCGCAGGCGACAACGAACTCGGCCTCGTCACGCTCGCGTGACGCGAGTATGACTGACGCGTTCACGGTCTCGGTCGAGGGCGGCCCCTACGCACTGGCCGCAGGTCCTGACGGGGCGATGTGGGTGACGCTGGTGCACAGCGGCGCGATCGCGCGTGTGACCTCGGGCGGCGAGCTGGAAATCTTTCCCGTCGCGCCTGCGTGCCGGCCGTCGATCATCACCGCAGGCCCAGACGGGGCCCTGTGGTTCACCCGAAGCGGCGACGACCGCATCGGACGGATCACCACAGCGGGGGAGCTCAGTGACTTCGAGCTGAGCGAGGGAAGCGCGCCGTACGGTATCGCGGTCGGAGCCGACGGTGGGATGTGGTTCACCGCGATGGGCGCGGGTGACGTCGGCAGGATTTCGGTGGAGGGTGAGCTGTCGGAACGGCATGCGGTCGGTGGCGCGCCCTCGATGATCATCACGGGGCCGGACAATGCGCTGTGGTTCACGCTGAACCAGCGCAATGCGATCGGTCGGCTGTCATTGTCGGGCGAGCTCACGGTTCGCGAATTGCCCACTGCCGCAGCAGGTCCGGTGGGTATTGCCGCGACGCACGACGATGCGATCTGGTTTACCGAAATCCACGCCGAGCGCCTGGGCCGGATACCGATGAACGAGGCGATCCAGGAGATCGACCTGCCAGGAAAGCCGCATGGCGTCGTCGCCGATCCGGACGACGGTGTGTGGGTGAGTCTGTGGGGATCGAGCCAACTCGCTCGGGTGAGCGGTGACGGTGAGATCGTCACCATCGACCTCCCGGCGGGCAGCGAGCCGCACGGGCTGGCAATCGATGCCGACGGCGTGCTCTGGGTCGCACTGGAGGCCGGCTTCGTGCTGCGCATGCCGTCCTGAGCGCAGAGGTTGCGAAGACGATCAAACGATCTCGCCGACACCCGCCCGGCGCGTAGCGGTGTGGAGGTAGGTTTCCGGGGGTCAGGGCGTCGATTTTCGCGACGCGTGAGAAGGGCTTGGGTTGTGATGGTTGGGGATGTGCTGCGACGCACCGCGACGGTATTGGCCATCGGTGTACTCCTGAGCTGTGCATTGGCCGGAACCGCCGTCGCCCAGCCCCAGCCCGCAGAACCCGTCGCGGTCGATGCCCCCGGGGCTCCTCCGGTACCGCCCGAGGGCGCGCCGCCCGTCGACGACGGCCACGTCGAGTCGACACCGCCCGCCGTCACGGACACACCCGACGACTGGCGGCTCACGCTGTCGGCCAAAGACGAGACGCAGGCTCCCATCCCGCCGCTGACCACAGCATTGTCCTCGCGCGAATACGTTGTCGGCGGCACTTACATGGGCGAACTGCGGGGACCCGACGAGGGGGAACCGCCGGGCGGCACCCTCGAGGTCGGTTACGAAATCGGCTGCGGCATCGACATGAGCACCTCCAACGGCGTCTCGCTGACCGGCACGATGGGCCTCAACCCCTCCATCGGACTCATCGGTATCGACGTCATCTCACCGGGGATCGACGGCATCCTGCCGTCCCTGGGCGGAAACCTGGGCGCCGGCATCACGGTCGGGCTCAAACCAGGCCTGGTCAACGTGATTCCGGTGACCAAGAAGGAGTACTCCGGCGCCGACCCATGGGTGATGATCAGCAAGTTCCGCGTCAAGATCGACGGCTGCGTGGGCGAATCGTTCATCCGCTCGTATGCGTTTCTGACCAGGTCGACGGATCAGTCCGAAGCAGTGCTGGCCTGGTACGGCGTAACCAAGAAGATCTAGTCGAATCGCTTGAAGCAGCGATCCTGATCGCCGAGGACGCCGACGCGGAAGGCGTCGATTCGGGAGAAGCCTGACGGCACCGACTCACCGTTGACGTCGCTGGCGACCAGCCCGTTGGTGAGGATTCCCGACACCGCTTCATCCACGTCGCCCGCGGTCAGCGTGATGGTGTTGCCGTCAGGAGTGCTGCTTTCCTTCGACAGTTTCGTCGTCGCGACACCGGTCAGACACGCGGTACGCAGTGCGGCCTCGGCGTTGTCGAGCGTCACGCCACCGTGCTCACGCTGGATGGCCTGCATATACCGCGACATCAAGACCGAATAGGCCGTGTTGTCGCCGGTGGCCAAGCTGACCCCGTCGTCGGATTCCGCCTGAGCGCCCAGCTTTTCGAGCTCCGGCAGATCGACGGTGATCGTGTTGGTGGCGGGGCAGTACGACACCGGCGGGCTCGGTCGCGCGTCAGGGCAGTCGGACGGCTTGAAGCTCAGCTCGGGCGGGTTCTGCGGGCTGAACTGGGTGTTCAGTGCTGCGACGACGTCCTCGACGGACTTCTCGGTGATCGCCAGCTCACCCGTACGGTCCTCGGGTAGCAACACCGGCAGATCGCCGCGGCGCTGGCCGATCTCTCTCATGTCGATCGATGCGCACGCCTGCACTCCGTCGGTGAACCCGAACTGGAATGCCGACACTCGCTCGAACGCCGAGCCGTGTTCGTCCACGCCGACCTCGGGGTCGTCTTCGTTCAGCACGGGATCGCGGAAACCGATCACAGCGGCCAGCACGCTGTTGAGCCCTTCGCTCGTCGACAGCGTGAAGCGCGGTGATTTGTCCTCGGCGACCCAGCGCATATACGCGCCGGCCAGGCAGTCGGCTTGCTGCTCGGCGACCAGCGTTTCGGTGTCCTCGTCGATCATCCCGGATTGGTACTGGATGGCGTGCCCGTACTCGTGCGCGAGCACCATAGTCACGCCCATGTCGCCGTGGGCCCGCTGCAACGCGGGCAACAGCTCACCGCGGTCCCATCCGATGAGGTGGTCATCGAGGCAGTAGCCCGCGTTGACGATTCCGTACGTGGAGTCGCCGCAGAACTCGGTGTCGTCGAAACCGTTGGCGTCCCAGGAGATCAGGTTCTCCACGGGTTCGAAGTTCCGGTCGAACGTGCCGCTGTAGTTGGCCTCCCAGAACTCCTCGATATCGCTGATCGCCTGACGGCCGAGTTCGTCCATATCGCCGTCGTCGGTGTGCAGCACGACTCGGGACGGGCCCGCGGGATCCGAACGCATACCGGTCGGCCCATCGGTCGCGGGCATGCCTGCGACGCTGAAAGGGTCGTCGAACACCGACACGGCGTTGCCCTTCAGCGTCGTACTGCACGACGTGACGAGTAGCGTCGCGGACATCGCGATCACGGCGCCCACCAGAGGTCGTGAGGGCATCGACGCGCCTTTCTCGGGGGTCTGCCGGCGGCCCGGAACGGCCCGCACGTTTCAGATGCGGACAGGATAGTGAAATAAATCACCCCGCGCGTAAACGCTCGAGGGCCTCGCGCACCCGCACGGAATCGGTGGTTGCCCAGAACGGTGGCAGCGATGCCCGCAGAAACCCGCTGTAGCGGGCGGTGGCCATCCGCGAGTCCAGCACCGCAACGACGCCGCGGTCGTCGACGCGCCGCAACAGTCGGCCCGCGCCCTGAGCGAGCAGCAGTGCCGCGTGGCTGGCAGCGACAGCCATGAAGCCATTGCCGCCGCGAGCCGCGATCGCACGCTGGCGTGCGGTGAGCAGCGGGTCGTCGGGCCGGGGGAACGGGATGCGATCGATGAGCACCAGGGACAGCGACGGGCCGGGAACGTCGACGCCCTGCCATAGCGACAGCGTTCCGAACAGCGACGTCTCCGGGTCGTCGGCGAAGCGCTTCACCAGCGCCGACGTGGTGTCCTCGCCCTGGCACAGGACGGGCGAGTCGAGGCGGCCACGCATGATCTCGGCGGTGGCCCTGGCCGCGCGCATCGACGAGAACAAGCCGAGGGTGCGACCACCCGCCGCTGTGATGAGCGCGGCGATCTCGTCGAGTTGTTCGGCGGAGCCAGTGCCGTCGCGACCCGGCGGAGGCAGGTGCGCGGCGACGTAGAGGATCCCCGACTTCGCGTGCTCGAACGGTGACCCGACATCGATGCCGCGCCAGCGGACCTTGCCGTCGTCACCGGCCAGTCCCCACGCCGACGCCATCGCATCGAAGGTGCCGCCGATCGCCAGCGTCGCGGAGGTGAGGACAGCTGTCGACTGTTCGAACAGCCGGCTGCGCAGCAGCCCCGACACCGACAGCGGCGCCACCCGCAGCACCGCCCGGACGTTGCCCCTGTTGTCTTCGTGGTCGAGCCACACCACATCGGAACGGTCGGTGATCGCCGGCACGAAAGAGTCGAGGATGCGCGATGCGGTGTCGCCCAAGTCGGAGAGCGCGGTCACGGCCTCGGCGCGTGCCGCAGCCGCAGCCGGATCACTCGGACTGGTGTCGATCGCCGACCGGACCCGGTGGGCGGCGTCGCGCAGCGAGGTCAGATAGGTGGCCATCTCGTCGTCGAGGACGTCGATGCGTCCGGGCGTGGCGTCGTGGATGACCGACGAGAGAGTCGCGGTCGCGGCTTCGAGCCGCTGTGCCAGGTCCTGGTCGACCAGACGTGCTGAGCGCCGTAGCGCCACGCCCATCGATGTTGCCGAGAGTTCGGCGGTGGCCACGCCCGTCACCCGGTCGACGAGTTCGTGCGCTTCGTCGACGACGAGCAGACGGTGCTCGGGCAGGACCGCGGCGTCGGATACGGCGTCGATGGCCAGCAGGGCGTGATTGGTGACCACCACATCGGCGTGACCTGCCTTGTCGCGCGCCTTCTCCGCGAAGCAGTCGGTGCCGTACGGGCAGCGGGACACGCCAATGCATTCCCGCGCCGAGACACTGACCTGCGACCACGAGCGGTCCGGAACGCCAGGCGTCAGCTCGTCGCGATCGCCCGTCTCGGTCTCTGATGACCATGCGACGAGACGCTGAACATCGCGGCCCAGCGCCGACGCCGCTACGGGTTCGAACAACTCCTCCTGAGACTGCTCATCGGGCTCTGTCGCGGATCCGTTGTGAATCTTGTTCAGACACAGGTAGTTTCCGCGGCCTTTCAGCAGCGCGAACTCCGGTGTGCGGGGCAGTGCATCGGACAACGACTCGGCCAGCCGCGGAAGGTCGCGGTCGACGAGCTGACGCTGCAGGGCGATCGTCGCCGTCGAGATGACGACGGGTTCCTCGGTGTCGACAGCACAGGCGATCGCGGGCACCAGGTACGCCAACGATTTGCCGGTCCCGGTGCCCGCCTGCACCGCGAGGTGTTCGCCGCTTTCGAACGCGTGGGCCACCGCTTCGGCCATCTCGATCTGGCCGCGGCGTTCCGCTCCTCCGAGCCCCGCGACCGCCGCGGCCAGTAATTCGGTGATCTTTCCGTTCTCGCCCGTGGCTGCTCCTAGTGGCTCTCGGGAGCGATCATGCGGGTGGGGATCGCCGGCTCACCGCGGGAGAGCTTCAGGCCGTCCCACGGCAGGCTTCCCAGCCCCTCCTTGACGCGTTCGCGTCCGGCGGCGAGGTCGAAGTCGCGTATCGACTCACCCTCACGCATGAAGTCGACCGTAAGCGTGCGTCCCGACTCGCCCTGGGGTCGCTGCCCGTACGGATGGACGATCTCTTCGACGATGGTTCCGGTGGTTTTGCACGTCCGCATCGCCTGTTTCCGGCCGCCGTGAGACTCCTTGTGGCTGCTCCGCTTTTCCACCGGCAGTCCGTCGACCTCGACCAGCTTGTAAACCATGCTGGCGGTAGGCGCGCCTGACCCGGTGACGACGGAGGTGCCGACTCCGTAGATATCCACCGGTTCGACCCGCAGTGCCGCAATGGCGTACTCGTCGAGGTCGCCGGACACCACGATGCGGGTGTTGCGGGCGCCCAGGCTGTCGAGCTGTGCCCGGACCTGCCTGGCGAGTACTCCGAGGTCGCCCGAGTCGATGCGGACCGCGCCGAGTTCCGGGCCTGCCACCTCGACGGCGTTGGCCACGCCCTGAGTGATGTCGTAGGTGTCGACCAGCAGCGTGGTGCCGACACCGAGCGCGTCGACCTGGGCCTTGAATGCCGCCTTCTCGTCGGGACCGTTGTGATCGGTGTGCAGCAGCGTGAACGCGTGCGCACTGGTGCCCAGCGCCGGCACACCGTAGGTGCGCTGCGCTTCCAGGTTCGATGTGCCGCTGAAGCCCGCGAGGTAGGCGGCTCGCGCAGCCGCGACCGCGGCGTGCTCGTGGGTCCGCCGCGAGCCCATCTCGATCATCGCGCGGCCCTCTGCGGCGCTGACCATGCGCGCAGCGGCCGAAGCGATCGCAGTGTCGTGGTTGAAGATCGACAGGGCCAGCGTTTCCAGGACTACGCATTCACCGAACGTGCCGTGCACGCTCAGTACCGGGGAACCTGGGAAGTAGAGCTCACCCTCGCCGTAGCCGTCGATGTCGCCACGAAACCGATAGTCCGCGAGGTACGCCAACGTCTCGGGGTCGCAGAAGTCCGAAAGCGACGCCAGTGCGGCATCGTCGAAGATGAACCGCGCCAACGCATCCACGAATCGGCCGGTCCCGGCGACCACGCCGTAGCGCCGCCCTTCGGGAAGTCGCCGGGCGAACACCTCGAACGTCGTCCGGCGGTGAGCGGTGCCGTCGCGCAACGCGGCCGCCAGCATCGTCAGCTCGTACTTGTCGGTGAGCAACGCCGTAGACGCCCCTGCAGACTTTCCGGCCACACCGCAACCGTATCGGCTGACGGGCGGCAAACCGTCCCGTGCACGCGTGTTGCGGCCCGGCCACACGATCATCTCCAGCGGGATTGGGGTCAACGACGGGCTGTAGGCGGCGTGGGTGACTGCCTCGCTATCCTTGTCCACATGGTTACGCCGGCGAAGGCCCGACCGGGAACTCGCGAAGAACGTGACGTTGCCCCTGTCGATGCCACGGATAGCCCTTGGGTGACCCTGGTCTGGGACGACCCGGTGAATTTGATGACCTACGTGACGTACGTGTTCCAGAAGCTTTTCGGCTACAGCGAGCCCCACGCGACCAAGCTGATGATGCAGGTGCACAACGAGGGGAAGGCTGTGGTCTCGGCAGGCAGACGTGAGTCGATGGAGATCGACGTCTCCAAACTCCACGCCGCGGGACTGTGGGCGACCCTGCAGCAGGACCGCTGATCCGACAGTGCGCAAATGGAAACGGGTCGACACCGCCGACGGCCCGCGCTTCCGTTCGGCGTTGGCCGCACACGAGGTCTCGCTGTTGCAGAACCTTGCGACATCCTTGGTGGGCATGCTCGACGACCGCGAATCATCCTCTCCCGCTGACGAACTCGAAGAGATAACCGGAATGCGGACCGGCCACTCGACGCCGCCGCAGGACGAGACGATGAAGCGGTTGCTACCGGACTTCTTCCGGCCGCAGCGCGATCATCCGGCCGGTTCCGGCCCCGCTGAAAGTCTCAACAGCGCGCTCCGAAGCTTGCATGAACCCGAGATCATCGACGCCAAACGTGAGGCGGCGCAACGGTTGCTGGACACCGTGCCGCCTCGCGGTGGCAAGTTCGAGCTCACCGAAAGCGACGCGCACGCCTGGGCGGCGGCGGTCAACGACATGCGGCTTGCGTTGGGAACCATGCTCGGAGTTTCGCAGGACGGTCCCGCCGAACTGTCGCCCGAACATCCGATGGCCGGCCATCTGGATGTTTATCAATGGTTGACCGTCCTGCAGGAGTATCTGGTCCTCTCGATGATGGGCAGGTCATGACCATGGGCGCGATCACCGACGTCAGCGGAATCAGCGTCGGCCACCACCACCGGATCGATCCTGACGCCGAACTCGGCTCCGGATGGGCCACCGGAACCACCGTCGTGCTGACACCACCGGGCACCGTCGGCGCCGTCGACTGCAGGGGCGGCGCGCCGGGCACTCGCGAGACGGACCTGCTCGACCCCATCAATTCCGTGCGCCACGTCGACGCCGTCGTGCTGACCGGCGGCAGCGGTTTCGGGCTCGCCGCGGCCGACGGCGTCATGGCCTGGCTCGAGGAGCAGGGCCGGGGCGTGGCGATGGAGGGCGGTGTCGTACCGATCGTTCCCGCCGCGGTGATTTTTGATCTACCCGTTGGGGGGTGGCAGTGCCGACCAACCCCGGAGTTCGGCTACACCGCGGCGAGCACTGCCGGTGCCGACGTCGCGATCGGGACCGTCGGAGCGGGTACGGGGGCACGCGTCGGCGTGCTCAAAGGCGGGGTGGGTACCGCCTCGGTGACCCTGGAGTCGGGCGTCACGGTCGGCGCGCTCGTGGTCGTCAACGCCGCAGGCGATGCCGTGGACACCGCGACGGGCCTGCCCTGGCTCGCCGATCAGATCGAGGAGTTCGGTCTCATCGCGCCGCCTGCGGATCAGATCGCCGCGTACGCCGACCGCCACATCGAGCTCAGCCCGCTCAACACCACCATCGCCGTCGTCGCCACCGACGCGGTGCTGAGCAAGGCAGGGTGCCGCCGGATGGCCGTCGCTGCGCAGGACGGCCTCGCTCGCACCATCCGGCCGTGCCACACCCCGCTTGATGGCGATACGGTGTTCGCGCTGGCTACCGGAGCCATCGAGGTGCCGCCGGATCCGACGACCCCGGCGTCGATGTCGCCGGAGGTGCCGTTGATCACCGCGCTCGGGGCAGCTGCGGCGGATTGCCTGGCCCGGGCGGTCCTGGTGGGTGTGCTGGCGGCCGAGTCGGTCGCCGGAATACCGACTTACCGGGACATGTTGCCTGGAGCATTCGAATGAAAGGTCAAAGAAGGTGCTGGTGATCCGAGCGGACCTGGTCGACGCCATGGTCGCCCACGCCCGCGCCGACCACCCCGACGAAGCGTGCGGGGTGATCGCGGGGCCTGAGGGTGCCGATCGCCCGGAGCGGTTCATCGCGATGCTGAACGCCGAGCGTTCGCCGACGTTCTACCGGTTCGACTCCGGGGAGCAGCTGAAGGTGTGGCGCGCGATGGAAAATGCGGACGAGGTACCCGTCGTCATCTATCACTCGCATACCGCCACCGAGGCGTACCCGAGCCGCACCGACATCTCCTACGCGTCAGAACCAGACGCCCACTATGTGTTGGTGTCGACCCGCGACCCGGACGAGCACGAGCTACGCAGCTACCGAATCATCGACGGCAACGTCACTGAAGAGCCCGTCAAGATAGTCGAGCAGTACTAGAGCTTTGAAAGGAATGACCGACCCATGTCTGTCACCGTGTCCATCCCGACCATCCTGCGCACCCACACCGGCGGCGAGAAGCGCGTCGCCGCGGAGGGCGAAACCCTGGGCGCCGTCATCAGTGATCTCGAATCGAATTACTCGGGAATCTCCGGTCGCCTGCTGGATGACGGCAAGCTGAACCGCTTCGTCAACATCTACGTCAATGACGAAGATGTGCGGTTCTCCGGCGGGCTGGAAACCGCTATCTCCGAGGGGGATTCGGTCACGATCCTGCCTGCCGTCGCAGGTGGCTGAGTGACCCGATACGACTCCCTGATCGAGGCGCTGGGCAATACACCACTGGTTGGCCTGCAGCGGCTGTCGCCCCGGTGGAACGACGAGGACGGCGCACCGCACGTGCGGTTGTGGGCAAAGCTCGAGGACCGTAACCCCACTGGTTCCATCAAGGACCGACCGGCCCTACGGATGATCGAGGATGCCGAGCGCCGGGGTGTATTGCAGCCCGGCGCAACGATTCTCGAACCGACCAGTGGTAATACCGGAATCTCGCTGGCCATGGCGGCGTTGCTCAAGGGCTACCAGATGATCTGCGTGATGCCCGAGAACACGTCCATCGAGCGACGGCAGCTGCTGGAACTCTACGGCGCACGGATCATCTACTCGCCCGCAGAGGGTGGCTCCAACACAGCGGTCGCACACGCGAAAGAGCTTGCGCTGCAGAATCCTTCGTGGGTCATGCTCTACCAGTACGGCAACGCGTCGAATTCGCTGGCGCACTACGAGGGCACCGGACCTGAGCTGTTGGCCGACCTGCCGGAGATCACCCACTTCGTCGCGGGCCTTGGGACCACCGGCACGTTGATGGGCACCGGACGGTATCTGCGCGAGCACAAGCCCGACGTGCAGATCGTGGCGGCGGAGCCTCGCTACGGCGAGGGCGTGTATGCGTTACGCAACATCGACGAGGGCTTCATCCCCGAGTTGTACGACCCGGATGTGCTGACCACCCGCTTCTCCGTCGGCTCGTACGACGCGGTCAAGCGCACCCGCGAGCTGGTCCAGGTGGAGGGCATCTTCGCCGGTATCTCCACCGGCGCGGTGCTCCATGCCGCACTCGGAATGGCGAGCAAGGCGCTCAAGGCTGGACAGCAGGCCGACATCGCGTTCGTCGTCGCCGATGCCGGTTGGAAGTATCTGTCGACCGGCGCGTACGCCGGTAGCCTGGATGACGCCGAGGACGCGTTGGAAGGGCAGTTGTGGGCGTAGGACCGGGATACACAGGGGTTCCTGCGGAGCCGAAGAAGCGGCCCGCATGGATTGTCGGTGGCGTGACGATCGTCAGCTTCGTCGTACTGCTGTGGGTCATCGAATTGTGGGACAACCTGACCCGTCACCGCTTGGACAACAACGGCATCCGACCGCTGGAGACCGACGGGCTATGGGGCATCATCTGGGCGCCGCTGCTGCACTCGGACTGGAATCACCTGATCGCCAACACCGTTCCGGCATTGATACTCGGCTTCCTGATGACGCTGGCGGGGTTGTCGCGATTCATCTTCGCCACGGCCATCGTCTGGATTCTCGGCGGCCTCGGCACCTGGTTGCTGGGCAACATCGGCGCGCACTGCCCATACGTCGGCGTACGTTGCGAGACCAACCACATCGGTGCGTCGGGTCTCATCTTCGGCTGGCTCGCGTTCCTGATCGTGTTCGGATTCTTCACCCGCAAGGTGTGGGAGATCGTCGTCGGCGTCGTCGTGCTCCTGGTGTACGGCAGTGTCCTGTTCGGCGTGCTGCCGGGAACCCCGGGGGTCTCGTGGCAGGGTCACCTCTGCGGGGCGATCGCCGGCGTCTTCGCGGCGTACGTGCTCTCCGGGCCCGAACGCAAGGCGCGTGAGCGTCGTAAGGTCGTCCCGAAAAATCCGTACAACCTGACGCCGTGAGTTCGCCGACTGCACCCGTCGGGATCTTCGACTCCGGCGTCGGCGGGCTGACGGTCGCCCGCGCGATCATCGACCAGCTGCCCGACGAAGACATCATCTATGTCGGCGACACCGCCAACGGTCCCTACGGTCCGCTGACCATTCCGGAGATCCGCGGACACGCGCTGGCGATAGGTGACGATCTCGTATCGCGCGGCGTCAAGGCGCTGGTGATCGCGTGCAACACGGCGTCATCGGCGTGCCTGCGCGACGCCAGGGAGCGGTATGCGCCGGTGCCCGTGATCGAGGTGATCCTGCCCGCCGTCCGCCGTGCGGTGGCCGCGACCCGCAACGGACGCATCGGCGTCATCGGCACTGAGGCGACCATCGCATCCGGGGCGTATCACGACGCATTCGCCGCCGCGCGCGACACCGAGGTGATCGGGGTGGCATGCCCTCGGTTCGTGGATTTCGTCGAGCGGGGAGTGACCAGTGGCAGGCAGGTGCTCGGACTTGCGGAGGGCTATCTCGAGCCACTCCAACGGGCCGAGGTCGACACGTTGGTGCTGGGATGCACGCACTATCCGATGTTGTCGGGACTGATCCAACTCGCCATGGGCGATCACGTGACGCTTGTGTCCAGCGCCGAGGAGACCGCCAAGGACTTACTGCGAGTGCTCACCGAATTGGATTTGCTGCATCCGCATCCCGACGATCCGCAGTCTGCGGTGCACCGCCGTTTCGAAGCAACCGGCGAACCTGAGGCGTTCACCACACTTGCGGGTCGATTTCTCGGCCCGACCCTTGACGGTGTTCGCCCTGTTCAGCGGCCTGCTGACACCAAAAAGTGAATTCGATGGCGCAAACCGGCGATGTTTTCGTCAAGTGGCTATTGGGCATGGCAAGCTAGTGAGCGTGCGAATCACCGTACTCGGTTGCTCCGGCAGTGTTGTCGGGCCAGATTCGCCAGCGTCCGGTTACCTGGTCACAGCTCCCGACACCCCACCACTGGTCCTCGATTTCGGTGGCGGCGTGCTTGGCGCACTGCAGCGTTACGCGGATCCGAACTCGGTGTACGTCCTCCTTTCGCATCTACACGCGGACCACTGTCTCGATCTGCCCGGACTGTTCGTGTGGCGGCGTTATCACCCGTCGCCCGCGCAGGAGCGCGGCGTCATGTACGGCCCGGCCAACACCTGGGCCCGACTCGGTGCGGCATCGTCGCCCGAGGGCGGTGAGATCGACGACTTCTCCGACATCTTCGAGATTCGGCACTGGGTGGACAACCGTGCTGTGCAGATCGGGTCGCTGGACGTCGAGCCGCGGCTGGTGTGTCATCCCACCGAGTCGTACGGCTTCCGGATCACCGACCCGTCGGGCGCCACGCTGGTCTACAGCGGTGATACCGGGTACTGCGACGCGCTGATCGATCTGGCCCGGGGAGCAGACGTCTTTCTCTGCGAGGCCTCGTGGACACATTCACCTGACCGGCCGCCCAGGCTGCACCTGTCGGGGACGGAAGCCGGCCGCGCCGCCGCCAACGCGGGAGTCGGGGAGCTGCTGTTGACGCACATCCCGCCGTGGACGTCACGCGAGGACGTGATCAGCGAGGCGAAGGCCGAGTTCGACGGTCCGGTGCATGCAGTGGTGTGTGGTGAGTCGTTCGAGGTCGCTCGCTCCTGACGGTGCCTGATTGCCGGCTCGGCCGGCGGGTCGGTCCCACCGGATAGGGTTGGCCCGTGTCCAGACGAGAAGACGGCCGGCTTGACGACGAGCTGCGACCGGTTCGCATCACGCGCGGCTTCACAAGTCATCCCGCCGGCTCGGTGCTGGTGGAGTTCGGCGAGACCCGGGTCATGTGCACGGCCAGCGTCACCGAAGGTGTGCCCCGCTGGCGTAAGGGTTCCGGGCAGGGTTGGCTGACCGCCGAGTACGCGATGCTGCCGGCCGCCACCCACGATCGCTCCGACCGTGAATCGGTGAAGGGCCGCGTCGGCGGCCGCACCCAGGAGATCAGCCGGCTGGTCGGACGGTCGTTGCGCGCCTGCATCGATCTCGGCGCCCTCGGCGAGAACACCATCGCGATCGACTGCGATGTCCTGCAGGCCGACGGCGGTACCCGCACTGCGGCGATCACCGGGGCGTACGTGGCGCTCGCGGATGCGGTGACGTTTCTGGGCGCGGGAGGCAAACTGTCGGATCCGCGGCCACTGTCGTGCGCGATCGCGGCGGTGAGTGTCGGTGTGGTGGACGGACGGGTTCGTGTGGACCTGCCGTACACGGAAGACTCGCGTGCCGAGGTCGACATGAACGTCGTCGCCACCGATACCGGAACGCTGGTGGAAATCCAGGGCACCGGGGAAGGGGCCACGTTCCCGCGTTCAACGCTGGACAAGATGCTCGACGCCGCCATGGAGGGGTGTGAGCAGATCTTCGTGATCCAGCGCGAGGCACTGGAATTGCCGTATCCGGGCGTGCTGCCGGAGTCGAGCGAGCCGGCCAAGAAGGCGTTCGGCAGCTGACCGATCGTCAAACGGGTAAGCACCCCCGACTCTGGTGAGCCGAGGGTGCTTTCCGCATCGGTTACTTCGAGCTGTTGCTCGCGGCCTTCTGACGTGACTCCTGTGCCTTGGCCTTGGCGCGAGCGCTTTCGGCTTCGGCCTCCGCACGGGCTGCGTCGAGCTGGTGTGAGGCCTTCTCGACCTGTGCGCGACCCTCTTCCTGGAGATCACTTCGGCTCAAGATGACTCCGAGGACCTGCTTGGTAAACCCGATCGCGCCGGACACGATGCCTCGTACTGCTTCGATGGGTCCGCTGTTGTTCTCGGCCACTAGTTCCCCTCCGCTCATTGACGACCGACCGTGTTGTCGGCGTCTGACGAAGTAGCGGTACCCCTCGCGCTAGCTGTTGCAAGCGCATTGTTAGCGGTGTCACAAACGAGGCGCCGTCTACCGTTGAGCGGTGTCCTGGAGCCACTCATGACCGATCTTCTTGTCGCCACCCGTAACCGCAAGAAGCTGGCAGAGCTGCATCGTGTGCTCGACGCGGCAGGAGTCGCGGGGTTGACGCTGTTGTCGCTCGACGATGTCGCGCCGTTCGACGAAGCTCCGGAGACGGGCGCGACGTTCGAGGAGAACGCGTTGGCCAAGGCGCGGGACGCGTTTCGGGCCACGGGTATTGCGTCGGTGGCCGACGATTCGGGCCTCGAGGTCGCGGCGCTGAACGGAATGCCGGGCGTGTTGTCGGCCCGGTGGTCGGGCGTTGCCGGCGATGCCGCCGAAAAGGATCGGGCCAACACCGCGCTGCTGCTGGGGCAGTTGGGCGATGTGCCCGACTCGCGGCGCGACGCCGCGTTCGTGTCGGCGTGTGCGCTGGTGTACTGCGCCGGCGACGCCCGCAAAGAAATCGTGGTGCGCGGTGAGTGGCCCGGCGCCATCGTCCGCGAACCGCGCGGCGACGGCGGCTTCGGCTACGACCCCGTCTTCCTGCCGACGGGGTCCGACCGGACGGCGGCGCAGCTCAGCCCCGCGGAGAAGGACGCCGCCTCTCATCGTGGGCGGGCGCTGGCGTTATTGGTACCCGCACTGCGGGAGTTGGCAGGGTGAGACCCTGCACGCAAATTTTGTATAGCCAAACTAATCGGTAGCATCCCCGGGATGCGCCCCTTCACCACGCCGATCATCGGCGACGTCGGGCGCAGTCGTCATCCCGCCGTAGTGGTCGCTGTCCTGGCGACGACGGGTACGTGCATGTCGCTGATGCAGACGCTCGTGATTCCGCTGATTCCCGAGTTGCCGAAGCTTCTGCAGACGAGCGCATCCAACGCGTCGTGGGTGATCACGGCGACGCTGCTGGTGGCGGCCGTGGCAACACCGGTGGTCGGCCGGCTCGGTGACATGTACGGACCAAAGCGTCTGTTGATCGCGTGCGCGATCCTCATGACCGTCGGCTCATTGATCGCGGCCTCGACGAGCGCGTGGGTGCCGGTGGTCATCGGCCGTGCCCTCCAGGGCTTCGGCGTGCCCATCGTTCCCCTCGGTATCAGTGTGTTGCGAACGTGTGTGCCGGCCCATCGCGTCGGTATGGCGATGGGCTTGATGAGCGCGTCGTTCGGTGTCGGCGGTGCGCTGGGGTTGCCGTTGGCGGCGGTCATCGCCGACCATTTCGACTGGCACGCGGTCTTCTGGTTCGCCGCAATGCTGGGGGCGGCATCCGGAGTCTTGTTCGCGGTGCTGGTGCCGCGTATTCCGGCGGCGGCGTCGGCCGACCGGCTCGATCCGCTCGGTGCCCTCGGGCTTGGCGCCGGCCTCGTGACGCTGTTGCTCGGAATATCCAAGGGCGGCAGTTGGGGGTGGGGTAGCGCCACCACGCTGGGAATGTTCGCCGCGTCGATCGTCATCTTCACGATGTTCGCGTGGTGGCAACTGCGCACCGAGTCGCCCATGGTCGACCTGAGGACGACGGTCAAGCGACCGGTGCTGATGACGAACGTCGCGTCGGTCGCAGTCGGGTTCGCGATGTTCGCGCTGGCGCTGATCGGCCCGCAGATCCTGGAGTTACCCGTCGCCACCGGCTACGGGCTGGGGCTCCCGATGGTCGAGGCGGGGCTGTGGTTGGCGCCCGGTGGCCTGGCGATGATGGTCTCGTCCCCGATCGCGTCCAAGATCGCCGCCGCGCGCGGACCGAGGTTCACCTTGACGCTCGGCTGCGCAATCATCGCGGGCTCGTACCTGGCAGGTTTGCTGCTGCTCGGCGATGCATGGCAGCTGAGCCTGTTCAACGTCTTGGTCAGCGTCGGCGTCGGGTTCGCATATTCGTCGTTGCCGGCGCTCATCAACGCCGCGGTGCCCATGTCGGAAACGGCTGCGGCCAACGGAATCAATGCGTTGGCGCGAGCGCTGGGAACGTCGATATCGAGCGCCGTAGTCGGTGCGGTCTTGACCGGATTGACTATTTCCATTGCGGGCCAGGAGTTTCCGTCGTTGTCGGCTTTTCGGATCGGTCTGCTGATCGCTGCGGGTATGGCGGTGCTCGCGGGCGTTCTGGCAGTGATGATTCCGGTGGCGGAGGCCGATCAGGATGTCGCGCCGGCGGAGGTGCCCGCGTCGACGAGGTAGACGTCGATGAAGTCGTGGAGCGCGGGCGCCAGCGCGTCGACGCCGGAGTCGTTGACCTTGGCGAGCAGGATGATGCCCTCGTACTGCGCCAGTAATGCGTGCGCGAACCGGTCGGGGTCGGTGCCCGCGCGCAGTGCACCGGCTTCGGCTGCGTCATGGCACGTCGCGGCGAGGTGGCGCTCCATCGCGCCGAGTACTCCGGCGAGATGCGCCCGTAGGTCGTCGTCGGTGGTCGACAGCTCGGCCGCGAAGTTTCCGAACGGGCAGCCGACCGCCCGCCCGAACTGTGTTTCCAGCGCGGTTTGAATGGCGCCGATCGCGTCGGGGATGGCGTGTAATCGCTGCGCCGGGGTTGCGGCTGGGGAGCCGGACAACTGGCGCGCAAAGGCCTCTGCGTGCAGATCGATCACTGCTTTGGCGAGCTCCGACTTCGACGGGAAGTAGTGGTAGAAGCTGCCCTTGCGGACGTCGGCCGCTTGGCACAGCTCGTCAACGCCGACCGCTTGATAGCTGCGTTCGAGGAACAGCCGCGCTGCTGTCGTGACGATCCGCTCACGCGCGTCCGACGTTCTTGGCATGTGGTGATTCTACGATAGTTGACCGGTCGGTCAACTAAGGTCTACGGTGTGACGATGGCTGAGGTCTTCCGCACACCGGACGAACGCTTCGACAATCTGCCGGGCTACCGCTTCGCGCCCAACTATGTTGACGTCGACGGCTTGCGCATGCATTACGTCGACGAAGGGCCGCGCACTGGTAGGCCGATCGTGTGCTTTCACGGTGAACCGAGCTGGGCCTATCTGTACCGCAAGATGATCGGTCCGCTCGTCGACGCCGGGCACCGGGTCGTCGCACCCGACTACGCGGGATTCGGACGATCGGACAAGCCGACCGACCGGGGCTGGTACACCTACGACCGCCACACGGAGTTGACGTCGAAGGTGCTCGCCGGTCTCGATCTGCGCGATGCCATCGTGGTGGTGCAGGACTGGGGCGGTGCGATCGGACTGCGCTGGGCCGTCGAGAACGCTGATCGTGTTGGGGCACTTGCGATTTTCAACACCGGCTTGTTCACCGGGCGGGTCTCCAAGGGATTCATGGCATGGCGCGACTTCGCCGAGAAGAACCCGGACCTACCGGTCGGCTTCGTGATCCAGGGGGCGACGGCGACGGAGTTACCGGACGATGTTGTCGCCGCGTACGACGCGCCGTTCCCGACCGCCGAGTCGAAAGCCGGCGCAGCACAATTCCCGCTGCTGGTGCCGATTGCCGAGGATGCGCCGGGCGCACGCGTCATGACTGCCGTAGCCGACGAGTTGTCGCGTTGGCAGAAGCCGGCGTTGGTCGCGTTTTCGGATCAGGATCCGATCTTCCCGTATCCCAAAGCGGGACAGGCCTTCTGCGATCTGATCCCCACCGCGACAGAACAGGTGAAGATCGAAGGCGCGGCACATTTCCTGCAGGAGGACCGCGGGGAGCGACTGGCCGAAGAGGTGCTCAAGCACCTGACCTGAGGGTTACAGGCTGAACTTCTGCTTGATGTCCCTGGTCTGGATCTGCTCGACGATGATGCCGACCAACGGGATGGTGCCGGCCAGCAGGATGCCGATGGTTTTGGCGATCGGCCAGCGCACCTTCACCGCGAGGTTGGCGGTGAAGAGCAGGTACACGAAGTAGACCCAGCCGTGCACGACGGCGATCCAATTCAGACCTTCCACGCCGAAGCCGTACTTCATCACCATCTCGTAGCAGAGTGCGATGAGCCAGATACCGGTGATCCACGCGGTCACGCGATAGCCCAGTAGCGCCTTGCGGATGCTTTCAACGGGGGTGCCCGTGGTCTCCGTCATGTCGTCGGTCGTTCCTTGTCTTCTCTGGCGAGGTCGGCGAGGTACGCGTTGTACTCGCTCAACACGGGGTCGTCATCATCGGGTCGGTCCGCGGCGCTGGGTCGTTCCGGCAGCAGGCCCACGGGGATCTCGGTGATCTCATCCTGCCGCTTCGGCTCGGGCGGGGCCTCCTCGTAGCGCACGAATTTGTAGTACGCGTAGACGACGAAGCCCGCGAACAGCGGCCACTGCAGGGCGTAGCCGAGGTTCTGGAAGGTGCCCGACGCGGACTCGAAGCGGGTCCACTGCCACCACGCCAGCGCCAGGCAGCCCAGCGCTCCGACCGCCGCCAAGGCGATGAGCGCCGGTCTCCTACGCCGCGTAGTGGACACCTTCCAACGGTACCGCGCGGGTCTTCGGCCCGATGAACTCGTCCAGACGAACCGTGTCCGCCTTTCGGTAGACGGACACGATGTATTTGGTCGACCGCGTCCAGTGGATGCCGAGCTTGTCGAGTGCGGCGCTGAACAGGCCGATGATGTCCTCCGAGCGATTCGAGAAGTGGTAGCGGATGCTGCGGACCCCGCGGTCGTTCGCGACGACGCGGCAGCCGTCGCTGTGGATCAGTCCGAGGACGAACTCTTCGGTGGCCTGGTCGACGAGCGCCTGTTGCCACGGTTCGAGGGCGATCCGCCGTTTGTGCTTCACTCCCGGACCGTGCTGCGGAAAGAAACACGGCCAATGTTTCGAGTACAGGGATACTTCAACGCACCCTTTCAAGCTTTGCGCCGCCGCGCGTTGGCCTTGCATCAGCACGTCGATGGCTAGCCGACATCGATCGATAATCGCGGGATACTTCTTGTCCAAAACGATTCGCAGTTTCCACACGCGGCGGTCGCGTGAAAGGCACCCGTCGCCGAGGTATAAGCCCAGCAGATAACTGTATGGAGCCGCTGCCATCGTGGTGAAGTCATGCGCACTACCGCATGGCGATCCGCTGACGAGCCTCGAGCGGCGCTGCGGACGGCGCCGCCAATCTTGGATCGTTGGCCGCGGGATGCCGAGCCGACGCGCGATCTCGCAATCGTTGATGCCGGCGGCAATGAGCTGCCTTGCGGCATCGAATTCTTCGGCAGATCTCATGACCTGCCCCTTTCGTCGGACCTGCCACCAAGCTAGGCCTGATGTGCGACAAGTTCGTCGGGCTGAGATTGGGTACGATCAACCACGCTGCGGGCGTGGTGGAATGGCAGACACGCGGTCTTTAGGTGTCCGTGCTCGTAAGAGCGTGGGGGTTCGACTCCCTCCGCCCGCACATATTGGCTTCCAACGGCGTCATCAACTGATGACGCCGTTGGAAGTGCTTCCGCTCAGATCTCCGGCTTACGGTGAGCCCACGGCTGCGCCTGCTCGAGCTGACTCGCAATACGGATCAGGACATCCTCGCGCCCGTACGCCGCCACCAGTTGCACGCCCACCGGCAGCCCCTCGGCCGTCCATTCCAGCGGAAGACTGATCGCCGGCTGGCCGCTGGTGTTGAACGGCGGAGTGAACGGGACGAACTCGCCTGCGCGCCGCATCGGCGCCATCGGGTTCTCGGGATCGTTGACGATCGTGCCGAGCTTGAGCGGCAGTTCGGCGAGCGTCGGCGTCAACAGCAGATCCCAACCGTCGTGCCACCACGAGTGCATCGCACGCCGGAACTGCGTGACTCCGGCGAGCGCGATCGCATAGTCGACGGCGCTGAAGTGACTCGCGAAGTCGGCCTGAACGCGGTTCATCGGTTCCAGTTCGTGGTCGTCGAGCGGGCGGCCCAGCCGTTCTTCGAACCGCCGGCGCGACACGGCCACGTTGGCGCTCCACATCGCGCCGAACTTGGAGCCGAGTGTCTCGTCCTCCAAGGCCTTAGGCCACGCGGGCTCGACGTGATGACCCAGCGATTCGAGGAGCCGACCCACGGCCTGCGTCGCAGCGGTGACCTCGGCGTCGACCAGCCCGCCCTGGGCGTGGTGATCGAGCATGCCGATGCGCAACCGGCCGGGGTCGGCGCCGAGCTCCTCGACGTAGGGACGAGACGGCGGTGGCGCGATCACCGTGTCGCCGATGCCAGGGCCGCGTGTCGCGTCGAGCAGGGCAGCTGAGTCACGCACGGTACGGCTGACGCAGTGCTCGACCGCCAGTCCACTCTCGTCGCGGACCGGACCCATCGTGATGCGACCCTGGCTCGGTTTCAGCCCCACCAGCCCGCAACACGACGCCGGGATGCGGATGGATCCGCCGCCATCACTGGCGTGCGCGAACGGCACCATCCCCGACGCCACCGCGGCGGCCGCACCGCCGCTGGACCCGCCCGGCGTGCGCGTCGTGTCCCATGGATTGCGGGTCGCGCCCCACGCGACGGGCTCGGTGACGGGCACGCTGCCGAGCTCGGGGCTGTTCGTTCGGCCGGCGATCACCAGCCCGGCCGCGCGGTGACGGCTGACGAGTGTGGTGTCGGCGTCGGCGATGACGTGTGCCTCTTTGAATGCGATGTTGCCGTTGCTCATTCGCTGCCCGGCGTAGTCGGCGAAGAGATCCTTGATCAGAAAGGGCACACCGCGGAACGGACCGTCTGGGAGATCGGGGCTCGCGGCGATCTCCCGGGCGTGATCGAACCAGCGGATCACGACCGCGTTCAGCACCGGATCGAACCGTTCGATGCGTTCGATCGCGGCCTCGAGCAACTCGCTCGGCGAGACCTCGCCTGACGCGACGAGCGCCGCCTGGTCGGTCGCATCCATCCAACGGGTCGAGTCGGCTAGCGAAGTCATGCCTGCTTGTCTAACACCATCAACCCTCCCCGAGGGGAATAACGTGACATGTCACGCGTTGGGTTGACCTGAAAGGTTGCGGCAACACCGCCCACCTCGAGATAGGGAGAGAGATCACTATGGGTCGGCTCACAGAAAAGACAGCACTCGTCACGGGCGGTAGCTCTGGCATCGGTCTCGCCACAGCACAGCGCTTCGCGGCCGAGGGCGCGCACGTTTTCATCACCGGTCGCAAGCAGAGCGCCCTCGATGACGCGGTGGCGACCATCGGCGCAGCGGCGACCGGAATTCGTAGTGACGTATCGAACCTGGATGACCTCGACAAGGTCGCGGGCGCCATCGCGCAGCATGGACGGGGTCTGGACGTGGTTTTCGCCAACGCCGGCGGAGGCGAGCTCGGCGCGCTGCCCGACATCACCCCCGAACAGTTCACCGACACGTTCAACATCAACGTCGGCGGCATCGTGTTCACGTTGCAGAAAGTGTTGCCGCTGCTGAATTCCGGTGCCTCGATCGTGTTGACGGGTTCGACGTCGGCCTATGGGGGCAATCCCGGGATGGCTGTCTATGCCGCATCGAAGGCGGCCATCCGATCTCTCGGTCGCACGTTGGCAGCAGAGCTCGCGGACAAGAACATCCGGGTGAACACCGTCGTGCCAGGTCCGGTGGAGACGCCGGGGCTGAAGGGCCTGGCGCCGAGCGGACAGGAGCAGGCGCTACTGAACGCAGAGGCGGCGCGTGTCCCGATGGGCCGAGTCGGCCGACCGGAGGAGATCGCCGCGGCGGTGCTGTTTCTCGCTTCCGACGAAAGCAGCTTCATGACAGGAAGTGAGGTGTTCGTCGACGGTGGGGAGAGGCAGCTCTAACCCCCCGCAGGGATATCGATCTCCGGTCGTGGCAGCGTGCCGTCGCGCAGGATCGATTCGTAGGCTGCGCCCAAGATGTCGGCGAGCGCGTCTTCTTGATCGCGCGTCAGATCCGAGAAGAACAGCTGCTTGATCCACGCGGCGTGCTTGGGTGCCGCCGCCCGAAAGGCGCGCAAGCCCGCGCTTGTGAGCACGACGTCGGTGACTCGACCGTCGGTCGCGGAGGGGACCCGGTCGAGGAAACCGCGCCGACTCATCCGTTGCAGAAAGTGCGACAGGCGGCTTCGTTCCCAACCGATGGTGGTCGCAAGAACTGTGAGCGGGGCACGATGGCGCGGCGCGTTCGTCAAGGCATTCATCACCGTGTAGTCGCCGAGGGACATCCCGCACTCGGCCTGCAGCTGACGATTCATCTCGTACTCCATGCGGTGATAGACCCGCATGTAGCTCAGCCAGGCTCGCTGCTGTGCCGGGCTGAGACGGTCGTCGTCGGTCACAACCTCGTGGCTCCTCAGGCGTGCGTCGCGAAGTACTTCTGACCGCCTGCGGGAATCCGCCCGAAGCCGGCTTTCAAGACCGGTGCCAGAATCTTGACCGGCAGTGCGAACGCCGGTTTGGGTTCCACTGCCAGGGTCCAGGTGAACGACGTTTCATTGCCTGCCGGCTCGACGAGGTAGTCCTCGGCGAAGCGCTTGAACATGGGGAGTGAGCACTCGTAGACATAGAAGGACTTGCGGTGACCGTCCTCCCAATGGAAGAAGCGTTCGCGCATGACGGACCCACCGGGAGCGGTGACATCACGCGTGGTGCCGACCCCGAACGGACGGGGCGTCGTCCACGTGACGTCTGTGATCATGGGGCCCCACGCCGCCAGCGACTCGTCGGAAACGAGTGACTCCCAAACTTTTTCGGGTGATGCGGCAAACCGCTTCTGATAGCGGAAGACGTGCGGTGCCGAGGCGATGAATTCGGCGTCGGCAGGTTCGAGCGCATGCATGCGGGCCATGGTTGACCATCCTCGCACCTGCGCGCTAACCCGTCTTTCGGACCGGGTAGCCGTTCTCCTCGGCCAGCGAGCGCAACTGCTTCAACGCGAAGCGCCGCGCACGCCCTGCCTCGGGTATCAGGATGCCGGCCCAGACGCCTTCGGCGCCCGGCGTCAAACAGGCTTCTTGGGCGCATCGCCAGCGCAGGGGGCAGGCGCGGCACAGCGCTTTCGCGCCCTCGTCAGCTGTCGTGGTCCACCGATCCGGGTCTCGAGTGCACGCGGCCTTGAATGACTCGTCGACGACAGCCGGGATCGCGGACACATTCACCTTGTGCAGCGGTGTCACCGCGGTTGATTGCCTGTGGTCGTCCACGGGAATCGTTTACCCCTTCGTCAGTTAACTTGACAATACATTTGTATGGTAGACACGATACGTTCGTATTGTCTAGTCTGGGGTACGTGATCACGGAGTTAACAGGTCAATGACGGTACTGACGGACCGCGACCGGCTTGGCGGCGATGAACTCAGGAAACTCGAGCGCATCCGCCAGGCGGCGTTGAAGAGCTTCGCTACGAAGGGCGCTGCGGGGACGTCGCTTCGTTCTGTCGCCGCCGATGCCGGCGTTTCTCTCGGGCTGGTGCAGCACCATTTCGAGACGAAGGCCGGCCTCATCAAGGCGGTAGACGACTACGTGATGAGCGTGGTGATCGCCGTGGTCGCGCAACCTGTGACGGTGCCGCACGCGAAGGACTCGATCGCCGATATGGGCAGCAGGGTCACCACGCTGCTGCTGGAGCATCCCGATGTCGTGGACTACTTCGGTCGCGCGCTGATCGACGGCAGTCAGCTGGGCATCACGATCTGGGACACACTGTCGGCCTTCGGCACGGCGCGATGGACGGCGCGCAAGGAAGCCGGCGAAGCCCGCGACGACATCGACGTCACCTGGGCGGCGCTGAACTCACTCGTGCTGGCGCTCGGCACCCTCATCGTGCGGGAGCACATCGAGCGGCAGATTCCGGGCGCGTTCACGTCGCCCGAACAGCTCGACAGATGGCAGAAGTCCGTCAACACGCTGCTGCGCGAGGGACTCTTCCCGCAACCGCGCGCCGACGAGGCATAGGCAACTCAAACTTATTCGCCTGCAACCCTTTTACGGTAAGTGCTGGGCGTCTCACCGCAGAAGTGGGCGAAGGCGCGCGTGAACGAGCTGAGGCTGTCGAACCCGACGGCCGACGCGGTCTGTTGAACCGACTGCCCGGGAGCGGCCAACAATGCCATCGCACGCAGCATTCGCGCGTGCAATAGATATGTCCGCCACGACAACCCGAGCGTGTCTTGGAACAACCGCCGTAGCGTGCGCTCGGACACCGACACGGCTCGGCTGACGTCGTCGGCGCTCACCGAATCCAGGTGTGCCTTGGTGAATGCCATCGCGGCCGCGACGATTGGGTGCTCGGTCGTCGGCAGGGACAGCGGCGCCTCGTGGTCCAGCGCTTCGGACACGAGATTGGCCAGCGTGTGAAAAAAGCCGTCCGACACCTTCTCATCTTCGGCATCGCCATCTGCGCGGTCGATCTGCCACCGCAGCGCATAGATCATCATCTCCCGGATCAACGGCGACACCGCGAGGATGCGGGCACGGTCGCCCGGGGCGGCCACTAAGGCCGGATCGAACATGACTGCGACGGTTTTGACGTCCGGGTTCATCACGGCCTGATGCTCCAGGCCCGCCGGGATCCACGCCGCCTGCTGGGGTGGCAGTAGGTAATGCGCGAAATCCGTCTCCACCTCGACGACGCCGTGCAATGCGTACTCGATCTGATGCACCTCGTGCGAATGCCAGCCTGTGATCAGGCCGTCGCCCTCATAGAGATAGCTGCCACCCAATGCCTGCCCGCCGCGCCGCAGCTCGATCACCCTGCGGGCAGGGCGTAGCGAGGGCTCCCGGGAGAGTTTGGCCGTTTCGGCCAAATCTCTGTCCGATAGCGCAGAGACGGTCATACCAATAGACGGTACTAGTTGGTTATTGGAGGCGGACGAGAGGAGCACTTGGTGAAAACCGACGACTTGATTCTGGTGAGCATCGACGACCACGTCGTGGAACCGCCCGACATGTTCCTCAACCACGTCCCGGCCAAGTACAAGGACGAGGCGCCGATCGTCGTCACCGACGACAAGGGCGTCGACCAGTGGATGTATCAGGGCAGGCCCCAGGGCGTCAGTGGACTGAACGCGGTCGTGTCCTGGCCCGCCGAGGAGTGGGGGCGCGACCCCGCCGGCTTCGCCGAGATGCGCCCGGGCGTGTACGACGTCCACGAGCGCGTCCGCGATATGAACCGCAACGGCATCCTCGCGTCCATGAACTTTCCGACCTTCACCGGCTTCTCCGCGCGCCACCTCAACATGACGCGCGAAGACGTCACCCTGGTGATGGTGTCGGCCTACAACGACTGGCACATCGACGAGTGGGCCGGTAGCTATCCCGACCGCTTCATCCCGATCGCAATTCTGCCGACGTGGAATCCCGAGGCAATGTGCGCCGAGATCCGTCGCGTGGCCGCGAAGGGCTGCCGTGCGGTCACCATGCCGGAACTGCCTCATCTGGAAGGTCTTCCGAGCTACCACGACGGTGACTACTGGGGCCCGGTGTTCACCACGCTGTCGGAAGAGAACGTGGTGATGTGTCTGCACATCGGCACCGGATTCGGGGCGATCAGCATGGCGCCGAACGCGCCGATCGACAACCTCATCATCCTCGCCACCCAGGTATCGGCGATGTGTGCGCAGGACCTGCTCTGGGGTCCCGCCATGCGTAATTACCCGGACCTCAAGTTCGCCTTCTCCGAGGGCGGAATCGGTTGGATCCCCTTCTATCTCGATCGAAGCGACCGTCACTACACCAACCAGAAGTGGCTTCGGCGCGACTTCGGCGACAAACTGCCCAGTGACGTGTTCCGCGAGCACTCGCTCGCCTGCTACGTGACCGACAAGACATCGCTGAAACTAAGGCACGAGATCGGCATCGACAACATCGCCTGGGAGTGCGACTACCCGCACTCCGACTGCTTCTGGCCCGACGCGCCTGAGCAGGTGCTCGCCGAGCTGAACGCCGCAGGCGCCGACGACACGGACATCAACAAGATCACCTGGCAGAACGCCTGCACCTTCTTCAGCTGGGATCCGTTCGCCCGGACTAAGAGAGAGCAGGCGAACGTCGGGGCGTTGCGCGCCAAGGCAACTGACGTCGATGTGTCGATCCGGCCGCGCAAGGAGTGGGCGCGGCTCTACGCCGAGAAGCAGCTCACGAAGGCTTGAGGTTCAACAATCGCACGATTGTGAATCCTGCGACGAGAAGCGGCGTGAAATTCACACCCGCGAATCAGGCTATGTGCGCACGGTTTGGCGCAAGGGCTGAGCCGCGGTCTCGCGCATGGTCATCACGGTGGCGAGGGTGATGATCGCCGCGGCGATGACGTAGTAGGCGGGTGCGAGCTCGTTGCCGGTACGCGCCACCAACCAGGTGGCCACGTACGGTGCTGTGCCGCCGAAGATGGCGACGGATACGTTGTATCCGATCGAGTAGCCACTGGACCGCACCCGCGTGGCGAACAGCTCTGCTCCCGCCGCCAGCGACGCCGAGACGAAGATCGATTCGATGGCGGCGAGGGCGGCATGCGCAGCGATGGCCGCGGCCAGCGAACCGGTGTTGAGCAACATGAACAGCGGATAGGCGAAGACGGCAAAAGCGACTGCGCCCGTGATCAGCAAGGGTTTTCGGCCGATCCGGTCCGAGAGCGCCCCCAACGGCGGGATGAGCATGATCGCGACGATGCTCGCGATGGTGATCGAGATGAAGGCATTGGTCTTCGTGAACTCGAGCGTCTTGGTGAAATACGTCGGCAGATAGGTGAAGACGATGTAGAACCCGACATTGTGAATCACCACCAGGCCGGCGATCTGCAGGATGGGTCGCCAGGACGTCGTCAGCGCCTCGCGCAAGGGTGAGGTCGCTACCTCACCCTTCTCGCGCAGTTCCTCGAATTCCGGGGTGTCGCCGAGTTTCAGGCGAATGTACAGACCGACAACTCCGAGAACGCCTGCGATGAGGAACGGGATCCGCCAGCCGTAGGACTCCATCGCGCTCTCCGAGAGCATCGTCTCGAGTCCGGTGACGGTGAGTGAGCCCAGCAGGAAGCCGACGACCACCGACCACACCAGGAAGGAGACGACGAATCCGCGATGCTTGTCGGGTGCGAACTCGGCCAAATAGCAGGCGCCACTGCCGTATTCACCGCCGGCGGAGAAGCCCTGCACGCACCGCAGCAACAGCAGTGTCAGCGGCGCGACGACTCCGATGGAATCGTAACTGGGCACCAGACCGATGAGGAACGTCGAACCCGACATCAAGAGGATGACGAGGGCGAGCACCCGCTGCCGGCCGATCCGGTCGCCGAGAGGCCCGAAGAAGAACCCACCGAGCGGTCGCATGAAGAACGCGGCGGCGAAGACGGCAAAGGTGGACAGGAGGGCGGCCGTCTCGTCGCCGGAGGGGAAGAACTTGTCCGCGATGTAGGTTGCAAGCGTGCTGTAGATCGCGAAGTCGTACCACTCGACGGTGTTCCCGATTGCCGCGCCGCGCACCGCTTTCCGAATCGCTGCGGGGTCTGAGTCGCGTTGCCGATCGGGCGCCTCATGGATGGTCATGGCTCTCCCCTGTGTCGAAGTCATCATGATGTCGATCGGTGATGAACATGTGCCCTGGTGCGTGAAAGATGGCGAGCGAGGGCCGCGCTTGGATGGCGACCGCTTGCGGCGTCACTCCGCACGCCCAGAACACGGGCACTTCATCCGCGCCGACCACGACCGCATCGCCGAAGTCCGGTGCCGCGAGGTCGTCGATCCCGATCTCCTCCGGGTCGCCGATGTGCACCGGTGCACCGTGCATCGCGGGAAACCGCGCGGAGATGTCGACGACGTGCGATATGACGTCGGGTGCGAACGGCCGCATCGACACCACTAGTGGCCCGTCGAAACGACCCGCGGAAATACAGCGTCGGTTGGTCACGTACATCGGGACGTTGACGCCCTGCGCCTGGTGCGCGATCGGCAGACCGGCAGCCGCCAAGGCCCATTCGAAGGTGAACGAGCAGCCGAGCAGGAACGCCACCAGATCCGAGCGCCAAAATTGCGCGATGTCGGTCGGTTCATCGACGAGCCGACCGTCACGGAAGACCCGATACCGGGGGAGATCGGTACGCAGATCGGCGTCAGCGGCGACGCAGTCCGGGTGCGCCGATCCGGTGTCAGTGACCTCGAGCAGCGGGCACGGCTTCGGATTGCGTACGCAGAATCGCGGGAAGTCGAGCGACTCGTCGGCAGGCAGGATCACGAGGTTGGCCTGTGCGAGGCCGGGCGCCAGTCCGCTCGTCGGGCCGGTGTGTTCACCGGCTCGAATGCGGGCGCGGTCAGCGGCTGCGGTGCTCGCAGCACGCAAAGTCATACATCTGCGTTCCCATTTGCGCCGAAGACCTAACCTGCAGCGTGCTGCTGGGGCAGCGGCGCGTAGATCTGGGTGGCCACCGACCGGCCGCGCAGGACCTGAGAGCCGTGTTCGGACCACTGCTCGCGTTCAGGATCGGTCGCCTGCTCGATCGCCGCGCCAGAGCACAGCACCCGTTCGTCGAAGTCCTTGGCGAGGTCGGCGAGGCGGGCGGCCTCGTTGACAGCGTCGCCGACAACCGTGTACTCGTAGCGCTTTTCCGCGCCGATGTTTCCGGCGAAGACGGGTCCGGCGGAAACACCGATACCGAAATCCACAGGGAGTGTGCGTAGTTCGGCAGCGAGTGTGCGGGCTGTTGCGAGTGCGGCGGTAGCGGGGTCGTCCGTACGCAGCGGTGCGCCGAAGACGGCGAGCACCGCGTCGCCCTGAAACTTGTTGACCAGTCCGTGGTTCTCATCGACATGAGCGACGACCATCCGGAAGAACTCGTTGAGCACCGACGCGACCTCGTGCGGTTCATGCGTTGCCGCAAGCTGTGTCGAGCCGACGAGGTCGATGAACAGAATCGCCGCGTTGCGTTCGTCGCCCGACACCGATTCGTTCGCATCGATGGCGCGGCGCACGACTTCTTCGCCGACGTGCCGGCCGAACAACTCGCGTAGTTGTTCTCGTTCGCGCAATCCGGCGACCATCCGGTTGAATCCACTTTGCAGGTGCCCGATTTCGGACCATTCGTAGACATCGAGGGTCCTGTCGATCTCGCCCCGTTCGACCTCGGCCATCGCGTCGACGACTTGGCGGAGTGGGTCGGAGATCGAGATCGACACCAGGATCATCGCCCGAAGTCCGAGCACCACCGCGACGAGGGCAAGGACGAGCAGGGCCAACTCGACCGGGGTGTTCTTCGAGATGATCCATCCGTTGGAGCGCATCACCAGCAGGCTGGCGATCGCGATGCCGGGTAGCGCGGTCGTCACCGCCCACATGATCAGCAACCTGGCCCGCACACCCGGAGCCGTGGTGGGCGTGATCTCGCTGAAATCCCGTGTCACACCGGCCAGCAGCGGGCGCAGCGTACGGAGGGTGAACAGGAATCCGGTGCAGACCGTCGCGATGGTGCCGAAGATGATGGCCGATGCGACCACCACCTGCAATTCAACGGGGGCGCCGAGGTTGAGCGGGATCATGACCGCTGCGCCCACGATCCACGGTGCGGCCGTGATCACCGATTGCCGGCGCATTGTCTTCAATGCCAACCGGCGTTCGTCGTCGGTGGGCTCCCGGGTGCCGAGCCAACGAAGGGCAGGCCTGACGATGCGAACCGCACCGATCGCCACGATTGCCGCACCCACGACGATGACTCCCACAGCGGCGACGATGATCGTGGGCGTGGCGCGGCCGCGGCCGGTGAGGGAGATGACGAGTGCGCTGACCTCCGCTGTTGTCAGCAGGTACGCGAACGTGAGCCCCGCGGCGTACCGGACGAGCAGCCGATGGGGCGTCACATGGCCGAAGGTATCAGTCGCTCGCGGGGAGCGGCTTCGCTTCCTTGAGTGACAGTGCCGTCGTGCCAACCGAGAGGGTTCCCGCACCGGCCTTGGTCACCAGGACCTCGGCACCGGATTCGTCGACGTAACGCTTGCCCATCGCATTTCCTTCGGAGAAGGCCGGATCGAGCGTGGCGTCTGCGGACTTCTCGGCATCGAGCGGCACCATCGGCACCCCGCCTGCGCGGAGGTCGTCGAGGCTGTCGCTGCTGCGCACGACGATCACCTGGGTGTCGCAGACCTGGCTCTGTAGGCGCGTGCCGTTCTTGATCATGTTCGGCTCCTTGCTAATTCGTGGCTGTCAATTCCTGAACGAGTTCGCGGCGCAGCACCTTGCCGGTCGCATTGGTCGGCAGTTCGTCCCGGAACACGACACGGTCGGGAGTGCGCGAACCGCGGAGTTGCGACCGAACGTGCTCGCGCAGCTCGTCGGGATCGGGGTCTGCACCGGCGGCGGGAACCACCACCGCGACGATGATCTGGCCCCACTGTGGATCGTCGGGCCCCACGACCGCGCAGTCGTGCACATGTGGGTGTTCCACGAGGACGTCCTCGATCTCGGCGGGCGCGATGTTCTCCCCGCCGCGGATGATCGTGTCATCCGATCGACCGCCGATGAAGAGATAGCCCTCCTCGTCTAGCCACGCGACATCCTTGGTGGGAAACCACCCGTCGGCATCGAGGACGGAACCTATTTCGGCGTACCGGCCGGACACTTGCTCGCCGCGGACGAACAGCTCACCGGTCTCGCCGGGCCCGACGACCTGACCGCTGTCGTCGCGGATCTGCAGCTCGACCCCTGGCACCGGCTGGCCGACCGACCCGAGCCTTCGGGTGACACGCACGTCGGTCGATGCGAGGGCCTCCCGGTGGTCATCGGGGGTGAGCACGGCGATGGTCGAACTGGTCTCGGTGAGTCCGTAGGCGTTGACGAATCCTACGTCGGGCAACAATCCAAGTGCCTTGCGCACGAGGGGAAGTGCGACCTTCGAACCGCCGTAGGCAAGGTTGCGCAAGGTGGGCAGCGCCACCGGTTCCGAATCGAGGGCCGACACGATGCGATCGAGCATCGTCGGGACGACCGTCGCCGACGTCACCCCTTCGTCGCGCACCAGGCGCACCCATTCCGACGGGTCGAACTGCGGCAGGTACACCATCTTTCGGCCGGCGTAGAGATTCGACAGTGCCGCGCTGACTCCCGCGATGTGGTACGGCGGCACACAGATCAGCGCCGCGTCGTCGGGTTCGGCACCGTCGAATTCGACCGTCCCGGTGATGTAACTGGTCAGGTTGTTGTGGGTGAGTTCAACCGCTTTCGGCCGCGAGGTCGTGCCTGAGGTGAACAACACCACTCCGACGTCTTCGGGGTCGGGGAATTCGGCGGCCGGTTCCGCGGTGCGGGCGGCGGCGATGAAGTCGTCGGATGTGATGACCTGCTTGCCTGCGCCCGCGACGACGTCGCAGTATTCCGCGTCGGCCACGACCAGCGGCTGCGGCAGGCGGTCGATCAGTTCGCGCAGACCGTCGGCGCTCAGCCGGTAGTTGAGCGGAGTGAAGGCGGCACCCGCACGCGCCGAGGAGAACAGCAGCAGGGGAAGCATCGCGCCGCCCAAGCCGACGTAGGCCACGTGCGAGGTGCCTGCGGCCGCGATGACGCCTGCGCCGCCGTCGGCGAGCTCACTCAGTTCGGCTGCTGTGAGCCGAATCTCGCCGGACACCAGCGCGGTGCGCTCCGGGTTTGTTGAGGCTGCCATCTCCAGCAGCAACGAGATGCTCATGATTTGTCGACGAAGATATCAAGGATGGGGTCGTCCCCACCGCCGTAGCTGGACAAATCGGTGATGCCGGCCGCCGCCAGCGCTTCGACGTCGATGAAGCACTTGCCGTTGACGTCGGCGGAGGGGCGAGACAGGATCGCGACCGCCGCATCGCCCATGATCTTGGGGTCGCGCGATCTGGCCAGGCTCTCCTGAAAGCCGGGCGCGTTGGCGACAGCGGCAGTGGCGATGTACGTCTCGGGCCACAGGCAGCTGAATCCAATACCGGCGTCGGCGTACTCAGCCGCCCACCCCAACGACAGCAGCGTCATGCCGTACTTCGACAGGGTGTACACGGGATGTGCGCCCAGCCAGTGCGGGCTCATGTTCATCGGCGGCGCCAGCGTGATGACGTGCGCGTTCGGAGACTTGCGCAGGTGCGGTAACGCCGCCTTCGTCAACAGGAACGTACCGCGAATGTTGATGTCCATCATCAGGTCGAACTTCTTGGCGGCCAGTTCCTCGGTGGGGTCGGTCGCGATGGCGCTGGCGTTGTTGACGACAATGTCGACGCCGCCGAAGTGCTCGACCGCCGCATCTATCGCACGCTGCACATCTTCTTCTTTACGCACGTCTCCGACGACCGCGACGCCTTTGCCTCCTGCGGCCTCCACGTCGGCCACCGCGGTGTGCACGGTGCCGGGCAGTCTGGGATGCGGTTCAGACGTTTTGGCCAGCAGGACGACGTTGGCACCGTGGCTTGCTGCTCCCAGCGCGATCGCCAACCCGATACCGCGACTGCCGCCTGACACGACGAGCGTGCGGTCGGTGAAGGTGGACATGACCCTCCTCGGGATGCGCAGTGCCTGGGATTCTACCTGGACTCTAACGGACCGGTAGTGGCGTTCTCATTCTAGGCAAGTGCCATAATCGCTGTTTACTGGGCCTTCAGTCGCGTTCCGGGTACCGGTACCGGTCCCGCTGACTGCACGTTTCCAGCGTGCGGTATTGGCATTCTCATTTTTTGCAAGTACGTTATCGAGTGATGACTCCGCCATCTGACCTGCCTGTACAGACCCCTTCCGGCATCCCGCTCGAGCCCATTTACGGACCGGCCGACCGCAGCGGTGAGCCGCCCGCGCCTGGTACCTATCCGTTCACGCGCGGCAATTTCGCGAGCGGGTACCGCGGCAAGCTGTGGACGTTTCGGCAGTACTCGGGGTTCGGCACGGCCGAGGAATCCAATCGCCGGTACCGCTACCTGCTGGATCAGGGCGGCACCGGTCTGTCGGTGGCGTTGGATCTGCCCACTCAGTGCGGGTATGACTCCGACGACGCCGAGTACGGCGAGGAGGTCGGCCGGGTCGGTGTCGCGGTTGACACGCTCGCCGATGCCGAGATCCTGTTCGACGGCATCCCGCTGGACAAGATCAGCACCAGCTTCACGATCAACGGCACCGCCGCGATCCTGCTGGCCTTCTATGTGGCGGCCGCTGAGAAGAAGGGTGTGCCGCGCGAGAAGCTGACCGGCACGATCCAGAACGACATCCTCAAGGAGTACGCGTCGCGCGGCACGTGGATCTGGCCGCCGGAGCCGTCGCTGCGGTTGATCGCCGACACCATCGAGTTCTGTGCCGCCGAGGTACCGCGCTTCAATGCGATCTCGGTGGCGGGCGCACACTTCCGCGACGCCGGCGCCAACGCCGTTCAAGAGATGGCGTTCACCCTCGCTGACGGTGTGACCTACTGCGACACGGTCGTCGAGCGTGGCCGGATGACCATCGACAAGTTCGCCCCGCAGATCTCGTTCTTCTTCTACACGCACGGCGACTTCTTCGAGGAGATCGCCAAGTACCGGGCGGGGCGGCGACGCTGGGCGACGATCGTGCGGGAGCGGTACGGCGCCAGCAGCGACAAGGCGTCGATGTTCCGCTTCGGCTGTGTGGCCGGCGGGGCGTCGCTGTACGCGCCGCAGGCCCAGAACAACCTCGTCCGCGTCGCCTACGAGGCGATGGCTGCGGTGCTCGGTGGTGTGCAGTCGATGTTCACCGCCGCCTGGGATGAGCCGTTCGCGCTGCCGAGCGAGGAGTCCGCGACGCTGGCGTTGCGCACCCAGCAGATCCTGGCGTACGAGACCGGGGTCGCGAAGGTCGCCGACCCGCTGGGCGGGTCCTACTTCGTCGAGGCGCTGACCGACGCCACCGAAGATAAGATCATCGAGATCATGCACGACCTCGAAGCACACGGCGGCATGGTGCGCGCCATCGAGGACGGCTATCTGCAGGGTCTGATCGCCGACGAGGCCTACAAGATTCATCAGGAGGTCGAGTCCGGTGAGCGGCCGGTGGTCGGGGTCAACAAGTTCGTCGTCGACGAACCGCCGCCGGAGATCGCCACCTACGAACTCGACGCCGAAGGTCGCGACAAGCAGCTCAAGCGTCTGGCGAAGGTCAAGGCCGACCGCGACGACGTGGCCGTCAAGGACGCGTTGGCCGCCCTGGCGCGCGGCGCCGAGGGCGACGACAACCTGATGCACAGGCTGATCGACTGCGCAGGAGTCTATTGCACGGTGGGGGAGATGGTGTCGACGCTGAAATCGGTGTGGGGCGAGTTCCAGCAGCCGGTGGTGTTCTAGTGTCTGCTTCTGCTCCCGCACAGGGCAACCCGGCACGGGTGCTCGTCGCAAAGCCGGGTCTGGACGGCCACGACCGCGGCGCCAAGATCGTCGCGCGCACGCTGCGCGACGCCGGATTCGAGGTCATCTACACCGGAATCCGTCAGCGCATCGAGGACATCGTGTCCATCGCACTGCAGGAAGACGTTTCCCTGGTGGGCCTTTCGATTCTGTCCGGAGCTCATGTCGCGCTGACGACGCGCACCGTCGACGCACTGCGCGCCGCCGATGCCGGCGACATCGCCGTCGTGGTCGGTGGCACGATCCCCGAATCCGATGTGCAGAAACTGCTCGACGCAGGCGCTGCGGCGGTGTTTCCCACCGGCACACCGCTGGACACGCTGGTGCGCGACGTCCGGGCGCTGACGGCAAAGGCGGCGCAATGAGGTTCGGGCGGGCGAAGCGGGGTGGGCAATGAGGTTCGGGCGGGCGAAGCGGGGTGGGCAATGAGGTTAGGCGTGATGATCGGGGCCGAGCGCGGCGATATGGCCCGCAAGGTCGCCAAGTTGGTGTCCGACATCGAGTGGGCCGAGTCGGCGGGGATGGACACCGCGTGGATGCCCCAGGTACCCAACGACTTCGACTGTCTCACCATGGTGGCCTTGATGGCGGCTCACACGTCGCGCATCGAACTCGGCACCGCCGTGGTGCCGTTGCAGGCTCAGCATCCGATCGCGCTCGCGCGCCAGGCGCAGTCCGTACACGCGATGGCGGGCGGCCGATTGGCTCTCGGTGTCGGTCCGTCGCACCACTGGATCGTGCGCGACATGCTCGGGATCCCCTACGAGAAGCCCGCGGCTTACACCCGCGATTATCTCGAGGTGCTCAACGCTGCATTCGCGGGTCCCGGTGACGTCGACGTCGAGAACGGGAATTTCACCGTGCACAACCCGACCGTGCTCGCGTCCGAGACGCCGCTGCCCGTCCTGGTCGCCGCGCTGGGCCCGGTGATGCTGCAGATCGCGGGCGAGCATGCCGACGGCACCGTGTTGTGGATGGCAGACGAGAAGGCGATCGGCGACCACATCGCACCGAAGATCAATAAAGCCGCTGCCGAGGCGGGCAGGCCCGCGCCACGCATCGTCGCGGGAATTCCCGTGTGCCTCTGCGCGAATTCCGAGATCGACGCCGCCAAGGAGCGCGCCAACCGGATTCTGGCCGAGGCGGAGACGTCGCCGAACTACCAGCGGTTGCTTGACCGTGGCGATGCCCGCAGCGTCGGTGACCTGTGTGCGGCCGGCGATGAGGAGTCGATCCTTGCGCGGTTCAAGGCATTTGCCGACGCCGGTGTGACCGATCTGTCGGTTCGCCTGCTCCCGATCGGCGAGACCCGTGACGAACTGATCGCTTCGAAATACCGGACCCGTGAGGTGATCGCGGAACTCGCCAAGGCGGTGCGATGAGCGCTTGCGCGAAGTGGGGGCACCTCCCGCCCGGAGGGCAGGGGGACCAATGACACAGCTGAGCGGTCCCCTTTCGGGTATTCGTATTCTCGAGGTCGGCGTCATGCTGGCCGGCCCGTACGCGACCATGCTGCTGGCCGACCTCGGCGCCGAGGTGATCAAGATAGAGCCGCCCGGTGGCGAGATCTCCCGACAGGTCAGTGACAGTTACTTCGCGAGCCTGAACCGCAACAAGCAGAGTGTCGTGCTGGATCTGCGGTCCGACGAGGGGCGGCGGCGTCTCGGTGAGCTCGTCGCGGATTCGCATGCGCTGCTGGTCAATATGAAGCCGTCGGCGATCAAGCGGCTTGGTCTGACGTATGACGCGTTGCGGCAGTTCAACGATCGCATCGTCTGTGTCGCGCTGACCGGCTTCGGGTTGAACGGCGGAGACGATCCCGCATTCGACTACGTGATCCAGGCGGCGACGGGCGTGGCGGCGATGACCGGCCATCCTGACGATCCGCCCACCCTGCCGGGGTATTCGTCAGCCGACAACTCCACCGGACTCACAGCGGCACTCGGCCTGCTGGCGCAGATCGTCTCGGGGCGCGGCGGACAGGTGGACGTCTCGCTGCGTGATGTGATGTTCTCGCAACTGAACTACCGGGCATCGGCATACCTGAACGACGGCGCCGAGCCTCAGCGGTATCCGTTCGGCGCGCATTCGTATTACGTTCCGGCGCAACTGTTCGCGACCGCCGACGGATACCTCGCGCTGTTCATCACGCACGATTCGTTCTGGAAGTCGTTCGCCACCGAGGCCGGGATCGAGGGTTTCGAGACGATGGCCGAACGGGTGGCGCATCGTGACGCGGTGCTCACCGCAGTGGCGGCCGCGCTTGCCACGGATACCGCCAAAGGGTGGGAAGCCAGGTTACGTCCACTTGGCATACCGGCCGCCGCAGTACAGACACTGCCCGAGGCGTTGGAGACGACGCCCGAAGTCGTCGTCACCGCAGGGGATTTCCGGTTGGTGGGCAGCCCGATCCGCATCGACGGGTACGACCCCGACTACCGGCCACCGCCCCGCCTCGACGAGCACGCCGATGCGCCATCGGCTCAGTCGTCGTAGGTGAAGCTGACCGAATCGGTGTCCGGAATGGCTTGGCAGGTCAAGATGTATCCGTCCTCGACCTCGTCCTCTTCGAGGGCGTCGTTGACACGCATGGTGGCCTTGCCCTCGACGAGCTTGCCCATGCATGTGCCGCAGTTGCCGGCTTCACAGGAGAACGGCGGAGAGAGGCCGGCACGCCTGGCGCTCTCGAGAAGCGTCTCGTTGGTCACCCGCCGCACGGACACTGTCTTCCGATCGAGCACGATCGTCACTTGTCCGTCGTCGGCGGGCGAGCTCGGCGCCGGTTCCGCCGTCATCAAGCCCCTCCTGGCATCTCGGTTCTAACAAATGAGAATATCATTCTCTTTAAATGATACGCTATTCTCAAATCGCGTCGCGACGGGTGACTGCGACCAGTGAGGACAGGCTGTGAGTGAGGCGATCGCGCTCGCTTTCGAGGAGCGTGAATACACGCTGTCCGAACTCGACGCCCTGACCAGGGGCATGGCGACCGCGCTTCGGGATCGCGGCGTTCGGCCAGGCGGTCGGGTCGCACTGATGTCGTCGAACCGGCCCGAATTCGTCATCGCACTGCGGGCCATCTGGCTGCTGGGCGCCTCCGCTGTCCTGCTCAGTCCGGCGTGGAAGCGCACCGAGATCGACCACGCGCTTGCCCTGACAAAGCCCGCGCACGCCGTGGGTGACCAGCCGGTGCTGGCCGAGGCGATGCCGATGCTGTCGCTCGACGAGCCGATATCGCCCGCGGACCGTGCTTTCGACGAGCCCCCGCCGTCCGCCGATGCGCTGTTCGTCTTCAGCTCGGGCACCACCGGGATGCCCAAAGCGGTCCGCCACACGCACGCCTCGTTCGCCGTCGCGGTGCGGCACTGGCGCGATGCGCTGGGGCTCTCGTCGGCGGACCGCATGCAGATCATGACGCCGCCGTCGCACATCCTCGGGCTGCTGAACATCGCGATGGCGCTCGAGACGGGTACGTGGATCCGGTTGCACAGCCGCTTCGACATCGACGTGATGTTGCGCCACATCGAATCCGACCGAATCACCATCGAGATGGCGGTGGCGCCGATCGCCCTGGCGCTGGCCGCGCATCCGGACCTGGAGCGCTACGACCTCTCGTCGCTTCGCTACGTGATGTGGTGTGCGACCCCGGTCACGGAAAGCGTTGCCGCGGAGGTCAGTCGCAGGGCGGGCATCAGCTGGGTGACCGCATACGGGGCCAGTGAACTGCCAGTGATCTCATGCAATGACATCACCGGGGCACGACTCGACACCGTCGGCCGTGCGGTGCCGGGTGTGGAACTGCGGGTGGTGTCACTGGACACCGGTGACGTGTTAGCGCCAGATGAGGTCGGTGAGATCCAGGTGCGATCGGGTTCGGCGATGGCCGGCTATCTGCCGGATTCCGCGACCGCCGATGCATTTTCGGACGGTTGGTACCGGACCGGCGATGTTGGGCACATCGATGCCGAGGGCTGGCTGCGCATCACCGACCGCTCGAAAGAGATGATCAAGGTGCGCGGCTTTCAGGTCGCGCCCGCCGAGATCGAGGCCGTGCTCCATGGCCATCCGGCGGTCGGGGACTGCGCGGTGTTCGGGGTTCCCGACGCGGCCAACGGAGAGGCCATCGTGGCCGCGGTCAAGGCTATGAGTGCGGTCGATGCCGAGGAGCTCGTCGGGCTGATCGGCGAACGGCTCGCCTCGTACAAACGACCGAGTCGTGTCACGTTCGTGGACGAAATACCCCGTCTGCCATCAGGAAAGGTATTGCGCCGAGTGTTGAAGGAGCGTCTGTGGACGTCCGTCTGACGAGTGAACAACAACAGCTGCGGGATGCCGCTGCCAAGCTTGCCGACGATCTCGGGCCGGGTTCGGTCGCGGATCTCGACGACGAAAGCCGGGTCCGGCGGCTGGAGAAGGCGGTCGCCGATACGGGCTTTCGCACGCTGCGCTCCGACGGTGCGTCCGGCGTCGAGGTCGCCATCGTCGCCGAGGAGTTTGCGCGCGGACTTGTCGACGTACCGTTCGTCGGACCGGTGCTCGCCGACGACCTTCGGCGGCGCGGCGCGCAGGTGACGGCGGGCGGCGACGATCGCGAGACCGTCGATTTGACGAGAAGTCTTGTTGGAGTGGTGGAGTCGCCAACTGAGCTCGGTGAGCTCTCGGAGGAGGATGCCGGCCGGTGGCGCGCACTCGCACTCACCGTCACGTGTGCCGACCTCGTGGGCGCTGCACGCGGGGCCCATGCGCTGGCCTGTGAGTACGCCAAGGTCCGCGAGCAGTACGGCGCGACGATCGGCTCCTATCAGGCGGTCGGTCATCTCTTGGCGGAGAGCCTGGCGCTGATCGAGGGCTCGATCAGTGTCCTGCGCCATGCCGCGTGGGCGGTCGACGAACTCCCTGCCGTCGAGGCAATTGAAGCGGCACGAGTCGCCAAGATCTACTGTGCGCGAGCGGCACTGACCGTCTGCGAAACCTCGATCCAGGTGCACGGCGGCATCGGCAATACCTGGGAGTGCCTCGCCCATGTCTATCTGCGGCGTGTGCTGGCCGCCACCGAGACGTGGCCCGTCAAGCTGGAGGAGCTGACCATTGGATTTCCGTGATTCGCCGGACGAAGCCGCATTCCGGGACCGGTTGCGCGCCTGGCTGACCGAGCAGAAGGGCAAGTTCCCGACATCCGGTGACGAGTACTGGGCCGCGCAGGGCGCCTGGCACCAGGCGCTGTACGAGCAAGGTTTTTTCGGCACCTCATGGCCGAAGGAGTACGGGGGACAGGACCTGCCGCCGGTGTACGACGTCATCGTCGACGAAGAGATCGCGAAGGCCGGCGCCCCGGCCCGCCCGAGTCTCGGGTACCTGGTCGTCGCGTTCGGTCACCACGGCAGCAAGGAACTGCAGCAGCGTTTCCTACCCGGCATGATCAACGGCACCGAGCGGTGGTGCCAGGGCTTCTCGGAACCGGGCGCGGGTTCGGATCTCGCATCGCTGACCACGACCGCCACCCGTGAGGGTGACGAGTACGTGATCCACGGCCACAAGATCTGGACAAGCTACTCCGACGTCGCCGACTGGTGTCTGCTGTTGGCGCGCACCGACAAGGATGTGCCGAAGCACCGTGGCCTCTCCGCGTTCGTCGTGTCGATGCACCAGTCCGGTGTCGAGCAGCGACCGCTGAAGATGATCAGCGGTGTCACCAAGGAATTCGGCCAGGTCTCCTTCGACGGCGCCCGAGTGCCCGCCGAGAACCTGGTCGGCAATCTCGGTGAGGGTTGGAAGCTCGCGATGACCGTCGTCAGCCACGAGCGCGAACCGTCGACCCTGGGATTCTCTGCTCGCTACGGAAAGCTGGTGCGGCAGTTGGCGTCCCGGACCGAAGGCGCGACGCCCGAAGAGTTGGCGTGGGCGTGGGTGCAGACCGAGATGCTGAGGCTGCACGTGCGCCGGCGGCTGTCAGAGCAACTCGACGGCATCACGCACGGGCCGCAGGGATCGCTGGACAAACTGCTCATGACCTGGGTCGAGCAGTCCGTCGGCCATGCGGCGCTGGCCACCGTCGGCACGAGCGATCCAGAGCTGTTCGGCGCGTACATGTACAGCCGCGCGCAGAGCGTGATGGGCGGAACGTCGCAGATCCAGAAGAACATCATCTCGTCGCGCATCCTCGGGTTAGGGGTCTAAATGTACGGAATGCCAGCTGAAATCGACGTCCAGGCTGACGGCGGTCTGCGGATCATCACACTCAACCGTCCTGACGATCTCAATGCGGTCAATGACGCGCTGCACGTCGGTCTCGCCAAGATCTGGGAAGAGCTCAACGAGGATGTCGGTGCGCGGGCGGCGGTGATCACCGGTGCGGGACGCGCCTTTTCGGCCGGTGGTGACTTCAACTACCTGGACGAGTTGCGCAACGACGAGGCACTACGCCAGAAGACCATCAAGCACGGCCGTGACCTCGTCATCGGGATGGTGCGCTGCCGCATCCCAGTCATCGCCGCGGTCAACGGTCCGGCCGTCGGGCTGGGCTGCAGCTTGGCCGCGCTGTCGGACATCGTCTACATGGCCGAGACGGCGTTCTTCGCCGATCCGCACGTCTCGATCGGCCTGGTGGCCGCGGATGGCGGCCCGCTGGTATGGCCGTCGCAGATAAGTCTGTTGCAGGCCAAGGAGTTCGCATTCACCGGGATACGGATCAAGGCCGCGCGGGCGCTCGAGCTGGGCATGGCCAACCACGTCGTCGCCGACCCACTCGCCGAGGCCATCGCATGTGCGAAGAAGGTCATGGAGTTGCCGCAGCAGGCGCTCGAAAGCACCAAGCGGCTGATGAACATCCAACTCGAGAAGTCGGTGATGGCGTCGCTGGACTACGCGAACCTGTCCGAATACGTCTCGTTCGGGACTGCGGACTTCAACAAGATCGTCGACGGGCTGATCGCGAAGGACAAGTAGATCGCAGCCCCCCCGCGAGAGTGCGTGTTTCCGGCCAACACGCCGGGCAGGCTCAAGTGGTCGCTGCAGCACCTGATTGGTTAGGGGTGTTGTTGCGATGGGTTTTCGAGGGCAGGGCCAGCAAGCACCGGCGTCGGCTCGGTTGGCGTTCTTTGAGGCGGTGAATGCGGGATCGTCGTGGGCTGCGGCGGCGACCGTGGCCGGGGTGGCTCGCGACACGGGCGACAGATGGGCTCGCGCCGCTGGTTATCAGGCGCAAACCAGGCACTTCGGTACGAGGTACTCCGCGCAGGCGCGGGAGGCGTTCTGGGCGGCGATGAGAGCTGGGGCGTCAGTGACGCAGGCTGCGCTCGGCGCCGGCGTGTCGGAGATCGCCGGCCGACGCTGGGTCAAACAGGCTGGTTATGTGCCCAGAACCACAGTTCCCATCGCTGCAGCCGAGGTTCTTACCGTCGTCGATGGGAGTGCTCGCTGTCGTCCTGCGTTGACATTCACCGAGCGATGCCGTCTGGAGATGCTGCTGGAGAACGGCTACACGGCTGCGCAATTGGTGGATCTACTGGGCCGGCATCAAGACACGATCAGTCGGGAGATCGCCCGGGGACAGACCGCGTCGGGGTATCGCGCCAGAGTCGGTCAAGACGTGGCCGATGCCAATCGGAAGCGACCCAAAGTGCGCAAGCTGGTCAGGAATCCGGCACTGCTGGCCGAGGTTCTGCAAGGCTTGCAACAGCGGTGCAGCCCGGAGCAGATCGCGGGTCGTCTGCGACTGGACTTTCCCGACGATTCGGAGATGTGGGTGTCCCACGAAACGATCTACCAGGGTCTCTACGTTCAACTGCGCGGCGAGTTGACCAAAGACCTCAAGTCGGCATTGCGGACCGGTCGGATCAAGCGAAAGCCACACGGACGCAATCAGATAGCTGAGCGGAGACGGTTCAAAGAGGGCATGGTCAGTATCACCGAACGCCCCGCTGAGGCCGATGACCGCGCCATCCCCGGACACTGGGAAGGCGACCTGATCATGGGCAGCGCCAACGCCAGCGCGATCGGCACCCTGGTGGAACGCACGACCGGTTTTGTCCTGCTTCTGCATCTGCCCGTCGATCACACTGCCGAGACCGTCGCTGCCGCGATGACCGCCAAGATCGTGGAGATCCCCGAAATACTGCGTCGCTCGCTGACCTGGGACCAAGGCACCGAAATGGCCCAACACAGCGCGATCACCAAAGCCACCGGTCTGCCGATCTACTTCTGCGATCCGCACAGCCCCTGGCAACGTGCCACCAACGAGAACACCAACGGCTTACTGCGTCAGTACTTCCCGAAAGGGACTGACCTGTCGTTCTGGGGACCCGGGTTCCTCGATCAAGTAGCCACCGAGCTCAACGGACGGCCCCGCAAACGCCACGGGTTCCGCACACCCGCCGAAGAACTCCACCGACTACTCTCAAACCCGTCCGCATACGCTGCAGCCACCGCCTGAATCCGCCCCGTGAAACGTCGACACTTTGCGCACGCTCGCGCTAGACGAGCACGCGTCTCCCTATCGGATTAGCGACAGGCTGTCCGCCAGGCCACGGGTCTCCCACAGGTTGAGAACGTTGGTCAACATCTGCAGTGGGGCCCGCACACCTTCGTCGTCCTTGATGCGTGGGTCAGTCCGTACCGTCTGCGGACCGATGTCGGGTATTCGTTTCTGTAGCAGCGCCGGCACATCCAGCAGCCAGCTGACGCCCATCAACGTTGCATACAGCACCAACTGGCGACTCAGCATCGCGGCATCCAGCGTGGGCCCGCCGCTACCGGAAACCTCGTCGCAGAACATCACCAGCAGCGCGTCCAAATGGTCGTTCCACAGCTCGGTTTCCGCGCCGGAGAGCGATCCCCAGATCGCCATCGCCAGGTTCATCTGACTGACGCAGCCCCAGTCCATCAACCCGCATCTCAACTCGCCGTCCGTCCAGAACCAGGCGTTGTCGACATTGGCATTCCAATGACACAGCGCGATGTAGTCATCGGCGTCGCGCAGGTGCCGCCACACCGCGTCTTCGAGGCGCAGGAGTTCGTGTGCCTCAGCGGCCATTTGTGTGGCGAATCGGCGCGACCGGACATTCGCGGCGAACAGGCCGGGATGGGCCTCGGTGAAATCGGCAAGCCGCGCGAGGCGACGGTCGAGCTGCTCGGCGGTGAACGCGACGCGCTCGCCCACCGTCGCGGCCTGCAGATCGACGGGGAATTGCGCGACGAGGTGCTCGGGTAGCCGACGCGCGCGATGCGCGCCCGCGAGCCGGGCCAGCGCGGTCAGCAGTGCGCGGTAGTGCGCGCTCTGCCCGGGCATCTCATAGTCGAGGCATTTGTCGTACTGCGGTTCGAAACCTGGCGCGGCGAAGGGAATTCGCTCGCTGATGATGAGTCCGGTGCCGGACGGGCTGTGGTAGTCGGCGAACTGCGTGGCCGGTACGGCGATCGGGAAACCGGGTGCCCGCGACAGCGCAGCGAACCGTACCTCGGACTCCATCTGTGCCCGGCCCAGGTCTCTGCGGTGATCATCGAAGTCCCTCGAAAACTTGACGAACAGCTTCCGACGGAGGTTTGGCTCATTGCGGGCGTACTCGACATCGAGCACGGCCTTTCGGCCGGTGCTGCCACCGGACACCTCTTCGAACCGGACAATGCGCACGACGTCGTTACCGTCACCGAGTGCACCGAAGGCGCGAAAAGCTCTGGTGAGGAACGCGATTCCACCCTGGCGCAGCGCGTCGGAATGTGCGGGAAATGACAGGTCGGTGTGGTCACCACGCACCCAGTCGCAGGTCACCACGTCTGCCCGGCAGCGCGGATGAGGATTTCGTCGACCGCAACCCTTCGGTCGCGGGTCACCATGTAGCGGACCGCATCGGCGACGTCTTCCGGACGAAGCTTGACCATGCCTGCGGTGTTCCTGTTGATCGCCCCGGTCGCGAGCGCCACCGCCCCCGACAGTGTGGTCATGTGTTCATCGCTCCACGTCGGCCAAGCAGCTCGCGACTGCGAAGGCGCGATGAGGCGCCTACCGCTCAACGCAGACATGGGTCAGGGTTTGTTGCGCCCCGAACGGCTCAGTCGCCACTCGGGTGGGAAGTTCATGTCGTTGTCCTTGACGACGTTGTTGAGCCCCTTCTCGAAAGTGCCGTCGGTGAGGTCGACCTCGTTCTGCTGGTCGTTGGTGATCAGCGGCAACATGCCCTCGACCATGCCGGTCAGCAGGCTGCCGAAGTACTCGCCCTTGTGCTGCTTGTACAGCTCAAGGAATGTCTTCTGCACTGCGACGGTGTCGGTCGGCCGCGATCTCGAGCACGCCAGAGCGTACTTCTCCGTCTCCGCCTCGAGTTGGTCGCGGGACACCACGCTGTTGAGGAAGCCGCAGTCGTACATCTCCTCTGCGCTGAAAGGGCGCCCGGTGAACAGCATTTCGGAAAATTTCCGCAGGCCCATGGTTTCCGCCCACCACCACAGCCGCGGCCCCCAACCGACGTAGCGGAACGCGGGATGACCGAACAGCGCGTCGTCGGAGGAGATCACGAGATCGGCATCGCCGGCCTGGTAGAAGTGCCAGCCGTAGCAGTAGCCCTTGGCCTCGACGATGCTGATCTTGCGGAGTTCCTGCAGCGGCCGGTTGCCCGCGCGCGCTTTGGCATAGAAGTCAGTCACGGTCGACAGGTAGCGGTACGAACCGCCGGGCGGGTATTTCACGTCGTCGTCGTTGATCGCGAGTTCGTGCAGCAAGGGCATGCCGGGGTTCTCCAGCATGGGTCGCTGTTCCGGCAGATCGCCGCCGCTGCCGAAATCTTGTCCCTCACCGCGGATTACGACCACCTTGACGTCGTCATCGACGTTGCACTTGTGAATGAGGTCGGCGTACACCTGGCGCATGCCCAGCGTGGTCGAGTTCTGTGCCTCCGGACGGTCGAAGGTGATGGTGGCGATGCGGTTCTTCTTGTCTTTCTCGAACCGGATGTACTGCTCGGCTTCTCTCTTCATCTCTTCGTAGTCGAACTCTGGCATGCTCTCTCCTCTATCTCGTGTCAGTGGTAGGGCTAGCAGTTTGGCGATCTACGTGCTCGACGACAGGTGCTGGTCGGCCTCGATCCCCGCCCACCGAATCCGTTCTCGTCATGTGACCGAGTTTCGCAGTGTCGCGCGGCGGTCGGGCTGTTTCGATACTTCGCTTAAATCTGCGGGTTGGATCCGGGCTGGGTGACCAGCTCTTCGGAGCGCTGAACCGTACCGGTGATGCCGCCGGCGTCCTGCTGGGCAAGCAGCACCGCCGCGTCGGCCATCGCTTCGGGGGGTTCGACCATCTCCGGCGGAATCTGCATGCCGCCGCCCCCGGCCTGCCAACCTTCGGTGAGCACGACCCGTGACGGGCTCAGGCAGTTCACGGCGATGTTGTCCGGCTTGAGGTCTGAGGCCAATCCCAGGTAAAGCCGCTCTACGGCGGCTTTGGAGACCCAGTAAGCGTTGGCGCCGTGGTCGATCATCCCGACGCCGGTCGTGGTGATCGCCATCAGCGAGCCGCCACCCCGCGATTTCACGTGGGGGATGACGGCCTTCGTCACCAGGAAGACGCCGGTGAGGTTGACATTGAGGCACAGCTGCCAGCGCTTGAGCGGCGTCGACTCGATCGGGCCGAGCCACAGCACGCCGGCGTTGGCGACCAGGATGTCGATGCCGCCGAGTTCCGAAACCGTTGCGGCGACGGCGTTCTCGACCGATTCTTCGCTGGTGACGTCGCATGGGACCGCTACTGCACGCCCGCCCGCCGAGGTGATGCTGTCGGCGACCGAATAAATGGTGCCCGGTATCTTGCCCTGTTCTTCGGAACGTGCCGCGACCGCGACCGCCGCTCCCTCGCGGGCCAGCGCCGAGGCGATCGTCGCGCCGATCCCACGGCTGGCTCCGGCGACGAAGGCGACCTTGCCGGTGAGTTGCATATGGTTGCCCTTCTTGCAACTGACACTCTCGTACTGAGAGAATACCATTCTCATGGCGGCTAGAACCGGGATAAGCTGGACGCGATGACCATCGACGAGCTCATCGAGGCGGCGCGCAACGGGTCCACCCGGGCGGCCGGCCGATTGCTGAGCCTGGTCGAGGGCCCGCAGCGCGGCGACGTACTCGAGTCGCTGGGCACGGTGTCCGCGCCGCGGGTCGTGGGCGTGACAGGGCCGCCGGGTGCGGGCAAGTCGACCACCGTCGGTGCACTCGTCACCGCGTACCGCCAACGCGGCATGCGGGTGGCAGTGCTCGCGGTCGACCCTTCGTCCCCCTACAGCGGGGGAGCGCTGCTCGGCGACCGGATCCGAATGGCCGCGCACATCAACGACTCCGACGTGCTCATCCGATCGGTGGCAACGCGCGGCCACCTCGGCGGACTGGCTGCCGCGGTTCCGGCGGCGACCAGACTGCTCGCCGCGTTGGCATACGACCTCGTCGTGCTCGAGACGGTCGGTGTCGGCCAGTCCGAGATCGAGATCGCCGCCATCGCCGACCCGACGATCGTGATCCTCAATCCCGGTGCGGGTGACGCGGTGCAGGCGGCCAAGGCAGGGCTGCTCGAGGTCGCGGACATCGTGGTCGTCAACAAAGCGGATCGCGACGGTGCCGACCAGACGGTGCGCGACCTCAAGGCCGAGACCAAGGCGCCGATTCTGAAACTCGTTGCGGCAGAGGGGCGGGGCATTCCGGAGCTGGTCGAGGCCATCGAGGTGCACCATCGCACCGACAGTCCGGAACGCCGCATGGCGCGGGCACGTGCGCAGATTCTCTCGCTGGCGCAAACGCGGCTGCGGAGTCACCCCGAGCTGGATCGCCTGGCCGGCCAGGTCGCCGAGGGTGGGTCAGATCCCTACTCCGCCACCGACGAGCTGTTCGCCGTTCCCGTCGAGTCCTGACCGAACGCAGGGACATCCGCGGGGAACGGGTGTGTTGTCACCTGTCCGTCGGAGTTTCGCAGCAGCTGATCGTAGCGGCGGTGACGGATCAGCCACTTGCCCGCATCACGGATGTACTCATCGTGGTAGACGCCGGAGATGATCAAATTGGTGCCTTCCGCGCGCTGCCCCGTCTCCTGGACGAACCAACGGCCCACGGCGCGATCGGGATTCGACGCGTCGACGACGACCACCCCGGACATCATCGACTGCAGGAAGACGTTCCAGCCGTCGAGCATCGCGGTGAAGAACGCGAGCATCGCGTCTGGACCTGTGAAGCGGCCCAGCGCCGGGGAAAACCATTCGCTGTCGGAGCTGAATGCGCTTGCCACCCCGACGGGGTCGCGCCGGGACGCGGCATCGGCGTATCGGTGTACGACACTTCGGATCTCGTGCTCCTCGGCGAACGTCTGGTTCGTCATTGCGGCAGTCCGAGCATGCGACGCGTCATCTCCTTGAGCTGTACTCGTAGCGTCTCGCCGTCGACATCGGCGAGTAGTGGGTGCATGACGGCCACACTGATCGCACTCGAGAGCATCGCGGCGTGCAGACGTGCCTCGACGCCGGCTTCGGTGCCGAGGAGCGCGGCATACAGTCGTTCGATGAATCGCTGAAAAGGTTCGTACTCGGCCTGCAGCCGGATGATGACCGGATCGAACATCGGAACACGGAAGGCGTCACGGCGATCGATGGCCTGCTCGACCATCCGGTCGAGCAACACCGCACGAGCACGAACGGGATGGCCTTCGGCCTCCGCGGCTTCGAGGACATCCTCGAGCTTGCTCATCTCTCGTTCCGTGATGGCGATGATGATCTCTTCTTTGGTCTTGAACTGGCGATAGACGGCCGCCTTGGTCACGCCCATCTCGTCGGCGATCATCTGCAACGACGTTCCGCTGACGCCATGCTCGGCGATCAGCTTCAAGGCCGCGTCCAGGACGCGGGTCTGGGCGGCGGTGCGGGTGATCTCACTGAACTTGAGGTCATCCTGTGTGGACGTCACAGACACGAGGGTAGCCGTCAGATACCGGCGAAGTAGAAGCCCAACAGGAGTGCGACGAGGCCGACGAGCCAGCCGCCGGTCGTCAGCTTCAACCACCGCGGCGCAAACCTGACCTCCATGAAGTGCCAGATGACCAAGTGCGTCTTCACCGCGGCGATGAGTAATACGACGAGCGTGACCGTCACGTTGACGACGTGTGCCGAGCCGCCGTCGCGAGCGGTCAGCCACGACACGACGGTGACGATGGTGAGCAACGCCCAGACGAGTGTCAGCGGGTTGCGGATGTAGGACGTCATCGTTCACCTCATCAGGTAGAGCAGCGCAAACAGCAGAATCCACAACAGATCGACCATGTGCCAGTATGTCGCCGCGGTTTCCACGAACGACATCTTGGGTTTCGCCGTGATCCGCAGACTGCGAATGACGAAGCCGAGGATCACCAGCCCGAGCGTGACGTGGCACAGGTGCAACCCCGTCATGACGTAGTAGTACATGAAGAAGAGGTTGGTCCCCGGCGTCAAGCCGGCGGTGACCTCGGGTATGTACTCGAACGCCTTCATCACCGGGAAGGCCACCCCGAACGCGAACGCGATGCCGAACAGTCGAATGGCATCCGGCACTTTGCCGTTGCGTGCCGCCGAGGTGCCCAGCGCGACGAACAACGAACTCGTCAACAGGATGACCGTGTTGATCGCGCCGATATCCAGGTTGAGCCGCGCTTGGCTCTCGAGAAACAGGTCGGGGTTCTGCCCGCGGTAGTAGACGTAGCCGATGAAGTAGACGCCGAAGATGAGCAGATCGCCGATGACGAAGAACCACATGCTCAGTTCGCCGGGAACGTGGTTGCGCAGGTGGGTGATTCGTCCGGTGTCGCGGATGCCGGAGGCGGATTCCTCGGCGACGTGCGTCATGCGTCTGCCTTTGGTCGCGGCTCGGCCGCGACGACTTCGCCGTAGAGCCAGGCGGTCTCGAGCGTGTCGTCGCGTTGATTCTTGATCGCCCGATAGATGCAGACGTAGACGATGATCTGCCACGAGACGTACAGCACCATGGCGAACCAGAACGTCATCAGCCCATTCCAGGCGAACGGGCCCGACTTCGATATCCACACCGGCGCAGCCATCAGTTCGGTGACGTACTGCCAAACGGTGTAGTAGCCCAGCCATTTCGGCAGCACGTTGTTGTTGTCGAGAATGATCGCCAGGCCGAAGGCCATCCACATGACGCAAAAGCAGCCGAGCGAGCCGATAAAGGCCAGGTAGCCGAAGTCATAGAGCATCGCCAGCGTCGACGGCTCATAGCCGGAGCGAAACGCGCCGAGGCCGAAGCAGAACAGCGGGAAAAGCATGCCGACGATCGTGCCGGTCATCGATCCGATCATGACCGAGTAGCGGAACACCGGGCTGACCGACATCCGTTTGATCTGGATCAGATAGACGGCGTTGCCCACCGGCGCGAGACCGAAGCACAACGTCAGGATCGCGCAGGCGATGAGCAGTGTGTGGGACTGCATGAACTCGACAACCGCGGGGACGGGACTGTTTGGAGGCCGAGGCGGCATCATCCAACTCAGCGGCACGAACACGATGCCGAAGATGTTGAAGAAGATCGGAACGATCCAGAACGCAATCCACTGATCCCGCTTGCGATTCCGTGGCCGTGGTGGTGCGGATTCCGCCGGGGATTCGGGTGCGGTGATGACGGTGTCGCTCATGCGAGACTCTCCCGCTCGTCGCCCTGACGGTTCACCACGCCAAGCAGGACGAAGAACATCACGACGGCCCAGATCACGAGCACCGCGTTGCGCAGCATGAACGACACGGCGCCGTCCCACGCCAGCGGCCCGGTCTTGTACAGGATCGAGAACGCGCTCGGGATCAGCAGCAGCGCGGCCGCCACGTTGAAATGCGCCACCCAGCGCGGGAATATCGGGTGCGGCCGTTCGTCGAGGTAGATGCTCACCGCAAGGCAGAGGTTCTGCACCACGATGGTCCCGACGGGCGCGATGAAGAAGAACCACGCCATGTCGTTGAGCAGACTGATCAGCTGCGGGTCGCGGTCAGGCCGGAAGGCGGCGACGCCCCAGCAGTAGTCGGCGAGGATGAACGCGGTGGTGCCGACTCCGACGCAGATGATGTAGGCGTAGGTGAAGACGCTGCTCGATGTGGCGGTCCGCGATATCTGTACGGCAATGACCGCGAACAACGGCACCAGCGACCCGGCGATCAGGTTGCACAGGATCACGACTCCGAGGATTCCGGTGACGTTCTCGCTGAAGATCGCCGCGACTTGTTCGGGGCTCAATGTCGGTGACAACGGCGGGGAGAACAGCGGGAACAAGAAGAAGCCGATCACGAACAGCGCCCCCGCGGGCGGAGCCGTCCACAGCATGATGCGTTGGCCGCGGGTCGTCATCGACACCGGGCCGCGCTTGTCTGCGCGAGCCCCAGCATCGTCTCGCTCGTTCGTGAGTTGGGTCATGCGGTTGTGTCCTCCCGGCTCGTGGACAGCACGAGGCTAGACCAGATTCGAGCGATTAGTTGCCGATCGGCTACTTTATCAGTTGCCGATCGGCAACCACAACCCCTCAGGTCTGCCGGGGCGGTCGCTCACCGCGTGCGAGCCGACACCGCCATGCCCGCGCGATAGCCGAATACCATTGCGGGTCCTAGTGTTCCGCCCGCACCGCCATATGCCTTCCCCGTCGCACCGGCCATCGCATTTCCTGCGGCGAACAGTCCTGGGATCGTGGCGCCGCTGACGTGCAACACCCGTCCGTCGCGGTCGGTGCGGGGACCGCCCTTGGTGCCCATCGCACCGATCGACACCGGGACGGCGTAGTACGGCGGGGTATCGATGGGGCCGAGCGTCTTTCCTGCGGAGGTGGTGGCGCTGTCGTCGCCCCAGTACCCGTCGTACGCGCTTGCGCCGCGGCCGAAGTCGGGGTCCCGTTCGTGGGCCACGTTGTCGTTCCAATGTGCGAGCGTGGCGGCCAGGCCGTCGGTGTCGATACCGGTCTTCTGGCCGAGCTCTGTCAGATCGGCCGATGGTGCGAACCAGTCGGGGGCCTCTTCTTCGGGCAGCACGCCGAGGAAGCCGTACCGCTTGAAGTGTTGGGAGTCGAAGACGATCCACGCCGGATCGTTCGCGTAGCCGCGTTTCGGGTCGAGGAAATGGAAAGGCCCCGCCATCGAGTTGTACTCGCCCGCCTCGTTGAGGAACCGCTTTCCCGCACGGTTGACGATGATGCTCCTGGGCCGCGTGCGTTCGAGTCGGACGCTGCGGCTGCGTGGGTGCCCTTCGAAGGTGTCGCCAGGCAGTTGAACGATCGGCACCCACCACGCCTCGCCCATGTTGGCCAGGTCTGCGCCGTGCGCCATGGCCATGCGCAGGCCGTCGCCGGTGTTGTTGGGCGGCGACACCGCACCGCGCATCGGGCCACGTAGATATGCCTCGACCAGCTTCGAATCCCATTCGAATCCACCAGTACCCAGCACGACACCGCGGCGCGCGCGCACGTTGAACTCTTTGTCGCCCTGCGTGATTCGGACACCGGTGATACCGAGGGCGTCGGCGAAAAGCTCCACGGCACGCGCGTTCGTGTTCGGAACGACTCCGAGGTCGAGCAGCCCCTTGAGCAGTCCCGAGATCAGGGCGGTGCCCGCCACGCAGTAGTCGCCCGACTCATCGTCGACCGAGGCGTGGATACGCGCCCGAGTTTCGGCGTCGATGCCGACGTTGCTGAAGTCGGCGGGAAACGACGTCACACGGTCACTCCACTCGCCTAGCCGGGACCGATCGAACGGTTTCGCGTTCAGCGACCGCCCGCCCGCCGGACGTCCGCCGGGGAGTTCGGGCTTGTAGTCCGGAAAGCCTTCGGCCACTTCGAATTGCAATTCGCTGTGTTCCTCGACGAAGTCGAGCATCTCCGAGCCGGTGCGCACGAACGTCTCCACCAGATCGTCGTCCATGAAGCCGAGCGACTGCGCGCGCAGGTAGCTCATCGCGTCCTCGACGCTCAACTCGTCAGACGACCGGTTGTGCGACGGAATCCAGATGATGCCACCGGATACCGCGGTCGTGCCGCCCACCGTCGCGGCCTTCTCGTACACCTCGACGGAGGCTCCGTTGACCGCGGCCGTCAGTGCCGACGTCAGGCCGGCGCCCCCGCTGCCCAGCACGACGACGTCGACCTCGTGATCCCAATTGGTCACGTGCTGAATCCTTTCGCGCTGGCGTTCCTCAGGACAGGATCGCGGACAGTTCGTTGGCCGCCTTGATCACCGCAGCTTTGCCGTCCATCACCACGTCCTCTCGGTGGGAGATGAGGTTGATGCACGTCGGCGGCGACGGCGGCTGTCTGCGTACCGGTACGGCTAGGCCGAAGGTGTTCGGCTCGACCTCGCCGTGGGTGGTGACCCACCCCTGCTGGCGTGTCTGAGGAACGAGGTCACGTTCGCCGGGCCGTGGCGGCATGCTCGCCAGCAGCGCAATGCCGGCCGCGCCCCGGTCGAGCGGGTAGCGGCTGCCCTCGTGGAAAGCGAGTTGGTAGTACACGTTGGTCGGCACGATCACCGCGATGGCGACCTGCTGATCGCCCTCGGCGACGAGCAGTGACACCGTGCTGCCCAGTTCGTCCGCCAGTGCGCGCAGGATCGGCAGACTCAGTTGGCGTACATGGTTGTCGAACGACGCACCGAGCACCGCGAGCGCTGCCGCCGCCCGATAGCGGCCGTCTTCGCCCTTGGCCACGAAGCGAAATTGGGACAGCGTGGACAGCAGGCGGTACGCGATCGTCCGGTGCACGCCGATGTCGTCGGCGACCTGTTGAGCGGTCAAACCCGATCGGGACGTCGCCACCAACTGCAGAGCGGCCAAACCGCGCGCCAACGTCTGCGACCCGGGCGCCCCGGTCGGCGCGCCATTGGGGCTGGCCCCGCCGACCGATTCAGACCCGACCGAACCAGGCCCAACCGAACCAGACATGGCGCCTTCCTGACTTTCCTTGACATCCACCACTCAGGAGAGTGATGCTCTGACTATAGTGCACATGGACGTGCGATAAATGAGCATAGTGCTTACAAAATACGAGAATTGAATTCTCGTCGTCAAGAGAGGTGACGAGTGTCGGAATCGACTCCGTTGCTCGACTTCGAGAGCGTCTGGAGCGACCTCCAGGGCGTCGCGTTCTCGCAGGGTTACATCGACGCCGGTGGTGTGCGGACCCGCTACCTGCACGCCGGCGACGCGAACAAGCCGGCGCTGATCTTGTTGCACGGCTCCGGCGGTCACGCCGAGGCTTACGTCCGGAACCTGGATTCGCACGCGGAGCACTTCTCGACGTGGTCCATCGACATGCTGGGTCACGGCTATACCGACAAACCCGGACACCCACTGGAAGTGCATCACTACGTGTCCCACCTGATGGCGTTCCTCGACGCGATCGGCGCAGACCGGGCGCACATCAGCGGCGAGTCCCTCGGCGGCTGGGTCGCCGCGCGCGCCGCCGCCGATCATCCTGACCGGATCGACCGTCTGGTGCTCAACACTGCGGGCGGATCGCAAGCGGACCCCGAGGTGATGAAGCGGATCATCACCTTGTCGATGGCGGCCGCCGAGAACCCGACGTGGGAGACCGTCCAGGCGCGCATCAAATGGCTGATGGCCGACAAGTCCAAGGACTACGACGACATCGTCGCCAGTCGCCAGCGCGTATACCGCCAGCCCGGATTCGCCGCCGCGATGAAGGACATCATGGCGCTGCAGGATCCCGACATTCGCGCGCGAAACCTGCTCGGGCCGAAGGAGTACGGGTCGATCACGGCTCCGACCATGGTGGTGTGGACCAGCGATGACCCGACGGCCGACGTCGCCGAGGGCCGCCGCATCGCCTCGATGATTCCAGGAGCCCGCTTCGAGGTGATGCCCGGATGCGGACACTGGCCGCAGTACGAGGACCCCAAGACCTTCAACCGCCTGCATCTCGATTTCCTGCTGGGACGCTAGGCCATGACCGAAGAGGTGGACGTCGTCATCGTCGGGGCCGGACCGTCAGGTCTGACCTTGGCGAACATCCTTGGGCTGCAGGGTGTCCGGACGCTGATCGTCGAGGAGCGCGACACACTCATCGACTACCCGCGCGGTGTCGGACTCGACGACGAGGCGCTCCGCACCTTTCAGTCCATCGGCCTGGTCGATCGGGTTCTGCCGCACACCGTGCCGAACCAGATCCTGCGATTCTTCGACGCAAAACGTCGGCTGCTCGCCGAAATGGCGCCGCCCGACGCACGTTTCGGCTGGCCCAAGCGCAACGGTTTCGTCCAGCCGATGGTCGACGCCGAGTTGCACGGCGGACTTGACCGTTTTGACCACGTCGAGGTCCGGTGGGGTCACCGCATGGAGAACTGCATCGAAACCTCCGACGGCGTCACACTCGAATTCGCCGACGGCAAGGATCCGGTGCGTGCCCGCTATGTCGTCGGATGTGACGGCGGGCGCAGCGCCACCCGGCGGCTGATGGGGGTGTCTTTCGACGGGACGACCTCGTCGACCCGCTGGCTGGTGGTCGACGTCGCGAATGATCCGCTGGGGCACCCGAACAGCGAGGTGGGAGCCGACCCCAAACGCCCGTACGTGTCGATCTCGATCGCACACGGCATCCGCCGCTTCGAATTCCTGATCCACGACGACGAGTCCGACGAACTCGCCGACGATCCGGCATTCGTCAGACAGATGCTCGCGCAGCGAGTTCCGCATCCCGATCGTGTCGACATGATCCGCCATCGCGTGTACACCCATCACTCCCGCATCGCGGGCTCCTTCCGCAAGGGGCGACTGATGCTTGCGGGCGATGCCGCACACCTGATGCCCGTGTGGCAGGGCCAGGGCTACAACAGCGGTATCCGCGATGCCGCGAACCTGGGGTGGAAGCTCGCCGCGGTGGTCACCGGCCAGGCCGGCGACGCGCTGCTGGACACCTACGACATCGAGCGGCGCAAGCATGCACGCGCGATGATCGACCTGTCCACCATGGTGGGGCGCGTCATCTCGCCGACGAATCGGCGGGTGGCCGCGCTGCGCGACCGCGTCATCCATGGCGCGTCGCTCGTGCCCACCCTGAAACGCTATGTGTTGGAAATGCGTTTCAAGCCGATGCCGCGGTATCAGCAGGGCGCCGTGTTCCACGCCGAGGCGAGCGACAGTGCTTCCGGGGGAATCTCGCCGACCGGAACGTTGTTCATCCAGCCGCGGGTCGACACTCGCGCGGATCAGAATGTCCTGCTCGACGATGTGCTCGGCACGGGCTTCGCGGTGCTGTGCTGGAGCAACAACCTGCGAGCCGTCCTCGGCGACGAGGCGTTCTGCCGCTGGAAAGCGTTGGGGGCCAGGTTCATCGAGGCGCGCCCGATGACTCAGCTGCACTGGCCGGGCCACGACGACACCGACGTGATGGTCGTCGGTGACCGCACGGGTGCGCTGAAATCCTGGTTCGACGTCTACACCGACTCCGTGCTGTTCGTGCGGCCCGACCGTTGCATCGCAGGCGCGTGCATCGCCCAGCGCGCACCCGAAATGAGTGCATCGCTTTTCGACGTTCTCTGTCTCACCAGGGAAGGAGGCTCGAGTTCTCATGACGAACCTGGCTCTGTGCTGCATGTCGCACAGCCCACTGCTGAACCTTCCGGGACCGTCGCAGGATCTTCTTGACGACATCGAGTCCGCCCTCGGCGCGGCGCGTGGCTTCGTCGCGGACTTCGACCCCGAACTGGTCGTGGTCTTCTCGCCGGACCACTACAACGGGTTCTTCTATCGAACGATGCCGCCGTTCTGCATCGGCACGGCCGCACAGGGCGTCGGCGACTACGGGACTCATGCGGGCCCACTGGACGTGCCCGAGGACATTGCGACCGACTGCGCCCGTGCGGTTCTCGAATCGGGTGTCGACGTGGCGCTGTCGGCCAGCATGGACGTCGATCACGGCACCGTGCAGCCGCTGGAAAAGCTCTTCGGCGATGCGACGTCGAGACCGGTGATCCCCATCTTCATCAATTCGGTCGCCACCCCGCTCGGCCCGCTTCGGCGTGTCCGTGCGCTCGGCGCCGCTGTCGGAACCTACCTGGCGACGCTGGGGAAGCGGGTCCTGGTCGTGGGATCCGGTGGCCTATCGCATGATCCGCCGGTGCCGACCCTGGCCACCGCACCGCCCGCGGCGCTCGCGCGCATCGTGGGTGGGGAGCCGATGACCCCGGAGCAACGGCAGGCGCGGCAGGTGGCGGTGATGGACGCGGCGCAGGCCTTCGCCCAGGGCGAGGGCCCGCTGCAACCGCTGAACCCCGAGTGGGATCACGCGTTTCTCGACCTGGTCGACGCGAACCGCCTCGACGAGGTGGATGCCTGGTCGAACAGCTGGGTCGAGCAGCAGGCGGGCCACTCCGCACACGAAATCCGCACCTGGATCGCGGCCTTCGCCGCGCTGGCGGCGCACGGCCGGTATGAGACGGCAAACGGGTTCTACCGTGCGGCACCCGAATTGATCGCCGGTTTCGCCGTGAGGACGGCGGTGTGCAAGCCGTGACCGCCGCAACGTTCGACCACACCGTGGATGTCCTCGTCGTCGGCTCCGGCGGCGGCGGGATGACCGCGGCGCTGGCCGCCGAGGCATTCGGCCTCGACACGCTCATCGTGGAGAAGTCACCACAGTTCGGCGGCTCCACCGCATTGTCGGGCGGCGGAATCTGGGTGCCGGGTGCGCCGTCGCAGCGCGACGCCGGTTATGTCCCCGACCCGGACGGCGTGTTCGAGTACCTGCAGCGGATCACCGGGGGACTGGTGAGCGACGCACGGCTCCGTCAGTATGTCGACACTGCGCCGGAGATGATGGCGTTCCTCCAGAAGCGCAGCCGGTGGTTCGAATTCGTCTGGAAGCCGGGCTACGCCGATTACTACCCCGAGTTGCCCGGCGGCTCGGAATTGGGCAGCACCATCAACGTGCCCGCCATCGACCTGCGTGCGCTCGGCGACGAGGAGCAGAACCTGCTGCGGCCACTGGCGCTCGCGCCCGCGGGAATCTGGTTCGCGCCCAAAGATCTTCGGCTGTTCTATCAGGTCCGCCAAAATTGGCGCGGTAAGGCTGTACTGGTCAAACTCATCTGGCGGATGTTCCGGGCACGCGTGTTCGGTGACCGGATGGCCGCGATCGGCCAGTCACTCGCGGCCAGGATGCGGCTGGCGCTCAAAGAGCGCGACATCCCGCTGTGGCTGAGTTCTCCGATGACCGAATTGATCACCGATGTCGACGGAACCGTGACCGGTGCGGTGGTCGAACGCGACGGTCGCCAGTATCGCATCGCGGCGCGGCGCGGCGTCATCCTCGCCGCCGGTGGGTTCGACCACGACATGGAGTGGCGCAGACAGCATCTGCCCGTACTCGACAGGGTCCGACATCTCGCCTCCGGCGAAGGTGACTGGAGCTTCGGCAATCCCGCCTCGATGGGCGACGGCATCCGGGCGGGGGAGAAGGTCGGCGGGTCGACGGATCTGCTGGATGAGGCGTGGTGGTTCCCGGCCATGTGCTGGCCCGACGGCAGGCTGCAGTTCATGCTGAACGAGCGCATGATGCCCTCGCAGTTCGTCGTCAACGGTGAGGGTAAGCGGTTCATCAACGAGGCGGCGCCCTACATGGACTTCGCGCACGCAATGATCGAAGGCCAGAACTCCGGCGTAACGCACATCCCATGCTGGCTCGTCACCGACATCCGCTCGTTCCACCGCTACGTCGTCGGTGGACACCTGCCGATCCCGAAGGTGCCGTTCGCGCCGGTGCCGACCGGGTGGAAGGTGCCCAAGGCGTGGTTGGAGTCCGGAATCGTGGTGGAAGCCAACAGCTTCGAGGAGCTGGCCACCAAGATCGGCGCTCCGCCCGCACAGCTTCGTGCAACCGCCGACCGTTTCAACGAACTGGCGCGCAAGGGCCACGATGACGACTTCAACCGCGGCGATTCCGCCTACGACAACTACTACGGCGACCCGACGCTGCCCAATCCCAATCTGTATCCGCTGCAGAAGCCGCCGTACTACGCGTTCCAGATCATCCTCGGAGATCTCGGTACGTCGGGTGGGCTGCGTACCGACGAACACGCCCGCGTGCTCCGCTCCGATGAAAGCTTCGTGAAGGGTTTGTACGCGGTCGGCAACACGTCGGCCGCCGTGATGGGACGCAGTTACGCGGGTGCGGGCGCCACCATCGGACCGGCCATGACCTTCGGCTACATAGCGGCAAAACACATAGCAGACCAGTCGCCCGACTCAGCTGTGGATGCGGGCACGCAGACAGATTCGACACTTAGTTCAGATCGAAAGGTAACGAAATGAAGATCTCGCTGTTCTATGAGTTTCCGCTGCCGCGGCCGTGGAGTGACGATGACGAGCACAAGCTCTTCCAGGATGGCCTCGATGAGGTCGAGGCCGCCGACAAGGCCGGCTTCTCGACGGTGTGGCTGACCGAACACCACTTCCTCGAGGAGTACTGCCACTCGACCGCACCCGAGATCTTTTTGTCGGCGGCGAGTCAGCGCACCAAAGACATCCGGCTCGGCTTCGGCATCATGCACCTGCCGCCGGCTGTGAATCACCCCGCTCGTGTCGCCGAGCGGGTCTCCACGCTCGACCTGCTGTCCAACGGCCGGGTGGAGTTCGGCACGGGCGAATCGTCCTCGGTGGGCGAGCTCGGCGGGTTCGGTATCGATCCCGCCGACAAGCGCGCGATGTGGGAGGAGGCGCTCGAGGTCTCGATCCGCTGTATGACCGAGGAGCCGTTCACCGGCTTCAAGGGCCAGCACATCGAGATGCCGCCGCGCAACGTCGTCCCCAAGCCGTTGCAGAAACCCCATCCGCCGGTGTGGGTGGCCTGCACCCGGCCCGCCTCGGTGTCGATGGCCGCGCAAAAGGGCCTCGGCGCACTGAGTTTCGCCTACACCGGGCCCGGGCCGCTGACCGAACGGGTCAACGGCTACTACAAGGAGTTCGAAGAGAGTGCCGTCCCGGTCACGCCGCAGATGAATCCCAACATCCTGGCCATCGGCGGCGACCTTTCGATGATGGTGGCCAAGACTGACGAGCAGGCCATCGAGCGGCTCGGCAAGGGCGGCGGGTTCTTCGCGTTCGGGATCATGCACTACTACATGACCGGCATGCACACGCCGGGCCGCACCGGGGTCTGGGAGCGTCATCTCGAGGAGATCGAGAAGGATCCCAGCATCGTGTACGGCCCGGACCGCGGGCCCATCGGGAGCCCCGACACGGTGCGAGAGTTCCTGCGCGGCTATGAGGAAAGCGGTGTCGACGAGCTGATCCTGCTCCTCACGCCGCGCCGGCACGAGGAGACGATGGAGTCCATCGAGCTGATGGGCAAAGAGGTCCTGCCCGAGTTCATCGAGCGCGACGAGAAGGCGAGGGCCGAGAAGGCCAAGCGACTCGCGCCGGTCCTCGACAAGGCCGAGGCGCGCCGGCCGAAGTCCAATGCTCCGCTGTTCGACGAGACCTACGCCTTCGGCGGTCTGCCCACCGGACGCGAGAACTACACCGCCAACGAGGTGTCGCTGGCGATGGACGAGATGAACGCGGGCATCGAGGCCGCGGCGGCGAAGCTCAAGTCGGGTGAGGGGTGGACGAGCAGGAATCCTTCCGCGGACGCGAGGAGAGAATGACCCTGGCCGGCAAGAGTTGATCCATGGGCCGGATTGACGAGCGGTGGCGTTACGACGGCCGTCGGGTCGTCGTCACCGGATGTGCGTCGGGCATCGGCGGCGACGTGGCGCGACAGCTCGCCGAACTCGGCGCCGAGGTGATCGGACTCGATATCCGGGAGCCGGACTTCGACATCGGCGAGTTCATCGCCCTGGATCTCTTCGATCCGGAACGGATCGACACAGCGACGGCGTCGATCGGCGGCCCGGTCGATGCTCTGTTCAATGTGGCCGGCGTGTCGTCGGGTATCGGTGATCCGCTGCGGGTCGTCACCATCAACTTCCTTGGCACGCGCCGGTTCACCGAGGCGCTGGTGCCGTCCATGCCGCCCGGGTCGGCCATCGTCTCCGTGTCCTCACTCGCTGCGTCGGCCTATCGGCAGAACGCGCACGTCACGGCGGGCCTGGTGGATACCGTGACGATGGCCGAGGGACTCGACTGGTGTGCGCGCCATCCCGATGCCGTGGCCGACGGCGGCGGTTACCGGCTGTCCAAGGAGGCGATCATTCTCTATGGGATGGCCAACGTCGTGGCACTGGGAGCGAAGGGGATTCGGATCAACTGCACCGCGCCAGGTGTCACTGACACACCGATTCTGGACCAGTTGCGTTCGGCGTATGGCCAGGAATTCCTGGACTCGTTCCGGACGCCGCTCGGCCGCGCTGCCACACCCGACGAGCAGGCCAGCGTCCTGGTCTTCCTGAACAGCAAGGCGGCCAGTTACATCACCGGACAGGTGATCTGGGTGGACGGTGGCACGATCGGAGAGACGGATCTCGCAGCCGAGGTGACCCGACGATGAGAGGCACGCTATGGCCGACATGACCGATTTCCGCCGAGTCTCAGACGATGTGAGGAACTGGGGTCGGTGGGGTGAGGGCGACGAGCTCGGCACCCTCAACTTCATCACGACCGAGAAGGTGCAGCAGGCCGCCGGTCTCGTGAAGCACGGCAAGGTCTTTCCGCTCGGCGTCGACTTCGGCTCGTCCGGACCCCAGGGCGCATTTCATTTTCGGCAGAACCCGCTGCACGTGATGACGATCGACGGAGGCGACGCGAGCACGCTAGCCGAATACGGTCCGTCGTGGCTGAAGAACCCGGCTGCGACCCAGCTCAGCGAGTACTGGACCTCGGGCCCGATGCGGTTCAACGACGATGTCATCATCATGCCGCTGCAAGCCGCCACGCAGTGGGACGCTCTGTCGCACGTCTACTACGAGGACAAGCTGTACAACGGCTTTCCCGCCGATTCGGTCACCAGCCTCGGCGCCTATCACTGCGGCATCGACAAGGTGGACGTGAAAGGCATCACGTCGCGCGGGGTGCTTCTCGACATCGTGCGGCTGCGCGGTGTGCAGACCTTCTGCGAACTCGGGGACCCGATCACGCCGGCCGAACTCGACGAGGCGGCGCGACGGCAGGGCGTGGCCGTCGAACGCGGCGACATCGTGCTGGTGCGCACCGGGTGGTGGGCGCGCTTTCTAGAGACCGGTAACGGCGCAGAACCCGGTGCGGGACTTGACTGGACGTGCGCGTCGTGGCTGCACGACCACGAGGTCGCCGCGGTCGCCGCGGACAACCTCATGGTGGAGAACCCGATGCCCGGCGTCGACGGCGTATTCCTGCCCATGCACATGCTGTGCCTGCGAGATATGGGCCTGATGCTCGGCGAGTACTGGGATCTGAACGCGCTGGCGACCGATTGTGCCGCCGACGGTGTGTACGAATTCCAGCTCATCGCGCCGCCACTGCGGGTGACCGGCGGGGTCGGATCACCTGTCAATCCGATTGCCATCAAATAGGTAGGGGTCATGACCGTAAGCACAACCACCGGCGGTGCTCCGCTGGTCGTCGGACTCGGCGGAACGTTGCGTGCCAACTCATCGACCGAGCGTGCGCTGCGCTACTGCCTGGAGTCGGTCGAACGGCAGGGCGGGCGCACCCGGTTCTTCAGCGGACCGGACCTCGATCTGCCGATGTACGCCCCGCACGAACTCGAACGCACCCCAGGGGCACTGGAGTTGGTCAAGGCGCTGCGCGACGCGGATGCCGTCGTCGTCGGTTCGCCGGGCTACCACGGCGCGATCTCCGGTTTGGTCAAGAACGCACTCGATTACATCGAGGATCTCCGCGAGGATCCGCGGGTGTATCTCGACAACACCCCGTGGGGATGCATCAGTTGCGCATACGGGTGGCAGGCGGCCGTAGGGACGCTCGGACAGCTGCGTTCCATCGGACATGCGCTGCGGGCCTGGCCGACTCCACTCGGTGTCGCCATCAACTCCGCCGACAAGATCTGGGATGCCGACGGCACTTTGACCGACGCCGCGGTGTGCAATCAGCTCGACATGCTGGCCTCGCAGGTGCTCACCTTCGCCAGGGCCGCCTGGGAAACCGCGTGAACGCAGCGCGGAAGACCATCCTGGTCGACGGTCTCGTCACCGGTTATCTCGAAGCAGGACAGGGCGATCCGGTCGTCTTGCTGCACGGTGGTGAATTCGGCGTCAACGCCGAGATCGCCTGGGAGAACAACATCGAAGCGCTCGCGCAACGGCATCGGGTACTGGCCTTGGAGATGCTCGGCTTCGGTGAGTCGGCGAAAGTCATCGACTTCAATGACGGCAGGGGTATGCGGATTCGGCACATCGCGCGGTTCTGTGCGGCCGTCGGTGTCGAATCGGCGCATTTCGTCGGCAACTCGATGGGGGCGGTCAATCTGTTCGTCGACGCCACCTCGGAGTCGCCGCTACTCCCCGCGCGGAGCATGGTGATGATCTGCGGTGGCGGCGAGATCCAGCGCAACGAGCATTCTGCTGCCCTGTACGACTATGACGCCACCGTCGAGGGGATGCGCCGAATCGTCGAGGCTCTGTTCTTCGACCCCTCGTACCTACGCGACGAGTCCTACGTGCAGCGTCGATACGACTCCAGCATCGCCCCGGGCGCATGGGAAGCATTGGCAGCCGCGAGGTTTCGCAGGCCCGGGCTCGAACCGCCCGCCCTGCCGTCGAGTGCGAGACCTTATGACCGCATCGCCGTGCCGACACTGGTCGTCGAGGGTGGGGCCGACAAACTGCTGCCGCGGGGCTGGGCGGCGGAGATCGCCGCGCAGATCGCCTCGGGGCGTTCGGCGGTCGTTGCCGAGGCCGGACACTGCCCGCAGATCGAACAACCTGCGGCCGTCAACGATCTGCTACTTGCATTTCTGGCCGAGCACCGCGAAGGAGCGACGACATGACAGACGAACTGGCGGGCAAGGTCGCGATTGTCACCGGAGGCGCGTCGGGCCTCGGAGAAGGCCTCGCACGCAGGTTCGCCGCCGAGGGCGCCAAGGTGCTGATCGCTGACGTCGACAGCGACAGCGGCACGGCGCTCGCGGCGGACATCGGCGCCAACGCGCTCTTTGTCGAAGCCGACGTGTCCGACGTCGACCGGGTCAGTGGCCTCGTATCGACAGCGGTGGACCGGTTCGGCGGCCTGCACGTCATGGTCAACAACGCAGGAGTGTCGGGCACGATGCACCGGCGCTTCCTCGATGATGACCTCGCCGACTTCCACAAGGTGATGGCGGTCAACGTACTTGCGGTCATGGCGGGTACGCGCGATGCCGCCCGGCACATGTCACAACACGGCGGTGGCTCGATCATCAATCTGACATCGATCGGCGGCATCCAGGCCGGCGGTGGAGTGATGACCTATCGCGCATCGAAGGCCGCTGTCATCCAGTTCACCAAGTGCGCGGCAATCGAATTGGCACACTATGAGATTCGGGTCAATGCGATCGCGCCCGGCAACATCCGCACAGCGATTGTCAGCAAGTCCGCCGCAGGGGCGGACCGCGAGAAGCTCGAGGAGTTCGAGGCCAAGATCCGCGAGCAGATGCGCAACGACCGCCCGCTCAAGCGTGAAGGCACCGTGGAGGATGTCGCCGAAGCCGCGCTGTACTTCGCCACCGACCGCTCGCGCTACGTCACCGGCACGGTGCTTCCCATCGACGGCGGCACATCGGCGGGCAAGGTGACGGTGCGCAAGCCCAAGAACGACTAGGTCGGCGAGTCGTGCATCCGTGACCGAACCATGAGTCAGTCCGGGCCTACCGCGCTCGCGACCACCGCCACGTCCACAAATGTGAACACGCACTAGCTGCCTTCGTCCGCCCGGTCGACATGCTGACGCACCAGCCGTGGATAGCGGCCGCGATCGGGACGGAAGATGTCGTGCGGCGAGTCTGGAAACTCAATCAGTTGTGCATGGGGGAACAGCTTGCGGTAGCGCGACCACTGTTCCTCGCCGACGAGAAACTTCTCGCCGCTACGCACCGCGAGCAGCGGAAGTCGCTGCCGCGCAAGGCGGCCCCACATCGACCGCTGCTGTGCGGCCTGAAACGTCTTGTCGGCGGCCGCTTCATCCAACCGTTCGCTCACCGGAGTTCCGCGCCAACGACCGGCAAGCAGGCGGCGCGACATCTCGGGCGTCAACACCTTCTCCTCGGGTACGTAGTCCCCGATCGCTACCGACCGGACCCGCTCGAAGTTCGCGAGCGCCCATGTCAGTGCATAGGTCGTGCCACGGGAGAACGTCACGATGTGGACCGGTCCGTCAGTGATGGTGTCGACCACGGCGCCGATGTCGGTGCTCAATGTCGCAGCGTCATAACCGGTCGCCGGAGCGCTGCTTCGGCCGTGGCCCCGCAGCTCGATGACGACGGTCCTGCGGCCGAACAACGGAAGGACTTCGGTGTAGTCCTCGGCGATGCACGTCATGCCCGGTACGAACACCACCGGTGCGCCGCGGTCGTCACCGCCGGAATCGAGATAGTGGATCAGCGCGTCGCCACTGTCGGTGAACTGCGAAACGGTCATCGTCAACGGCACTCTATGCGCCCGGCGGCCATCGGCGAGGAAGGCGTGACCAGGGATCTCCAGCAGCTTTAAATCAGTCGCTTGACTTAATCGGTGTGACGCGGTTCACTGATCGAGTGACCACAGCCAGCAGGACCGTGAGGACTGAGCGGGCCAGCATCACGCGCGAAGCGATCCTGGCCGCAGCCGAGCGGCTGTTCGCCGAACACGGTGTGTACGCGGTATCGAACAGGCAGGTCAGTGAGGCCGCCGGGCAGGGAAACAACGCCGCGGTCGGCTACCACTTCGGTACCAAGGCTGACCTCGTGCGCGCGATCGAGCAGAAGCACCGCGTGCCGATGGAGCGTCTGCTCGCTCGAATGGTGGCCGACATCGGCGACTCGACCGAGTTGCGCGACTGGATCGGATGCATGGTGTTTTCACTCACCGAACACCTCGACCAACTCGGAAACCCGACGTGGTACGCGCGGTTCGCCGCTCAGGCGCTGGCCGACCCGGCGTATCAGAAGCTCGTGGTGAAGGATGCGCTCGCGTCGCCGTCGCTGCTGCTGGTGGTGCAGGGCATCACGCGTTGTCTGCCCGACCTGCCGATGACTGTGGTCACCGAGCGCAACATCATGGTGCGAAATCTGATGATGCACACCTGTGCCGATTTCGAGCGTGCGTTCGCCGAAGGCGCGGCCATGCCGCGGACGACGTGGAGCTCGGTGGCATCCGGTCTCATCGACGCGATCGTGGGGCTGTGGCGCGCGCCCATCACGGAGCGGCCGTGAAAGTCACTGTCGATCAGGACAAGTGCGTGTCCTCCGGGATGTGTGTGATGAACGCCGGTGACGTATTCGACCAGCGCGACGACGACGGCGTTGTGGAGTTGCTGGTCGCTGAACCCGGACCCGAACAAGCCGAAGAAACCCGAAAAGCCGCCGCGGCGTGCCCAGCCCTGGCCATTCATATCGAGGAATGACACCGAGCGAAGCGAGAATCAGGACGGAGAATCCATGTCAGACACTCTTGCCACAGAACACGTTTCGGCCGAGGTGCCCGAGTACCCGATGGAACGGGCCGCTCGTTGCCCCTTTGCGCCGCCGCTGCCGATGCTCGAGATGGGGGAGGCCAAGCCGCTGTCGCGAGTACGGATCTGGAATGGCACGACCCCGTGGCTGATCACCGGACATGAGGTGGCGCGTGCGCTGTTCTCGGACTCGCGCGTCAGTGTCGATGACCGGCGCGACGGCTTCCCACACTGGAACGAGCACATGCTCTCGACGGTCAACAAGCGGCCCCGCTCGGTCTTCACCTCGGATGCCGAGGAGCACACCCGATTCCGCCGGATGTTGTCCAAGCCCTTCACGTTCAAGCGCGTCGAGGCGCTGCGTACCGCTATTCAGGAAGTCACCGATCAGTGCATCGACGAAATCCTGTCCGGGCCGCAGCCGGCCGACATCGTCGCCAAGCTCGCTCTGCCCGTGCCCACCAAGGTGATCAGCGAGATGCTCGGCGTCCCTTACGAGGACCACGAGTTCTTCCAGCATCACGCCAACGTCGGACTGGCCCGATACGCGTCCGCCGAGGAGGGCCAGAAGGGGGCTATGAGCCTTCACAAATATCTGATCGATCTCGTCGAGAAGAAGATGGAGAACCCGTCTGAGGACGCCGTATCCGACCTCGCGGAGCGTGTCACCGCCGGTGAGATCAGCGTGAAGGAGGCGGCCCAGCTGGGCACCGGCCTGTTGATCGCCGGCCATGAGACGACGGCCAACATGATCGGCATCGGTGTGCTCGCGTTGCTGGAGAATCCCGAACAGGCGGCGCTCCTTCGCGATTCCGACGATCCGAAGTTCATCGCCAACGCGGCCGAAGAGTTGATGCGTTACCTTTCGATCATCCAGAACGGCCAGCGACGCGTGGCGATCGAGGACATCGAGATCGCCGGCGAGACCATTCGCGCAGGCGAGGGCATCATCATCGATCTGGCCCCGGCGAACTGGGACGCCAGCGCCTACCCCGAACCGGACAAGCTGGACTTCACCCGCGACGCCAGCCAGCAGCTCGGGTTCGGCTACGGCAGACACCAGTGCGTCGGACAGCAGCTCGCCCGCGCCGAACTGCAGATCGTCTTCCACACCCTGCTGCGTCGCATCCCGACGCTCAAGTTGGCCATCCCGTTCGACGAGGTGCCCTTCAAGCACGACCGCCTCGCCTACGGCGTCTACGAACTTCCGGTGACCTGGTAGGCACCGAAACAGCCTTCCTCACAGCCCGATTGGAGTAACAACGATGTCAACACCAACAGTGCCATCTCCCACCCACCTCCCTACAACGCTCTATCCAGCCGAGGGCTTCGGCGCACCCAAGAACCGCCAAGGTCACGCTCCAAAGGAAGGTCTCACCGGGCTTCCCAAAGGCACCGAGATCTTCTCCGCGGACAACCACATCTCGGTTGCCGACGACATCTTCTACGAGCGCTTCCCCGAGGAGCTCAAGGGTGCGGCACCGCGCATCTGGTACGAGGACGGCGCGTACATGGTCGGGATGAAGGGCAAGGCCTGGACCGGCGGTGACTTCGGTCGCGTGCTCATGCAGTACGACGACCTCGCGGGAGCCGCATCGAACAACATCGAGGCGCGCATCCGTGAGCTCAAAGAGGACGGCATCGACACGGAATTGGCGTTTCCGAACGCGGTTCTCGCGCTGTTCCACTACCCGGACAAGTCCTTGCGTGAGCGCGTGTTCCGGATCTACAACGAGCACATCGCCGATCTTCAGGAACGCTCGAACGGACACTTCTACGGTGTCGGGCTGATCAACTGGTGGGATCCGAAGGGTACCCGTAGCACGCTCGAAGAACTGAAGTCGCTCGGTCTGAGGACTTTTCTGTTGCCGCTGAATCCCGGCAAGGACGATGAGGGGAACATCTACGACTACGGCAGCACCGACATGGATGCGGTGTGGGACGAGATCGAGGCGTCCGGTGTGCCGGTCAGCCACCACATCGGTGAGACTCCACCCAAGACGCCGTGCCAGAACAACAGCGTCGTGGTGGGCATGATGGTCAACGTCGACTCGTTCCGCGAACAGTTCGCCAAGTACGTGTTCTCCGGAATCATCGACCGGCATCCTTCGCTGAAGATCGGTTGGTTCGAGGGCGGGATCGCCTGGGTGCCAACCGCATTGCAGGACGCCGAGCACATGCTGGCTTCCTATCGGCACATGTTCAACCACGAACTGGAGCATCCGGTGCGCCACTACTGGGACCAGCACATGTGTGCCTCGTTCATGGTCGACCCACTCGGCCTGCAGTTGATCGATCGCATCGGAGTCGACAACGTGATGTGGTCGTCGGACTACCCGCACAACGAGAGCACCTTTGGCTACAGCGAGAAGTCGTTGGCCTCGGTCGTGGAGGCGGTGGGTCCCGAGGACGCGGTGAAGATCGTGTCCACCAACATCAAGAACTTCCTGGGTATCTCGTGACGACGACGTTCGCCGCGGGAACGTCGCTGCTCGACATCCCGGACCTACCAGATCGCGCCAGGATGTACCGCGAATGCGGTGCCCGGCTGAGAGATTCCATGAAGGAGAAGGGCGTCGACGCGCTCGTACTGCTCGGCAACGGGAACGTCGTGTACGCGACCGGCGCCAGTTGGCCATTGTTGGATGCGGGCCTGTCGCACGTCGAGCGTCCGGTCGCGATCGTGCTCGCCGACGATGAGCATCCGCACCTGTACATGCCGTTCGCCGAGGGCAGCGCGTTCGACACCGAAGTCCCCCCGGACCACGTCCACGGTCCGCTGTACCTCGAATTCGACGAGGGCGTCGATCATTTCGCGAAGGTACTCGGGGGCCTGGTCCCTCCGAATGCCTCGGTAGCAGTCGACGAACTCACCGGAGCGATGCGACGGGCAGCCGGAAGGTTGTTCCCAGCCGGGCCGCCGACGGATGCCGCACTCGTCGTGGGCCCAGCCAAGCTGGTCAAGACCCTCGACCAGATTGCCGCTGTCCGAAGGGCCTGCCGCATCACCGAGCAGGCCCTCGTCGACGTCCAGCCGTTCGTTGCCCCCGGTGTGAGCCAGATGGACCTTTCGGCGCGATTCGTCCGGCGGGCCTTCGAACTCGGCGCCACGACGAACATGATCGAAGCCATCTGGCAGGTGATGCCGACAACCCGCAGCAGCGGTGCGGTCTGGACCACCACCGGTGACCTGGCTCTGCCGTTGTTACCCACGGAGAAGCCGTTGGCCAAGGGTGACGTGTTGTGGACCGATATCAGCATCACCTTCGAGGGATACTGCTCCGATTGGGGGCGGACCTGGGTGGTGGGGGAGGACCCCACACCCGAACAGAACGCGAACTTCGCAAAGTGGCGGTCGATTCTCGACGCCGTGCTCGCGGTGACGAAGGCCGGCGCCACCGCCGGCGATCTGGCACGCGCGGCAATTGCGGCCAACGGCGGCACCAAGCCGTGGCTACCGCACTTCTACCTCGGTCACGGCATCGGCACCAACGCCGCCGAAATGCCGATGATCGGAACGGATCTCGGCGAGCAGTTCGACGACAACTTCGTGTTCCCGGCGAACATGCTGCTGGTGCTCGAGCCCGTTGTCTGGGAGGACGGTACCGGCGGCTACCGCGCCGAAGAGATCGTGATCATCACCGAGGACGGCTACCAGTCGATCACGGATTACCCCTACGCGCCCTACGGACTGAGTTGATATGGCTGAAGAAATCGTCCCCGACGACCTCGCCCTGCGTACCGCGCGGCGTGAGCGCGCCATCGCTGAGATGGGTGCCCATGATCTCGACATCCTGGTACTGGGGCGTCAGGCCAACGTCCGCTATGTGACGGGGGCGCCGCAACTCTGGGTCGCGGGCACCCGTCCTTTCGCGCCGATCTGCGTGCTTGTGCGCGCCACCGGTGAGATCCACCTCAACAGCACGTGGGATGAGGGCATCCCCGAGGAGATCGGCCACGATCATCTCTACGGACTGGCCTGGAACCCCATGACGATGATCGAGGTGCTCAAGGGCATCGACGGCGCGGCGACGGCGCGTCGCGTCGGAACCGATGCCATGTCACCGTCGTTCGCACAGCTGCTGCCGCTCGCGTTCCCCAACGCGGAACTCGTCGATGCCGAGGTGGCGATGAAGGCGGCCAGGCGGACCAAGACGCCCGAGGAGATCCGGGTTCTACGAGGTGCACTCGGCGTCGCCGAGCGCGGCCTCGCGGCAGCGGTGTCGGAGCTTGCGGCGGGTACCACCGAACAGGCACTCAACGGCGTCCTCATGGAGGCGATGGCCGCGGGTGGATACAGCACCTCGGCGACCCAGGACGGCGCGTGGATCACATCGCCCGACCACTCGTGGCGCGTCGGTCGGCGCGACCGCGTGATCGCCGAGGGCGACCTGGTGGCCTTCGCCGCCGGTGCGCTCGCCGACGGGTACGTCGGCGAGGTCGGCAGGACATGGCCGGTCGGTGACGTCCCAGGCGCGGATGCGCTCTTCAGCCGGTCGAATGAGCTGTGGGAGAGGCTGATCGACGCGTGCCGGCCCGGCGCGTCCGGGGGCGATCTGCTGGCCGCATACGACGCCGCGGGCGAGGCGCCGCCGCCGATTCCCGTCGCACACGGTCTCGGGCTCGGCTTCGACCCGCCGGTGATCTCGCCCGACCTGCCGGGTACCTCGGCGGATGAACGACTCGATCCGGGCACCGTGCTGGCAGTCACCGCCTATGTGTGGGAACGCGGTGTCGGCGCGGTTTTCCGCCGCGACGCCGTCCTCATCGGCGAACAGGGACCCGAAGTGCTGACATCGAGTCCCACGCAGCGCTCAGCCGTTGCCACCTCCTGAGCGTCGTCGATGACCGACGGGAGTTCTACTCGGGCGACGCCGCCGCCGGAGGAGATCGTGCTCTACGAAAAGGATCTCGACACCAAGATCGCAACGATCACGTTCAACCGACCTGATCACCTGAACGCCCCGACGTCTGCGGCCCGCTTGCGGTACGCCGATCTGCTGCGCGGCGCCACCGTCGACGACGACGTCAAGGTCGTAGTGATCCGGGGGGTTGGCGACAACCTCGGCAGCGGGGCCGATCTGCCTGACTTCATGGCGGGGTCGGAAGCCGATCGGCTCGCCGAACTTCGGGTCGACGACCCCGGCGTCACCTATCCACCGCAGGGTTCATTCCGCCACGGCGCCACGATGGGACAGTGGTACGCCAATGCAGCGGCGGGCAACCGGGCACTGCAGGAGCTCAAGAAGATCAGCATCGTCGAGGCCAAGGGCTACTGCTACGGCTGGCACTTCTACCAGTGCGCCGACGCCGACCTCGTGATCTCCTCCGACGACGCACTTTTCGGCCACCCGTCGTTCCGCTACTACGGCTGGGGGCCGCGCATGTGGACCTGGGTGCTGACGATGGGACTGCGGCCGTTCCAGGAGATGGTCTTCACCGGTCGGCCGTTCACCGCCGAGGAGATGCTGGCTTGCAACTTCCTCAACAAGGTGGTCGCACGCGATCAGCTGGAGGCCGAGGTGGCCAAGTATGCGCTGGCGTGTGCGCGTAATCGCCCTGTCGACAGCGTCTTTCAGCAGAAGATGTTCTTCGAGGTCGTCAAGCAGTTCCAGGGTGAGTACATGGGCAGCCTGCTCTCGGCGATGTTCGAGTCGCTGGGTTCCACGGTCCGGCCGGACGAGGGCGATTTCATGCTCGGCGACGCCATCGACGCCGGACTCGCCGATTCGGTCAACGACAACGACGCGAAGTTTCCGCCGGAGTTTCGGCTGAGCAAGACCAGACGCGAAGAGGAGGAATAACCGTGCCGACCGCGCCACCTCTGGACGGCTACACCGTCATCGACCTCTCCGTCGGGATCGCCGGCGCGTACTGCACCAAGTTGCTGGCCGACGGCGGCGCCACAGTTATCAAAGTCGAGTCATCCGAGGGCGATCCGCTGCGCCGGTGGTCGGCATCGGGCGCCGACATCGAACCGGATGACGACGGTGCGCTTTTCAACTTTCTGGCCTGTTCGAAGCACAGCGTGGTCGCCGATCCGGACTCCGACCTCGACTACGTCAACGCGTTGCTCGACGGCGCCGACGCAGTTGTCTGGTCACGTGGATCTATCGTCGCCGAGCACGTGGTGTTCACGCCCGCCGCGATCCGCTCCGCGCACCCGCACCTGACCGTCACCTCCATCACACCGTTCGGTCTCGAAGGACCCTGGGCCGACAAACCTGCCACCGAGTTCACCCTGCAGGCATGGTCGGGCGGCGTGATCGGCCTCGGTCGCGGGTCGGCCGACCGCGCACCGGTATACGTGGGAGGGCAGGTCGGGGAGTATCTGGCCGGCGCGTACGCGAGCGCCGCGACGCTGGCCTCGAGGATGCGAGGCGGCGCCGAACTCGTCGACGTGTCGATGCTGGAGACCCAGATCCTCGGCCTCACCTACTATCCGGTGGCCTACTACGAGATGCTGGGCAGACCGTGGCGAGACGCGAGGCGGCTGACTGTGCCCGGGATCGCCCGCGCCAAGGACGGCCTGATCGACATCGGATGCGGGACCGCGCAGCAGTGGTTCGACCTGTGCGCGATGACCGGGCACCAGGACTGGATCGACGAGGACTCGCCGCTGTCGATCACGCAGCAGGCCAACGAAAAGGCCGACGAGCTCTACGGGTGGGTGCAGAGTCAGACCGTCGACGAGATCAGGGACCTCGCCACTGCGTTCCGGATCCCGAACGCCCCTGTTGCCAACGGCGCCAACATCACCGGCCTCGACCACTTCGTGGAACGTGGATCCTTCACGGTCAACCCCCGTGACGGTTTCGATCAGCCCGGCCACCCCTACCGCACGACGCCACCGGTGCTTCGCGCACCGGAGCCCTCGCCGCGGCTGGGCGAACACACCGAGTTGTACCGCCGGCGAGACAGCGGTCCGGGTCGCGAAAGCGGACATGCGGCAGCGCGAGACGCAGTCTCAACGGGATTGCCGTTCGACGGTCTACGTGTGCTGGATATGACGACCTTCTGGGCGGGCCCGTCGTGCACACACATCCTCGCCATGCTCGGCGCGGAGGTCATCCACGTGGAGTCGACGCGCCGGCCGGACGGTACGCGACTGATCGCGGGCATACCTGCGACCGAAGAACTGTGGTGGGAGAAATCGCCGATCTTCTCCGGACTCAACACGAACAAGAAGGGTCTGTCGCTCGACCTGCAGAGCGCCGCTGGTCGCGACCTGCTCAACCGTCTCATCGGGACCTGCGATGTGATCGTCGAGAACTTCACCCCCCGCGTAGTCGATCAGATGGGGCTGGATTTTGCTGCAGTGCAAGCGATTCGGCCTGACATCGTCATGCTGCGAATGCCCGGCTTCGGGCTGGACGGTCCGTGGCGCGACAACCCGGCCTTTGCGTACGTGATCGAGGCGGCATCCGGGATCAGCTGGCTGACCGGCTATCCCGACCGCAACCCGTACGAGCCCTATTCGGTCGGGGATCCGAACGCGGGCATTCACGCACTCAACGCCCTGCTGATAGCACTGGAACACCGCCGCGGGACGGGGCAGGGAGTGCTCGTCGAGGCCGCGATGGTCGATGCCGCGATCAACGTCGCCGCCGAACAGGTCATCGAGTACTCCGCCTACGGTGCGCTGCTGGAGCGCGACGGCAACCGCGGACCGACTGCGGCACCGCAGAACCTGTACCGCACCAACGAGATCGACGAGTTCGACCGCGCAGATTGCTGGGTCGCGGTGGCGGTCACGACTGACCAACAGTGGCTGGGACTGTGCGAAGCCGTCGGACGCCGCGACTGGACGACGGACCCCGACTTGAGCACCGCCGAGGGTAGGCGCACCCGTCACGACACGATCGATGAGCACCTCGCCGCCTGGTGCAGTGACCGGACCGGCGACGACATCGTCGAGGCCCTGTGGAAGCACGGTGTGCCGGTGGCGAAGGTCATGCAACCGCACCGCCAGACCGAGATTCCGCAGCTCGCCGCGCGTGGGTTCTTCGAGGACGTGGGACATCCGGTCAACGCGCGCACGCCGCACAGCACGTTGCCGTTCACCTTTTCGCGTGGCCCGGAGCGAGTCCACGTACAGCCTGCTCCGCTACTCGGTCAGCACAATCACCAACTCCTGACCGAGCTCGGCGTCACCGCCGAAGAGATCGCCGACCTCGAGGACCAGGGCGTGCTCGGGAATGCACCGGCGATGGGGCCGCGTAAAGCCAAGGTATGACTCCCGGATCATCGAAGGACCAGAGGCAATTTCGATGCGAGCCTGCCGAGGCGAGCCCTTTCCGCATCGGTCGGTTCTCGACGACCGGTGCCGATCAGTAGCGCATCCCTGTCGGAAAACGACTCAGGGAAGGCGACGCCGGCGATCTTTTCCAGCATCCAGCGCGATTGGGCGAGTCCCGGCGCGGACGGGTCTGCTACGTCCGGCAGGTTCGCAGTCAGGTCTAGATGATGCAGCGTCCACTCCAGGACATAGGCGGACAAGTAGTCACTTGCGGTGAGTACCTGGTCGCGCGTCCTCACCGCCATGGCCGGGTCGCACAGTTCGGCGGCTCGGCCGGCGGCCGCGCCCACATCATCGAGATGGAATTTGAGCAGCCACGGCTCCTCATACGCTTTGGCCAGCCGGACGATCAGCGCGTCGAGCGGGTCGTCGACCGACGGCCCGTCGGCGACCGTCCAATAGCTCACCGCGTCTCGGGTCGGTTCTGTTTCCGCGGGGGTAACCAGCGTGATCAGGACATCCTGGGCGTCGATCACCAGGTGGCACACCAAGTCCCGCACGAGCCAACCGGCGCACCCGGACGGTTGCGCGAAGCTTGTGTCGGGCAGTTCGGCCACCGCCGTACGCAACGCAGTCCAACAATGCGAGAACAGGTGCATTGCCGCAAATTAGCAGTCGACTGTGGCTTCAGCAGTGCGCCTTGCTGAAAGCGGTTAGCCTCGATCGGTGGCCATCGATCCGTCGGACATCCTGCTCACCGGTCGCGTCGCTGTCGTCACCGGCGGGGGAGCGGGGATAGGCCGGGGCATCGCCGAGGGATTGACTAAGTTCGGGGCATCGGTCGCCATCTGGGAGCGCGACGCCGACTCCTGCGCGACAGCCGCGGAAAGTGTTGGCGCACTGGGCCTCGTCGTCGACGTTCGAGACAGCGAAGAGGTCGATGCGGCACTTCAGCGAACCGTCGACGACCTCGGTGTGGTGTCGATTCTGGTGAACAACGCCGGTGGCGTGTTCAAGTCACCGTTGCTCGACACCACGGAGAACGGCTGGGATGCGCTCTACAAGAGCAACCTGCGCCATGTGCTGCTGTGCACGCAACGGGTGTCACGTCGCCTGGTGGCCGCGGGCAGGCCGGGCAGCGTCATCAACGTGACGTCCATCGAGGGCGCCCGCGCGGCGCCCGGCTACGCCGCATACGCCGCCGCGAAGGCCGGCGTCATCAACTACACCAAGACCGCCGCACTCGAATTGGCGACGCACCACATCAGGGTCAACGCGCTGGCTCCCGACCTCACGCTGACCGAGGGCATCATCGCGCTGTCGGGTGGCGACATGGCCGACAACGACGCTCCCGGCATTCCGATGAACCGGCCGGGCCATGTCGACGAGATGGCCGGCGCCGCAGTCTTTCTCGCATCCGAGATGTCGAGCTACATCACCGGACAGACCATCCACGTCGATGGCGGCACGCAGGCCGCCAGCGGCTGGTATCACCACCCGCAGACCGGTGAATATCAGTTGGGTCCGTGACCCTAGCGGGTTGATCGCACGCACCTGATGCGGTTGATCAACCCGTTAAGCGCGCTCGGCTAGTCAGTGGGTCCAGCCCTGCGCGATCTGCTCCTCGAAGGCGCGGTCGATGCGCTCGAACCTGCGCTGGATCGAGGGACGCGACGCCTGGTGCGGAATGATGTAGAGCCGGTTGGCGAGGATCGCATCCGCCGTCAGGCGCGCGACGTCCTCGGCGCGCACCTCCGGGTCGGTCGCCGCGGACGGCAGTTCCTGCGGGGGTCCGGACGTGGGGCCGTAGTCGGAGCTTCTGACCCGCTCGCTGTTGGCCATCAACGGAGTATCCACGATCATCGGGCAGAGCACCGAGACGCCGATCCCGTTGGCTCGCACCTCACGCGACAGCGTCTCGGCGAGCGCGACGACGCCGTACTTCGCGACGCAGTAGGGGCCGAGACCGACGTTGGGAATGAGGCCGGCGAACGACGACGTGAACACGATGTGGCTGTCCTCGCTCTGTGCGATCAACCGCGGCAGAAATGCCTCGACACCGTGGATGGGACCCCACAGATCGACGTCGATCACGAACCGCCAGTTGTCGTGGCTGGTGTCAGCGATCGAGCCCGCATACGCGATGCCCGCATTGTTGAACACCACGTGCACGGAGCCGAACACCCGGAACGCCTCGTCGGCGAGCGCGACGACGTCGTCGAGCTTGCGGGTGTCACAGACCACGCCGTGTACGTCGACCCCGTCGTCGCGCAGAGTCGACACCGCCTCGTCGAGGGCCGCTTCGTTGATGTCGGCCAGCATTAGGCGAGCGCCCCGTTGCGCGAATTCCCGCGCGGTGGCCAAGCCGATCCCGCTGGCGCCGCCGGTGATGACGGCCGAGCGCCCTTGATAGTTGTCCACGGCGCGAGACTATGCGGTCAGGCGGACTCGGTTGGCCGAACCCACGCCGGGTCACCCAAATTGGCGCGGATGGCGCCCCACGGATCGGCATAGACGCCGGGGGCCTTCCAGTACGCGCCGCGGCGTTTCATGACCGCCCGCACGACAGGCACGAGCAGGCGCGCTGGATGACGCTTCCAACCGAACGTCTCGGTCAGCTCAGCCATCATGTCGGACCACGAATAGTGCTGGAACTGCAACGCTTCCTGCGCCCGGGTCGTGTCCATCCAGTCGGTGACGAACCAGGCGTCGTCACTTTCGGGGTCCCCGGGCCGCCCAGGCGGGAATGCGCCAGGCATCCCCAAGGCCGCGACGAGTCCAGCCGACAGGCTCCCATAGGTGTGACGGTGTGACTCGTCGCCGGCGATCAGCAGGATTTCGTGTACGACATCCGCCGTGGTGGCCGCCGCACAGGCCCATGCGACATCGCGGACGTCGACGCTCTGCACCCTGTTGTCGCTGGGCAGGGCGCTTTGGAAGACCATCGCGTCGGTGCTGAGCGGTAGCGCCGACAAGTCATTGGTGAGCACGCCTCCGAAGCGCAGCACCACCCACTCCAGATTCGACGACTGCACGATCTCCTCGGCCTCGACCTTCGTTCCGCTGTAGATGTCGACGGGTCGCATCGGGTCGTCGGCCGTCAGCGGATCGGGTGTGCGGTGCGGATTGCGGGGGCCGAACACGGCATTGCTCGACGCGTGGACGAACCGCGGCGGATTCGGCTGCGCCTCGGCGATGCGGACCAGGGTCGCGGTGGCGTCGACGTTGACTCGGCGTGCCACCTTGGGGATCCGATAGATCGCGGGCGCGATGATCGCGGCCAGGTGGATGATCGCGGACGGCGCGGTGTCGGACACCAGACGCTGGACCTGCTCGGCGTCGGTGAGGTCGGTCCACCGGACCTCGGCGCCGCGGGGAAGCGTGGCCGAGGCCTTGACGTTGGCTGGGGTCTCCAGGTCGGCGATGACCACTCGTCTGCCCTGCGCCGCGAGCCGTCGCACGGTTTGCGACCCCACCAGGCCAAAGCCGCCGGTGACGAGCACGGTGTCAGACATATAGCTCCTACCTGCGGATATGGTATTCTCTTTTTCGGAGAGTACTACTACTCAGCGTCGGCCGGGTAGCGGGGCACGAAGTTGGGAACAAAGACATCATGAGCGACGGGGCGGAGAAAAAGGTCGCCAAGTGGGATCCCGATCTCACGCGGCAGATCGCGGGCCGGGTCGGCCCGCTCATCAAGCGTTACTTCCGTGCCGAGGTGCGCGATCTGGAACGGATGCCCGCGGCGGGCGGCGCGCTGGTGGTGTCCAACCACTCCGGCGGCATGTTCACCCCCGACGTGCTGGTCTTCGCGCCGGAGTTCTACAACAAATTCGGCTTCGACCGTCCCGTCTACACACTCGGCCACGACATGATCTTCGTCGGCCCCGTGGGGGACCTGCTGCACCGCGCCGGCGTCATCGAGGCGAACCGTGAGAATGCCGCCCAGGCTCTTCGCGACGGCGCGGTGGTGCTGGTGTTCCCCGGCGGCGACTTCGACTCGTATCGTCCGACCTTCACCGAGAACGTCGTCGACTTCAACGGCCGCAAGGGGTACGTCAGAACGGCCATCGACTCCGGCGTGCCCATCGTGCCGATGGTCTCGATCGGCGCGCAGGAGACCCAGCTGTTCCTCGCCCGCGGTGACTCGATCGCCCGACGGCTGGGTCTGCATCGGCTGCGGGCCGAGATTCTGCCGATCAGCGTCGGCTTCCCGTTCGGTCTGTCCGTGTTCTTCCCGCCGAACGTCCCGCTGCCGTCGAAGATCGTGACCCGGGTGCTGGAGCCCATCGACATCGCCGCCGAGTTCGGCCAGGACCCCGATGTCGACGCGGTCGATCTCCACGTTCGGGCCGTGATGCAGGAGGCGCTCAACGAACTCGCCCGCGAACGCCGCTTTCCTGTGCTTGGCTGACTCATCGTGGCCGACACTCTGGGACTCCTTCAAACGCTCTGGCGCGCACGACTGATCGCACCGATGCGTCCCGACCGCTATCTGCGGATGGGCGCGGCAGTGCGGCGGGTCGGGATGACGGCGACGTCGGGCTTCGCGACCGCCGCGCAGCGGTGCCCGGATCGCACCGGCCTGATCGACGAGCGCGGCACGCTGACCTGGAAGCAGATCGACGATCGTTGCGACGCCCTTGCTGCAGCACTGCAATCACAGGCCGGAACCGCCGCCAGTCCTGATGTCGCCGCCGGAGCGGCTCCGAGTCCTGATGTCGCCGCCGGAGCGGCTCCGAGTCCTGATGTCGCCGCCGGAGCGGCTCCGAAAACCATTGCGGTGATGTGCCGCAACCACCGCGGCTTCATCGAGGCGCTGGTGGGGGCCAACCGGATCGGCTCCGACGTCCTGCTGCTCAACACGTCCTTCGCGGGTCCCGCGATGGCGGAGGTCGTCGAACGTGAGGGTGCCGACGTCGTCATCTACGACGAGGAGTTCGAGGCCATCGTCGACCGGGCGCTCGAAGGCAGGCCCGACACCACCCGGATCCTGGCGTGGACCGACAGCGACGACGCTCCCATGACCGTGGACAAGCTGATCGAGCGCCACGCCGGTGAACGACCCCAGCCCACGCAGCGCAAGAGCGACATCATCCTGCTCACCTCGGGAACGACGGGAACGCCCAAGGGCGCCAAGCGTTCTGCGGGCAGCGGCGGTGCGGGTGACCTGAAGGCGGTGCTCGACCGCACGCCGTGGCGCGCGGAGGAGCCGATCGTCATCGCCGCTCCGATGTTCCACGCGTGGGGGTTTTCGCAGCTGCTGTTCGCGGCACTGCTGGCCTGTCCGATTGTCACGCGCCGCAAGTTCGATCCGGAAGCGACGCTCGACCTCATCGATCGTCATCACGCCACGGGGCTTGCCGTCGTGCCGGTCATGTTCGATCGCATCATGGATCTGCCCGAGGACGTTCGTAACCGTTACAGCGCAAGGTCATTGCGGTTCGCAACCGCCTCTGGCTCGCGCATGCGGCCCGACGTGGTGATCAAGTTCATGGACCAGTTCGGCGACGTGATCTACAACAACTACAACGCCACCGAGGCGGGGATGATTGCGACCGCAACGCCTACGGACCTTCGCGCCGCACCCGAAACGGCGGGAAAACCCGCCGACGGCACCGAGATTCGCATCTACGACGATACGTTCAACGAACTGCCGACCGGGGAGACCGGGCGGATCTTCGTTCGCAGTGGCACCCTGTTCGACGGCTATACCTCGGGTAAGACCAAGGACTTCCACGACGGCTTCATGTCATCGGGAGACGTGGGTTACCTCGACGCGGACGGCCGACTGTTCGTCGTCGGTCGCGATGACGAGATGATCGTCTCGGGTGGCGAGAACGTCTATCCGATCGAGGTCGAGAAGACGTTGGCCGCGCACGACGAGGTGGCCGAGGCCGCGGTGCTCGGGGTCGACGACGAGCAGTACGGTCAGCGACTGATCGCATTCGTGGTGCTGGAGGCGGGCGCGTCGACCTCACCGGATGCGCTCAAACAACACGTGCGCGACAATCTCGCGAATTACAAAGTGCCGCGCGAGATCACGGTGCTCGACGAACTGCCGCGCGGCAGCACCGGCAAGATCCTGCGCAACGAACTACGCAGCTCGTGACCTAGCCCGCCGCTGGTGCGGGGGCCATCGCGGTGTCGACAATGCTCAGTGGCGGCAGCCCGGCGGCCGAGCGGATCTCGGCCAGACCGTGGATCATCGCGTCGGTTGCCTCGTGGATGTCGTTGAACGTCTGGTCGTCGGACAGTATCGAGATGTCGACCTGGTCGACGTAGCTCCACACCGTCATGTTGAAGGCGCTGCCGGGCGAGAGCACCCCGATCGAGTAGATCTCGCTGACCGTCGCCCCGCCGATGTGGCCGTGCTCGCGCGGACCCGGGACGCTGGATACCGCGACATTCATCAGCGGGTTGTGCGCAGCGCGCTTGGCTTGCCAGCGGAACAGCGCCGGCGTCAGTGCAGGCGGCAGGTATTCCATCATCTGGCCCTGCAGTTTCGGGCCGAGTAGGTCATAGTCCTCTTTGGCGCGTGCGGTCGACAGCGCGGTCAGCCGCACCCGCTCGAGCGGATCGTCGATGTGGATGGGCAACGACACCGAGAGGCCGCCGATCTCGTTGCCGGTGACCCGGTCCGGCGACAGGTCGGTCGCGACCGGCACCGACGCCATCAGCGGCCGGTCCGCGCGGCCGTCGTACCGCAGTAGCAGTTCGCGCAGGCCTCCCGCGGCGGTGGCCAGCACGATGTCGTTGAACGTCACACCCAGCTTCTTGGACGTCTCTTTGACTTCGGCCAACGACAGGGAAGCGGTGCCGAACGTCCGTCCCGGCGACACCACGTGATTGAGGAAGGTCGGTGGCGTCTTGAACATCTTCGCCAGGTCGGGATGGTCGGTGCGCTCCTTGGCGCGCCGCCGCAGTCGCGTGACTCCCCGGGCGGCATCGCGTGCCAAACGCGGCAGCATGGTTATATGCGCGATGTGGTCGCGGCCCGCCGCCGTCAGCAGATCGGACGCCGACGGCTCTTCACATACGAGGTACTCGTCGTGTTCGTCGGCGGCCGAGCCGGACAGATCCATCAGCCGCGCCAGCAGGTTGGCCGAGGCCACCCCGTCGGCCAAAGTGTGGTGAACCTTGCCGATGAGCGCGAAACGGTTGTCGGCCATGCCCTCGGCGAAGTGAAACTCCCACAGCGGGCGGCTGCGGTCCAATGGCGTGCTGGCCACCTGGCCGATTACCTCGTCGAGTTCGCGGCGGCCACCGGGAGCCGGCACCTGAATGCGACGCAGGTGGTAGTCGAGGTCGACCGGACAGTCCTGCAGCCACATGGGGTGGTGCAGCCGCCAGGGTATGTCGATGAGTCGGTACCGCAGGGGATCGAGCAGGTGCAGCCGGCGTGCGACGGTCTCCCGGAAAACGTCGAAGGTGAACTCGCCGTGATAGTCGGCGGCGTTGATGATCGCCACCTTCAATGTGTGGGTGTGCAGGTTCGGCGTCTCGCTGTACAGCAGCATGGCGTCCATGCCATTGAGTCGCTTCAAATCCCACCCCCTGCGGCCGGGTACTAGCCAAACACCCGGATACCCTCGCGCGGCGGGTTTCCCACAAATGGACTAGACGGCTATGGCGTCCAGGGCAGCGCGCGTCTCCAGATCGACGAACGCCGTGGAGTACCGCTGCGCGAGCGTCACCGAAATCTCCGCGCTCTGCCATGCGTCACCGCCGGAGGCCGTCGCCATCCAGATTGCCAGTCCGTGCGCGACGGACGCGCGGTAGCGCAGCCAGATCTCTTCGGCCGTGGGCAACTCCTCGGCCGGCAGCGTCAACGCGTTCCGGTACTCCTCGAGCAGCCGGCGTTCGACGCTCCGGCGGTCCTCGATGGTCAGCGCGCCCTGCATGAAGTACCCGAGGTCGAGCGACCAGTTGCCTCGGCGGGCCATCTGCCAGTCGAGGAAGCCGACCTCGTCGTCGGGTAGCACGTAGGTGTTGCCGATATGGGGATCGCCGTGCAGCAGGGTCGGCGCCGTCGTCGTCAGTGTGCCGATGTAGCGGGCCCAGATGTCGACGAACAACTCCGTGTTGCTCAGCGCGGGTATCTGCGGTGGCACGGTGTCGCCGAGCCGCTCGTGAGCGATGTGGATCGGGGCGTACTGCATGCCTTCGAACGCGACGAACGGCTCCAGCCACGTCAGTTCCGGATTGGATGCGACGCGCTCACCCCAGAACTGGCTGTGCATCCGGGCCAGACCGCGCACGCCGTTGGCCGCCTGCTCGACCGACATCGGCCGGGTCGAGTCGCGTGGGTCGGCACCGCGTGCGACGACGTCCTCCATGATCATCAGGAAGTCGCGGGCCGCTTCGTCGATGATCGCGGTGTAGACCTTGGGATGGTCAAGCGGTAGAGCGATTTTCGAGTTGAACAGCCGCGGCTCGTGGAACAGGCCACTGGTGAGTTCGACGAGATCGGCGTGCTCGGGGTCGACGGCTTTGGCGAATACGGTCGCAGGCCCCGAGCCGGCCGAGTACGTCAACCCCAACCGGGCGCGGCGGTTGGTGCCGTCATCGCGCAGTACGACGGTGACACTGTCGACCGTGGCGTCGGGATGGTCCTCGGCCAGGGCGGACGACATCCACTCAGGCGTGATGGCATCCCAGCTGTTCGGCACTGACAACGGCAGGGCGCTCACCCGCAAGTCCTCGCTTCGATCCAGTAACGACACGGTCCGTGTCGTTACTGGCGGTACGGTACCGCACGACGACTGGCGAAAGGAAGGGCTGCGCTGCCCTAAGCTCGGCGCATGCCGGAGGCACGAGGCGGTCGACCGCGAGACGCGGAGTTGCACAGCGCAATTCTCGAGGTCACCCGAGAGCTCCTGGCCGCCGGAAGCTATGCGGAGTTGTCGATGGAGAGCGTCGCCGCCCGTGCACAAGTCGGGAAGAAGACGCTCTACCGACGCTGGCCGTCGAAAGCGCCTCTGGTCGCCGAGGCCGTCCTCGACGCCTACGGCCGCTCCGGCTCGTTCGACGTGCCGGTGAGCACCGATCTGCGAGCCGACCTGCGGGCGTGGCTCGTCGAGCATGCGGAGTTCATCGCCGACCCCGCCAGTGCCGCACTGATACGGGCGCTCATCGCCGCGGCCGCCGCCAGCCCGGCCGACAACATCGCGCTCTATCAACAACTGAGCGTGCCGCAGCACGCCGGTATCAGTGCTCGCCTGCGCCGCGCGGTCGACGACGGACACCTGGATGCCGCCACCGACCTCGATGCGATCGCCGACGCTTTGATAGGCATCCTGCTGCTTCGGGTGCTGACGCAGACGCCTGCGAGCGAGCAGCCGCGAACTGAGTTCGACGGCCTTCTCGACGCGCTTCTCGACGGCGCTCTGCGCTAGAGCGGTTCGCCCCTACTTCAGGCAGCTGCCGCCGTCGACAGGAAGCGTCACGCCCGTGACGTACCGCGCTTCGTCGGACGCCAGGAACAGCACGGCGTTGGCGATGTCCTCCGGCTCGACCCAGCCGATCGGCAGCGTGTGCATCAGTTGACCGACGACCTTCATATCGTCGGGGCCCGGATTCTCGAGGTCGGGGCGGAACAGCTTCATGGTGCCCTCGTTCATGAACAGCGGGGTGTTCACGTTCGTCGGATGCACCGAGTTCACCCGGATGTTCTGTGCGCCCAGCTCAACGGCGAAGGTCCGCATCAGGCCCACCACACCGTGTTTGGCGGCGACGTAGTGACCGGTGTGCGGGTACGCCTTCAACCCGCCGACCGAACTGGTCAGGATGATCGAACCGCCGCGCCCACCCGCGAGGATATGGGGCACACCGGCTTTCACGGTCTTCCAGACACCGCCGAGGTTGATGTCGATCATCGCGGTCCAGTCGGTTTCGCTGGTCTTGTCCAGCGTCTGGCCGCCGTTGCCGATGCCGGCGTTGGCGACGATGATGTCGAGGCGGCCCAGCTGCTCGACCCCGGCGTCGACCGCGGCCTTGAGCGCGTCGTAGTCACGGACGTCGACCTCTGCGGTGTAGATGCGGCGGTTGTGGCCCTTCACCAGATCCGCGGTCTCGGCGAGATCCTCGGGGGTTGACGCTTCGATCAGGTCGACGGTGTCGATCTTCTTACAGATGTCGACGGCGATGATGTCAGCACCCTCGGATGCCAGCCGCACCGCGTGCGCACGGCCCTGTCCGCGAGCCGCGCCCGTGATGAACGCGACTTTGCCTTCTACCCGTCCTGCCATGTCTTTCAGTCCTTTTGATGGTTGTTGGGTTGATCGATATTCAGGAAACGAAGGTGGGCATGGATTCCCAGCCGCGCACCGCCGTCGTCTGAGACGGATGCGCGTTCGGCCAGTCGACCTCCCACGTCGGGAATCTCTTGAAAATCTCCTCGAGGGCGATCCGGCCTTCCATGCGGGCAAGGGCGTTACCCATGCAGAAGTGGGTTCCCGCACCGAATGTCAAGTGCGAGTGCTGCTCTCGGTCGATGTCGAAGACGTCTCCGTCCGGCGGAAAACGACGGTGGTCCCGGTTGGAGGCACCCACCAGTAGCAGCATTGCGCTGCCCTCGGGCACGGTTTGGCCGTAGTGCTCGGTGTCGCGTGCGACGTAACGGGCCATCTGCAGGGCCGGCGGCTCCCAGCGCAGGATCTCTTCGATCGCCTGGGGAATCAGGGCCGGGTTCTCCGCGAGTTCCCGGCGCTGGTCGGGATGGTCGGCCAACGTTTTACCGGCCCAGCCGATCAGCCGCGTGGTGGTCTCGGCTCCGGCGGTAGCGACGACGGTGAGGTACATGAGTAGTTCCTCGCGGCGCAGCCGCCGCACAGTGCCTGTCTCGTCGGTGAACTCGACGTTGAGCAACTCGGTCATGATGTCGTCGGAGGGATGCTCGGTGCGATAGTCGATGAACTCGGCGAACACCTCGCCGGACGCCATCAGCGCCTGTTGTCCCTGAAGGGTGGCTTCGCCGTGGTCGGCCACCCGGCGCTGGTGCTCCTCCGGAATGCCCAGCAGCATGCCGATGACCCGCATCGGCATCTGCTCGCCGAGATCGTTGACGAAATCGAACTTGCCGGTGCCCACCAACGGGTCGAGGCACCGCGCGGTGAATTCGCGGATCTGCGGTTCGAGAGCGGCCACCTTGCGTGGCGTGAACATCCGCGACAGCAGATTGCGTTGGATGTTGTGCAGCGGCGGATCCTCGAAAATCAGTGTGCCGGGCGGGATCTCCATCCCGGACTTGATGATTTCGAGCAGCGCGCCCTTGCCGGAGATGAACGTCTCGTGGTCGATCAACGCCTTGTTGACGTCGTCGTACCGGCTCAATGCATAGAAGTCGTGTGTGTCGTTGTAGTACAGGGGCGCTTCTTCGCGGATGCGCGCGAACACCGGGAAAGGGTTCATGTTGAGCTCGACGCTGTACGGGTCGTAGTACAACGCGTCCGCCGTTTGCACGTTGGAGTTTTCAGCGCTGATCGTCACGGGTTGCCTCTCGCTGGACCAGGGATCTGTAAGACAAATGGCTGGGTTTTGTCTCACAACTCTGGCATCGGCGCCACAATGGTGTCAACAACAGATTCGTTTCGGGCAATTTATACTCTCCGCTTAACAGAATCGGCTTCTCTCATTGGTCGGCGAAGCGTACGAGCGCTTCCTGTCCGTAGGACGCCACCAGGACGCCGTCAGAGGTCAGGACGTCGCCGCGACCGAAGCACCTGCCGCCGGCCAACACCGGGCTGTGTTGGCGCAGCAGCAACCAGTCGTCGGTACGAAAGGGCCGGTGGAACCACACGGTGTGCGAGGTGACCGCAGACGTGAACAACGTCATGGTGTCCACCTCGCTGACGCCTTCAACCGGGCGCAGCGCAGTCCCGATCAAGGTCAGGTCGGTGGCGTACGCAGCAAGGGCCTGCGCCAGTTCGGCTCCGACAGGCGGCGTGCGCATCCACATCTCGAACTGGGGCGGCCCTGCGGCCCGGTCATGGAGGTTGATGTCAGTCCGGATTTCCCAAGGGATGAGGGACAATTCGGTGTCGTGCTCGGGGCCGAGCACGGCGGGCACGGCGGGCACCGCCTGATGTTCGCGGCCGCCTTCGGCGGCGTGCATGCTGATCGATGCCGTCGCGATGACGCCGCGGGACTGGGTGGCGACGATCGTCATGGAGGCGAACGATCTGCCTTCGTGGTGCAACGTCGCTTCGTATTGCACCGGTTCGTCGGAGCGACCCTCCTTGGCGAAGACCGCGTGCTGCGATTTGACGGTTTTGTCCGGACTGACGAGTGAGGCGATACGCAGGAACTGCCCGAGGAGCTGACCGCCGAAGATCCGCCGATAATCCAAGTCTTGGTTGAGGCCTTCGAATCGCAGCCCGACCCCGGCTGCTTCGGTCGACGATTCAGCGATGTCGAGGCATCCGAGCAAATCGATCCAGAGATCGGGCACTCGCTCAGTGTAAGTCAGATTCTCGGCGCCGAGAACCTGATTCTCGGGCCGGCCGGACTAGCTGTCGGTGAAACCGTGGGCGCAGAAGTCCCAGAGTTCGTCCGCGGTGATGGGATTCGAGGTCGCGTCTTCCGACTCTTCGCCGCTGGACTGGGCGTTGAACATCACGGTTTGCATAGTGATGGCCGCCATGCGCTTCGGATTGATGCCATCACGCAGCTGACCTGCGGCGCTGGCCTCTTCCATCAACTCGGTCAGCAGCGCGAGCAGCGGTGCGTGGGCGATTTTGACCTCGGACGGATGGGACACCAGCAAGCGCGGAGCGAAGTCGGTGAACAACGGCCGCTTGGCGGTGGGATCCGGGCGCGAAGACTCGAACAGCAGTTGGATCGCGACCTTCAGCCGCTCGATCGGCTCATCCGAGCCGCTGGTAGCCGCGCGAATTTGATCCGCGGACCGCGACAGGGCGTCTTCGAACAATGCCAGCAGCAGCTCGTGCTTACCGTCGAACTGCAGGTAGAAGCTGCGCAGAGACTGGCGTGAGCGGTCCACGACCTCCTGCACGGTGAAGTCGGTGCTGCCCTTCTCGATGATGATCGCCTGGGCGGCGTCGAGGAAGCGCTGGACGCGCTGGGCGGCCCGGAGCTTCGCGGTCTTGATCGATCGCTCGACCGCGCGCTGCTTCCAGGCGGGTTCTTCGCTGGGAATCGTCACCGGCGGCTCGGATGCGGCCCGAGTAGGGAGAACATGGACTGACTGTACCGGAGAACGCCTTGCCATTGCGGTCCTCGACCCCCTCGCGGCCAACGTGTCAGAGATTGTAACTTTCTCACTTGGAGAATAGTATTCTCCTTTTACTGGTAACAGTAGTCTTAAAAATAATTTTGATCCCGCGGGAGCGCCGTGCAGCTGACCTTCGACGCCGACGTCGAAGCCTTCCGGGCGGAGTTCGTCGCCTTTCTCGACGAGCATCTGCCCACCGACGCCGAAGCGCTCGAGCGTTCCGGATCGAGCAGCGACGTGCCGGACTGGGCCCGACGCTGGCAGCGGCTGATGTTCGACAACGGCTGGCTGCTGCCGGGCTATCCGCCCGAGTTCGGCGGTCGTAACGCGACGATCCTGCAGCAGTACGTCCACCAGGAGGAACTGGCGCGGCGCCGCTGCTACCAAACCTTCAATCCTCAGGGCGTCGGCATCATCTCCGCATCGCTGATCTCGTTCGGGACACCCGAGCAGCAGCAGCGGTGGGCCGTGCCGATCCTGCGCGCCGAGATCACTGCCTCGCTGGGCATGAGCGAGCCGGGAGCGGGATCCGACCTCGCCGCCCTGCGCACTCGCGCTGATATAGACGGCGACGAGTTCGTGGTGAACGGACAGAAAGTGTGGACGTCGGGCGCTCACGACGCCGACGTGCTCCTGACTTTCGTTCGCACTGATCCGAAAGCCACCAAACACAAGGGCATCAGCGTGCTGATGATCCCGACGGACCTGCCCGGCGTGGTGCGGCGCCCGTTCGCCTCGATGTGCGATCGCGACGACGTGGACTTCAACGAGGTGTTCTTCAACGACGTGCGGGTGCCCGTCGAGAACCTCGTCGGCCCGCTGAACGAGGGGTGGATGGTGGCCAACGGGTCGCTGGGCCACGAACGGAACATGTTGTGGCTGAGCTACGCAGACCGGTTGGCAGAACTCGTCGAGGACTGGCAGCCGTCCTCGATACTCAATCGCGACCGGTACGCCACGCTGGTGATGGACAACCAGGCGCTTCGCCTTCTCGGGTCTGTGGCGTTGGCGAAAGCCTCACGGGGTGACGAGGATCCGTCGGCCATGTCGGTGCTCAAGCTCCTTGGCTCGGAGGCCTCGCAGATGGCGGCCGAGCACGCCCTGGCCGCCGCGGGCCCCGATGCCTTCGACGCGCCGGGGTTCTCCGGACCGTACAGCGCGCATCACCTCGACCTGTACCGCTCGGCGTGGTTCGAGCGTTATGCGCGCACCTTCGGCGGCACCATCGCCGGCGGCACATCCGAGATTCAACGCAACATCATCGCCCAGCGTCTTCTGGGCCTACCTCGCAATTAGGAACCACGTGTACATCGAATACGAAGTCGCCGACAAGATCGCCACCATCACGCTGAATCGGCCCGAGGCCGCCAACGCCCAGAACACGGACTTTCTCGACGAGCTTGACGCCGCGTGGACCCGAGCCGCCGAGGACAACGATGTCGCGGTGATCATCCTGCGCGCCAACGGAAAACACTTCTCTGCGGGTCATGACATCCGCGGGGGTGGGCACGTGCCAGACAAGATCACGCTCGAATTTCTGGTACAGCACGAGCAGCGGCGCTATCTCGACTACACGCTGAAGTGGCGCAACGTGCCCAAGCCGTCGATCGCCGCCGTGCAGGGCCGCTGCATCTCGGGCGGACTGCTGCTGTGCTGGCCATGCGATTTGATTGTGGCCGCTGACGACGCGCTGTTCTCCGATCCGGTCGTGTTGATGGGCATCGGCGGCGTCGAATACCACGGCCATACATGGGAACTCGGCCCCCGCAAGGCCAAGGAGATCCTGTTCACCGGCCGTGCCATGACGGCAGACGAGGTGGCCGCCACCGGAATGGTCAACAAGGTGGTGCCTCGCGACGAGCTCGATGCCGAAACCAGGGCGCTGGCCTCCCAGATCGCGAAGATGCCGACTTTCGCGTTGCGCCAGGCTAAACGTGCGGTCAACCAGACCCTCGACGTCCAGGGCTTCTATGCGGCGATCCAATCGGTGTTCGACATCCACCAGACGGGCCACGGCAATGCGCTGAGCGTGAGCGGCTGGCCGGTGCTGGTGAATCTCGACGATATGAAGGCCAACATCAAGTAATCAGGCGCGGACTAGCCGGCGCGGCCGTCCACCACCACGCCGGCCTCCTCTTCGATTGGTTTCACGACACACGTGAAATCTGAGTCAGGTCCGACCTTTTGCAGGACGTCTTCCCACAGCATTCCGACGGCGTCGCCGAGGTGCATCCTCATACCGAGGGCTTCGGCCTCGGCAAGGCAGAGCCGGACATCCTTGACCATCAACCCGGTCGCGAAGCCGAAGTCGAAGGTGCGTGGCAGGACCGAGCGGGGGAACTTGTCGCGGCTCGCGTGAGTTCCCCCGGAACTCGCGTTGAGCACGTCGATCACCACGCTCGGGTCCAGGCCCGCCTTGACTCCCATGACGACGACCTCGGCGGTCGCGGCGAGGGCTGTGGCCGCCATGAGGTTGTTGATCAGCTTCATCGTCTGCGCCGCACCGGGTTTGGTGGAAACGAATATCGGCTTTCCGAGCACGTCCAGTATCGGTTTGACCGCCCGGAATTCCGCTTCGGGACCGGAGACCATCAGGGAGAGCGCACCCTCCTGCGCACCGCTCACCCCGCCGCTGACCGGGCAGTCCAACGACGCGATTCCGCGTTGGTTCAACGCGGCGCCGACCTCCTGTGCCGTCGGACTGCCGATGGTCGAGAAGTCCACGAAGCGTTGCGCGGCAGCGCCGGCGATCACGCCGTTCGGACCGGTGGCCACCTCGATCGACGCGGCGGGGGAGGGCAGGCTCGCCAGCACCGTGGCGGTGCGATCGCCGACGTCCGCGGGCGACGTGGCAGGGTCAGCGCCGAGCATGACCAACCGGTCGAGCGCCTCGGTGCTGGTGTCGAAGGCGACGACGTGATGACCTGCCTCGAGCAGTCGGCTCGCCATGGGAAATCCCATGTGGCCCAGACCGATGAACCCGATCTCCATCGCGCACCTATTTCGCTTCGGAGGAATCGTCGACGTCGTCGAGCACGCTGCGTGCTATGCGGAAACTGTCCACCGCCGCGGGGACACCGACGTAGATCGCGACTTGCAGGAAGACTTCGCGAATTTCGTCGCGGGTCACGCCGTTGGCCAACGCGCCCCTGATATGGGTGGCCAACTCCTGCGGGCGATTCAGTGCCGCGAGCATCGCCAGATTCAGCATGCTTCGGGTCTTGAGGGTGAGGCCGTCGCGGCCCCACACCGCACCCCAGCAGTACTCGGTGACCAGATCCTGAAGCGGACCGCTGAAAGAGTCGACGTTCTGTGTTGCCTTCTGTACGTAGGCATCACCGAGTACCTGTGCGCGAATCTGCATGCCCTTGTCGTAAGTTGCTTGGTCCATGGCTCCTCACAAAGTGATGTCGATCAGGTGTTTCGGCCGCCGTTCACACCCAGTATCTGACCGGTGATGTAGCCCGCGTCCTCGGATACCAGAAACGCACACGCGGCCGCGATGTCCTCGGGCCGCCCGACGCGACGAACCGGCGTCCGCGCGATGATGTCTTCGACCGTGCCGCCGAGGCGATGACGTTCTTCTGACTTGCGCAGCATCGGTGTGTCGATGAAGCCGGGCGGGACTGCGTTCACGGTGATGCCATCGGGGCCGTATTCGAGCGCGAGACTTTTCGTCAAGCCGTTGACGGCCGATTTCGCCGCGACGTAGTGACTCATGAAGGGCTGGCCTGACTGGGCGCTGGAGGACGAGATGTTCACGATCCGCCCCCACTTCTGACCGATCATGTCGGGCAACACCGCTTGGGTGCAGTGGAAGACACCGTGCAGATTGACGTTGATGATGTCGTTCCATCGCTGGAAGGTCAGATCCATGAATCGCTTGAAGCCATCGACTCCGGCGGCATTGACGAGGATGCCGATCGGACCGAGTGCGTCGTGCACAGCGCCGACCGCGGCATCGATCTGTTCGCGGTCGGTGACGTCCGCGAGGTAGCTGTGCGGCATCGCCGAATGGGCGAGGTCCAGGGTGGCGACCTGGTGGCCGTCGGACGCCAGACGAAGCGCGATGGCCGCACCGATTCCGGACGCGCCGCCGGTGACGAGAGCTGTTCTCACGTCCGGAAGTATACGCCTTCGTATACTAAAGCTGTGCCAGCCGCGCGGCGGAGCCGCGGGCGCGTAACCCGGCTCCGGCCTTGCGGGTGAGTTCCCTTGAGCTGCCGAGCAATCCATCGAGAACGAGCGCGCGCTTGATGTGACGCTGCAGGTCGTGCTCCTCGGTGAAGCCGATGCCGCCGAGTACCTGCTGGCAATGTCGGGCGGCGGTCAACGCAGCCTTACCGGCAGCGGCCTTGGCGAGCAGTGCGGTCAAGTCGGGACTCTCGACATCGGGCAGGGTCAGCGTCGCCTCGGCTCCCTCGATCGCCACCAGCGTTTCGGCCAGCCTGTGCCGGACCGCCTGGAACCCCGCGATCGGCTTGCCGAACTGAACGCGGTCCAGCGCGTGCCGGCACGCCAGTGTCAGCATCGCCCTGGCGGATCCGATGAGCCACCAGGCGACGGCGACGCGACCTTCGGCGACCCGGATCGGGTAGCCCTCGTCCTCCCGGCGCAGCGGCAGACCACCCAGCGCTGTGCCGGTCTTGCCGCTGCGGTCCCATATCACCCAGGTGTTGCCCGCGTAGGGCAGGGGAAGTTCGACGTCCGTGCCGATTTCGTTTCCGGTCGCGTGCAGCACCACGTCGACGAGAACGGAGGCGTGCGAACCGGTCTCGCCCAGCAGTCGGAAGACCATCGGCACGGCCGCATCGGGCATCTCGGACAGCATGTCGGCCCAGCCGAGTTGCATCAGGGCCGAATCCAGCTCGGGACCCGATGTCGTCAGCATGGTCTTGCGCAGCCCGTCTTCGAGCATCTCGAGTGAATCGCTATCCACGATCACTCCTTCCCGAGGTCCAGCAGGCGGCGCGCGATGATGTTCCGCTGCACTTCGGCAGTGCCGCCGTAGATGGTGGCCGCACGCGAATACAGGTATTCGGTGCGCCATTCGGTGTCGTCCAGTTCGATGGCGCTCGGCATCAGGTCCCGAGCGGTGTCGTAGAGACGCTGTTCGGCGCCCGCCAGCAACACCTTGTCGATCGATGTGTCCGGTCCGAGCTTCTCTCCGTCACCCAGACGGTGCTGGGTGGCCCGCGAACGGCAGCGCAGCATGTGCAGAGCCAGATACGTCTCGCCCATATCCGAATCCACCGCCTGACCGACCGACTTGACCTCCGCGATCAGCGCGTCGAACCGCGAATACAGGTAGGCGATGCGCTGCCAGAAGCACGTCGAGCGCTCGTAGGGCAGCAGATCCATCGCCAGCTTCCACCCGTCGCCGGGCTGACCGAGCATGCGATCCGCGGGCACCTCGACATCATCGAAGTACACCTCGCAGAACTCGTCGACGTCATGCATGGTGCGCAGCGGGCGCACCGTGACGCCGGGGGAGTCGAGGTCGACGAAGAACGCGGTGATGGCCTCATGGTTGGGGGTATCGGGCCCACCGGTCCGCGTGAGCAGTACGCAACGGGTTGCGTACTGCGCGAAGCTCGTCCACACCTTCTGGCCGTTGACGATCCACTTGTCGCCGTCCTGGACCGCGCGGGTGGTCAGCGATGCGAGATCGCTACCCGAACCCGGTTCGGAGAAGCCTTGGCACCAGGATTCCTGGCCAGACAGCAACTTCGGCACCATCTCGGCGGCGAGCTCGGGACGGGCGTAGTCGATCATGGTCGGCGTGAGGACGTCGAGCATGGAATACGGCCCGGGATGGTCGATTCCACGTCCGACGATCTCCTCGCCCACGATCGCGCGCAGGATGTCCGGACCGCCAAGTCCCCCTGCCGATTCCGGCCACCCGTAGCGCATCCAGCCCGCGTCATACAAGGCTTTCAGCACGCGCAGGTGCTGTGCCTGGTGCGCGTCGAGGGAATGGTCGTCGGATGTGGGAGTGAGGTCGTTCTCAGCGAGCCACGCCACCAACTGCGAGCGGAACTCGGCTGTGGTCGCGAAGTCGGCGGCGGCGGTCATCCTGCTTCGGGCCTGCCGATGGCGTGCGGGCGTCCGGAGTCGTGCTCGCCGCTGCGCCGGATGAACGTCATCGCGCGGGTCCGGAGGCGCCAACCGTCGTCGGTGCGAACGTAGGTGTCCTTGTAGTAGCCGATGCGCATGTCGTGCTTGGAATGCTCGATGAAGCACAGCGGCTGCGTGCCGCTGGCCTGGTCAGGGTTGTCGGGGTCGAGGTCGATCAGCGCGGTACCCGTCATGAACAGGCCTTTCGGTGCCGCGTCGACCAGTTCGGGGAAGCGGGCCAGCGTGTAGGTCGAGCCGAACGCGCTGTAGGTGCCGTCGGGGGTGAAGACAGAGATCAGGCCGTCGATATCGCCCTGCGTGATGGTGACTGCGTACTTGGCGAGCGTCTGCTGGATCTCGACCAGGTCATCGATTCGATTGGTCATGTCGGTAGACCTTACCGTCCTTCATTACAAAGTTGACGTCCCGTGTAACGGTGATATCGGCGAGGGGATCGCCGGGCACGGCAATGATGTCCGCGAGATACCCCTCGGCGATACGGCCGAGGTCGGGCTTGTCGATCAGTTCGGCCGCGACGACGGTCGCTGCGCGGAGTACCGCCGCAGGAGGCATGCCCCAGTCGACGAGCGTGACGAGTTCGTCGGCGTTCTTACCGTGCGGGATCGCCGGAGCATCGCTGCCGACAGCGATCTTGACGCCGGCCTTGTACGCCGCCTCGATCGACGTGCGCGCTTTGGGGAACATCTCGGCGGCCTTGTCCTGCAACTCCTTTGGTGCCCGTGACACGTCCATGGCCTCCGCGAGGCGGCGAGTCGTCACCAGGAATCGGTCGTTGTCGACCAGCTTCTGGATGGCCTCGTCGTCCATCAGAAAGCCGTGCTCGATGCAATCGATACCGCACGCGACGGCGTGCTTCACCGCTTCCGCGCCGTGGGTGTGGGCGGCCACCTTCAGGCCGCGCCGGTGTGCCTCGTCGACGATGGCCCGCAATTCCTCGTCCGAATAGTGCTGCGCACCAGCCTCGCCCGTCATCGACATGACCCCGCCGGACACGCAAACCTTGATCAACTGGGCGCCGTGCTTGATCTGGTAGCGCACGGCTTTACGGATCTCGTCCACACCGTTGGCGATGCCCTCTTCGATCGTCAGGTCCAGCGCCCCCGGCATGAACGCGGCGAACATCGTCGGGTCGAGGTGACCGCCCGTCGGCGTGATCGCGTGGCCGGCGGGCACGACCCGTGGGCCGTCGACCAGGCCCGCGTCGATGGCCCGCGACAGTGCGACGTCCAGAAGATATCCACCGGTCTTGACGAACAGACCCAGGTTGCGCACCGTCGTGAAGCCGGCGCGCAGGGTGCGACGCGCGTTGCCGATCGACCGAATCGTTCTGGTGGGTGGGTCATCCTGGACTTGGGACAGCCCGGGCGTCTCGCCGCGCCCGCCCATGAACAGGTTGACCTCCATGTCCATCAGGCCCGGCAGCAGAATGGCGTCGCCGAGATCGATCACCTCACCTGCGTCGGCCGAGCCGACACGACCGGCATCGGCTTCACCGCCGACGCCCACGATCCGATTGTCCTCGACGCGAACGACTCCCGGCCGGACGATCTCGCCGGCGTCGACGTCGAGGAGACCCGCTGCCTTGAGGGTCAGTGATGAGCCGCTTGCGCGAAGAGCATCCGGCGGTGTCACCTTTAGACCACCGGCTCCTTGATCAGGTTGATGTATGCGGCGCCACTGTCGAGCACTCGCGGCTGCTTCCACACCTCGACCGGGAAACTCACCATGACGATCGACTGTCCCAGATGCACCAGCGCCTTCGCGTCGTCGGGCATCCCCTTGAGCGGGAAGCGAGCATCGACGTAGACCATGATGTCCTCGAGGCGCGCCATGCCCGCATCGTAGAGCTCCTGCATCTCGGCCATCGTGGAGTTCAGCCGCTTCTGGTAGCGCTCTTCCTCAGTCGGCAGACACCAGTCGCTGAACCGCTCGAGGTCAGCGAATTCTTCTGGCAGCTTAGGCATTTGCCCCCTCCTTTTCGGTCTTGGACTGGGCTGCGCCATTGGCCGAACCATTTCCGTTCGCCAGCGACTCCTTATACCGGTCGACGTACTTGTGCGCGGTGTGGTGCAGGTGCCGCAACAGAATTTCCTGGTCGCAGAGCGGGAAGTCGAGTACCGCGCGGGTGCCGATCTGCGTCTGCGTGGCCTCCAACGTGTTGGCGTCCTGGAACGCGTACTCCTTGAACGTCACCGCGGCCAGCTCCTGAGAGAGGCGTTCGCGCAGGTTCTTCGGCGGCACGAAATACAGGTCGGCCTCGAAGATGTGGGTGTCCACGCCAGTCGGCCAGTAGTTGTAGGTGAGATACCAGCCAGGAACCCAGAACAACAGCGTGAAGTTCGGGAAGAATTCGAAAGAGTCCTGGCCCCATGTCTTGTGCCGGCCGGGATTGATTGCCGGTGGCAGCTCGTCGGGCAGGATGCCCTTGATATTCGGGCGATCCCATGGCCCGAACAGACCACTGTGCAGAATGCGCTCGATGGGCTTGACCATGTTCAGGTCCTTCGGCGGGCTCATGCCGCCCCAGGACGAGATCATCGAGTGATCGCCCTTGATGTCGTAATGCAGCGCCTCGAAGCCGAACTTCGCCAGCTTCTCGGCCTCCTCCTTCTCCGCCTGCTTCATGTGCAGGATCGGGGCGTGGTAGAACTCGACGAATGCGTCGATGAACAGCTTCCAGTTGGACTTGACCTCGGCGCGGTAGCTGTAGTGCTCGGTCATCTCGTGGAAGGGATAGCCCTTGAGGCCCTGGCCGAATTCGCCCAGATACTCCTCGAGCGACACCGCGTCGTCGTCGAAGTTGACGAAGATGAAGCCTTCCCACACCTCGCAGCGCACCGGCTTGAGCGGGTAGTCGGCCTTGTCGATGTCGAAGAACTCTTGCTCCTGCTGAATGAAGGTCAGGTCGCCCTTGAGGCTGTAGCGCCAGGCGTGGTACTTGCAGACGAACTGGCGGCAGCTACCGGAGACTTCTTCGCCGGGGTAGTCGTTCCATACCAACTTGTTACCGCGATGGCGGCACATGTTGTAGAAGGCGCGGATCTGATCGCCGTCGTTGACGATGACGAGCGACGTGCCCGGGCCGACCGAGGGCAGCTCACGGGTGATGTAACTACCCTTCTTGGGAATCAGCTCTATACGGCCCATTTGCAGCCAGGTCTTGCGGAAGATGGCCTGCTGCTCCAACTTCCACTGCTCGGGGTCGATCGAGTCCTCGTAGTTGACCGGTGCGGTGCCGAGTTCAGGCCAGTTCTCGGTCCAGCTACCGACGTCGGGCTTCTTGAAAAATGCCACGGTTTGTCTACCTCTCCTGATCGGGTTGTACGCCGAAAGTTTTCAAAGCCATTGCCACGGTGATGTAGCAGCCGACGAGAAACACGAAGTCCATCCGCTGGCGCTCGTCGAACTGTTCGCTCAACGCGGCCCACGTCTCGTCCGACAGTTCGTAGCGGTCCATCAACTCGTCGACCCCGGCTACGACCGCGCGGTCGAAGTCCTGCGCTGCTTCGCCACGCTGGACGGCCGCGATGTCGTCGTCGGTGAGTCCCGCGTCGCGGCCCATCCTGACGTGCTGCCCCCACTCGTAGTCGGAGCCGGTGCGGTGCGCGACCCGCAGGATCGCGAGCTCACGCAGCCGAGGCGGCACCGTGGAGCGGAACAGCAGGTGGACGTTGAACTTGAGAAACTCTTTGGTCAGCGCGGGATGACGGACGAAGGTCGAGAGGATGTTGCTCGCCTTTTCCGGGTTGCGCCGCTCCTTGGGGAGCATGACGGCGAGTGCGCCGTCGACGGCGTCATCCCACTGGTCCGCGGGAAGCGGGGGCAGGCGCACCGGCTGGTTCCTCTCGTTCACGAGAATCAGGTTCTCATATTTCGCCAATAGATTTCCACCTTTATCGCAGATGGTCAATCCCACTCGTCAGATGTGCCGGTCAGCGGCCTGCCACTTAAGTTCCAACGGTGCTGCAAGAAGGCCATGCGGACGCTTTCGGACATTGATTCTCGCCGCAAGAGAAGCTAGTTTCCTCAGATAGAGAACACCACTGGCCAACTAGTGTTGGTGTCAGTGCCGTCTTGCACATGACTTCGACGAGAGGGAACAGGCATGAACAAGGAAGACATGATCCTGATCAGCGTGGACGACCACATCGTCGAGCCGCCGGACATGTTCAAGAATCATCTGCAGAAGAAGTACCTGGATGAGGCGCCGCGGTTGGTGCACAACCCCGACGGCAGCGACACCTGGCAGTTCCGCGACATCGTGATCCCCAACGTCGCACTCAACGCGGTCGCCGGCCGGCCGAAAGAGGAGTACGGGCTCGAGCCGCAGGGTCTCGATGAGATCCGGCCGGGCTGCTACAAGGTCGATGAGCGCGTCAAGGACATGAACGCCGGCGGCATCCTCGGGTCGATGTGCTTTCCGTCCTTCCCGGGATTCGCCGGACGGTTGTTCGCCACCGAGGACCAGGAGTTCTCGTTGGCGCTGGTGCAGGCCTACAACGACTGGCATGTCGAGGAGTGGTGCGGGGCGTATCCGGCGCGGTTCATCCCGATGACGCTGCCGGTGATCTGGGATGCCGAGGCCTGTGCCAAGGAGATCCGGCGCAACGCCAAGCGCGGGGTGCACTCGTTGACGTTCAGCGAGAACCCGGCCGCGATGGGCTATCCGAGCTTCCATGACTTCGACTATTGGAAGCCGATGTGGGACGCGCTGGTGGACACCGACACCGTGCTCAACGTGCATATCGGTTCCTCGGGCCGGCTGGCGATCACCGCCCCCGACGCCCCGATGGATGTGATGATCACGCTGCAGCCGATGAACATCGTGCAGGCGGCCGCGGATCTGTTGTGGTCCAGGCCGATCAAGGAGTATCCCGATCTCAAGATCGCGCTGTCCGAGGGCGGCACGGGCTGGATTCCCTACTTCCTCGAGCGTGCCGACCGCACCTATGAGATGCACTCGACGTGGACCGGGCAGGACTTCGGCAAGCAGAAACCCTCAGAGGTCTTCCGCGACCACTTCCTGACGTGTTTCATCTCCGATCACGTCGGGGTGGCCCTTCGCAACGAGGTGGGTATCGACAACATCTGCTGGGAAGCCGACTACCCGCACTCGGACTCGATGTGGCCCGGTGCGCCCGAGCAACTCGACGAGGTCCTCAAAAAGCACAATGTGCCCGACGTCGAGATCAACAAGATGACCTACGAGAACGCGATGCGCTGGTACCACTGGGACCCCTTCACCCACATCACCAGGGAACAGGCGACCGTCGGCGCGCTCCGCAAGGCCGCCGAAGGCCACGACGTCACCATCCAGGCGCTGTCGAAGAAGGAAAAGACCGGTGCCAACTTCGCCGACTTCGCCGCCAACGCCAAGGAATTGACCGGCAACAAGGACTGAGGTCCGCAGCGATCTCGGCGTGCCTGGTGACGCTCAGCGTGACCGAGCACGCCGAATCGCTGTGTAGAGCAGAGGAGAACACGTGTCCGGGGGTATGAGCTTCGAGCTGACCGAGGATCAGCAGATCATCCGCAAGTCCGTCGCGGAGCTGTGCAGCAGGTTCGACGACGAGTACTGGATGAAAAAGGACCTGGCGCACGAATTCCCGCAGGAGTTCTACGACGCGATCTCCTCCGGCGGCTGGCTCGGCATGACCATCCCCGAGGAGTACGGCGGGCACGGTCTGGGAATCACCGAGGCGACGCTGCTTCTCGAGGAGGTCGCGCGGTCCGGCGCTGCGATGAACGGCGCCAGCGCGATTCACCTGACGATCTTCGGGATGCAGCCCGTCGTCAAACACGGCTCCGACGAACTCAAGGCCGCAACCCTGCCGCGCATCGTCAACGGCGATCTGCACGTGTGTTTCGGTGTCACCGAACCCGGTGCGGGACTGGACACCTCGCGCATCACGACGTTCGCCAAACGCGAGGGTGACAAGTACCGCATCAACGGCCGCAAGGTGTGGATCTCGAAAGCGCAGGAATCCGAGAAGATCCTGCTGCTCACCCGGACCACACCGTTCGACGAGGTCACCAAGAAGACCGACGGCATGACGCTGTTCCTCACCGATCTGGACCGCGACCACGTCGACATCCGTCCGATCAAGAAGATGGGCCGCAACGCCGTCAGCTCCAACGAGGTGTTCATCGACGACCTCATCGTTCCGGTCTCCGACCGGGTCGGTGAGGAGGGCAAGGGGTTCAAGTACATCCTCGACGGACTGAACCCCGAGCGGATGCTGATCGCGGCCGAGGCGCTGGGCATCGGTCGCGTCGCATTGGAGAAGGCAGTGAAGTACGGCAACGAGCGGGTGGTGTTCAACAGGCCGATCGGGATGAACCAGGGTCTGCAGTTTCCGTTGGCGGATTCCCTTGCGCGTCTGGACGCCGCCGAACTCGTGTTGCGCAAGGCAACCTGGTTGTACGACAACGGAAAGCCGTGCGGGCGCGAGGCGAACACCGCCAAATACCTGTGTGCGGACGCCGGGTTCGGCGCGGCGGACCGCGCCCTGCAGCTGCACGGCGGCATGGGCTACTCCGAGGAGTACCACGTGTCGCGCTACTTCCGTGAGTCACGGCTGATGAAGATCGCGCCGGTCAGCCAGGAGATGATCCTCAACTTCCTGGGCGAACACGTACTCGGAATGCCGAGGAGCTACTGATGGGCTACTTCGATCTCACCGGCCGCTCGGCGCTGGTCACCGGTGCGGGCGCAGGCGGGGGCATCGGCGCCGCGGTCGCAGCGGCTCTCGCCGACGCAGGTGCTGCGGTGCTCGTCACCGACATCAATGCGGACGCGGCTTCAGAAGTGGCAGAACGCATTCGGGCCAACGGCGGCAAGGCCGACTCGTGCGCTCTTGACGTAAGTGATCGCGCTGCCGCCGACGCGGCCGCCGGCCAGGCCGCCGGCCTGGGTGGGGGAGCGCTGCACATTCTGGTCAACAACGCCGGTGTCACATCGCCCGCGATGTTCCCCAAGCTGACCGACGAGACCTTCCGGTTGACGTTCGACATCCACGTCATGGGGACGTTTCACTGCACGCAGGCCGCGCTGCCGCACATGCCGACCGACGGTACGGGCCGCGTCATCAACGTGACCTCGGCCGCGGGCCTCACCGGAACGCTGGGACAGGTCAACTACTCGGCGGCCAAAGCCGGCCTGATCGGTTTCACCAAGTCGCTCGCCCGCGAGCTGGCCTCGAAGAACATCATGGTGAATGCCCTTGCGCCGCTTGCCGCGACGCCCATGACGGAGACCATACGCACGAACGAGAAGTTCGCCGCCAACATGATGAACCGCATCCCGTTGAAGCGGTGGGCCGGACCTGAGGAGGTCGCGGGTGCGTTCGTCTTCATGGCGTCCGACGCGGCGTCCTACATCACCGGGCAGGTGCTGCCAGTCGACGGCGGCATGGTGATGTGACGGCCAATCAAGACGCTCCGCTGGCCGGGGTGACTGTGGTCGCGATGGAACAGGCTGTCGCCGCACCGATGTGTACGCGCGTGCTCGCCGATTTCGGTGCGCGCGTGATCAAGGTAGAGAACCCCAACGGCGGCGACTTCGCGCGTGCCTACGACGACGTCGTCAACGGGCCGGGCGGTCTCGCCGCGCACTTCGTGTGGTGCAACCGTGGCAAGGAGTCGGTCACCCTCAACACAAAGTCGCCGGAGGGTCTGGATCTGCTGCACCGGCTGCTCGACCGCGCCGACGCGTTCGTGTCCAACCTTGCGCCGGGATCCACCGCGCGGATGGGTATTTCCGCCGCCGATCTGGCGCTGCGCCACCCTAACGTCATTCCCGTCGAGATCGACGGCTACGGACCGGGCGGCCCGATCTCCCACAAACGCGCGTACGACCTTCTGGTGCAAGCGGAGTCGGGCTCGTGCGCCATTACCGGATATCCGGGGATGCCCGCCAAACCCGGGCCGGCCATGGCGGACTTCACGACCGGGCTGTACGCGGCCATCTCGATTCTGGCGCTGCTGTTCGCGCGCGCGAAGCGGCCCGAGGAGACCGCTGCTCCGTCGGTCGAACTCAGCTTGTTCGATGTCATGACCGACGTCATGGGCTACGCGCTCACCTACACCCAGCACTCGGGCATCGACCAGCAGCCCCTTGGCGTCGGATCTCCCGCGGTCGCCCCCTACGGCGCGTTCGGGACCCGCGACGGCCAGACGGTGGTGCTCGGCACGACGAACGACCGCGAATGGCAGCGCGTTGCCCGCGAGATCATCGATCGCCCCGACCTGGCCGACGATCCGCGCTTCGCCACCAATCCGGGGCGCTGCGAGCATCGGGCCATCCTCGACGAGGCCATCGGAACCTGGTGTGCACAGCATGATCTCGCCGAGATCCAGAAGGTCGCCGACGCGGCCGGCATCGGTAACTCGCGCTACAACGTGCCCAGCGAGGTCGTCGTGCATCCGCAGTTGACCGCGCGCGACCGCTGGCGCACGGTCAGCACGTCGGCCGGCGACATCCAGGCATTGCGGCCGCCGCCGGTGATCAGTGGCTTTGAACAGCCGATGGGCGCCGTGCCGGGGCTGGGTGAGCACACCGATGCCGTGCTCGGCGAATTGGGCCTGACTGCAGACGAACTGAGCCGGCTTCGTGCCGACGGTGTGATCGGGCCGGCGTACTCGTGAGCGAAGAGCAGGTGCTGTTGACGTCCGACCGCGGTGGAGTACGGACGCTCACGCTGAACCGGCCCGAGCGCAAGAACGCGCTCAACCCCCGGTTGTGGCAGGAACTGGCCGACGCGTTGCGTGACGCCGCCCGCGACACCGAGTTGCGCGCTTTGGTGATCACGGGTGCCGGCGGGGCGTTCTGCTCCGGCGCCGACATCGGCACAGGCGAGGACATCCACCCCCGGCACAAGCTACGCAGACTCACCGAGGTCGCGCTCGCACTGCACGAACTGACCGTTCCGACGATCGCGAAGGTGAACGGTGTCGCCGTCGGCGCGGGCTGGAACCTCGCGCTCGGCTGCGACCTCGTCGTCGCCACACCGCAATCCCGGTTCTGCCAGATCTTCTCCAAGCGGGGTCTGTCGGTCGATCTCGGCGGATCGTGGCTGCTTCCCAAGCTGGTCGGTCTGCAGCAGGCCAAGCGGTTGGTGCTGCTCGCCGACATGATCGACGCCGAAGAGGCGCGGTCGCTCGGGCTGGTCACTTGGATCAAGGAGGCCGGCGAGATCGACGCGTTCGTCGAGGAACTGGCAGCTCGCCTCGCCGCGGGTCCGCCCGTCGCGTTGGCGCAGAGCAAGGCGCTGCTCAACGACGGAGCGAACGCCACGTTGCGTGAGGCGCTGGCCAATGAGGCCCGGGCGCAACCCGGAAACTTCGCCACCGCAGACTCGACGGAGGCGTACGCCGCGTTCGCGCAGAAGCGCGACCCGGAGTTCACCGGCCAGTGGGCAGTCCCCAGATCGGAGAAGTGAAGATGCGCGAAACGGTGATCGTCGAGGCGGTGCGCACCCCCGTCGGGAAGCGTAACGGCGGGCTCTCGGACATGCACGCCGCGGACCTGTCCGCGATCGTCCTCAACGCACTGGTGGAGCGGGCGGGCGTCGACCCCGAAATCGTCGACGACGTGGTGTGGGGTTGCGTCTCACAGGTGGGCGACCAGTCGAGCAACATCGGCCGCTACTCCGTGCTCGCCGCGGGCTGGCCCGAGCACATCCCCGGCACCACGGTCAATCGTGCGTGCGGGTCGAGTCAACAGGCGCTCGACTTCGCGGTGCAGGCGGTGATGTCAGGCCAGCAGGACGTGGTCGTCGCGGGCGGTGTCGAGGTGATGAGCCGGGTTCCGCTGGGCTCGGCGCGGGCGACCGGGATGCCATACGGTCCGAAAGTCCTTGAGCGGTATGCCGATTTCTCATTCAATCAGGGCATCTCCGCGGAAATGATCTCGCAGAAATGGGGCTTCTCGCGAACGCGGCTCGACGAGTATTCCGTGCGCTCGCATGAACTGGCCGCGGCCGCGCAGGACGAGGGTGCGTTCGAAACCCAGATCATGCCCGTGTTCACCGATGGCGATCCCATCGTCGCCGACGAAGGCATACGGCGGGGGAGCACCGTCGAGAAGCTCGCCGGTCTCAAGCCGGCATTCAAGGAGGACGGCGTCATCCATGCCGGTAACTCGTCGCAGATCTCCGACGGTGCCGCCGCACTGTTGGTGATGACCGCGGAGAACGCGATGGCCATGGGATTGCGACCGCTCGCGAGTTACCGTGCCGGTGCGGTCACCGGGGCCGACCCGGTGCTGATGCTGACCGGTCCGATCCCCGCCACGGAGAAGGTGCTGCACAAGGCCGGTGTCACCATCGACGAGGTCGGCGTGTTCGAGGTCAACGAGGCGTTCGCCCCGGTGCCGCTGGCGTGGCTGGCAGAAACGGGCGCCGACGAGGCGAAGCTCAACCCGCTCGGCGGGGCGATCGCGCTCGGCCACCCGCTTGGCGCATCGGGGGCGGTCCTGATGACCCGAATGCTGAACCACATGCGTGACAACGGAATTCGATATGGACTGCAGACGATGTGCGAAGGAGGCGGTACGGCCAACGCCACCTTGGTGGAACTCATCGCCTAGGAAGGACGCCACATGCGCAGGGATCTGTTCACCGAAGACCACGAAGCCTTTCGCGAGCTCGCAAGGGATTTCGTCGAGAAGGAGGTGGTTCCGCACTATCCCGAGTGGGAAAAGGGCGGACGCATGCCTCGCGAGGTGTTCAAGCAGATGGGATCCCTCGGTCTGTTGGGTACGGCCATCCCCGAGGAGTACGGCGGCGGCGGTCAGCCGGACTACCGGTATTTCGTCGTCATGCAGGAAGAGGCGGCCCGCGCGCTGGTCACCCTGTCGACGGTGCGCACGCAGCTGGAGGTGATCCTGCCGTACTTCCTGCACTATGCGAACGAAGAGCAGCGCAAGCGGTGGTTCCCCGGTTTGGCGGCAGGTGAGCTGCTGACCGCGGTCGCGATGACCGAACCGGGGACCGGATCCGACCTCGCGGGCATGCGTACCACCGCGGTGCGTGACGGTGACGACTGGATCATCAACGGCGCCAAGACTTTCATCACCGGAGGTATGCAGGCTGACCTGGTGATCGTGGTGGCGCGTACGGCGACCGACCCGGACAACCGGCGCAAGGGGCTGACGCTGTTCGTCGTGGAGGACGGCATGCCCGGGTTCACCCGAGGCCGCGAGCTGGAGAAGATGGGCTGCAAGGTGCAGGACACCGCGGAGCTGTCCTTCGTCGACGTGCGCGTCCCCGCGGCGAACATGCTCGGCGAAGAGGGTGAGGCCTTCGGCTATCTGGGCCACAATCTGCCCCAGGAGCGGCTCACCGTTGCGGTCGGATCGGTATCGCAGGCCAGGTCGGCCATCGCCGCAGCGATCGACTACACCAAAAGCCGCAAGGCGTTCGGTACCCCGGTCGCGTCGTTCCAGAACACGAAGTTCGAGCTCGCGGCGTGCTCGACGGAGGTCGAGGCGGCTCAGGCCATGCTCGACCGGGCGATCATGTTGCATGTCGCAGGTGAACTCGCCCCTGCCGACGCGGCCCGGGTGAAGCTGTTCTGCACCGAGATGCAGCAGCGGGTCATCGACCGCTGCCTGCAGTTATTCGGTGGATACGGCTACATGATGGAGTATCCGATCGCCCGCCTGTACACGGATGCGCGCGTGGCCCGGATCTACGCCGGGACCAGCGAAGTGATGAAGGTGATGATCGCGAAGTCGCTCGGTTTGTAGCGATTTGGGTGCGGATGCCGCCGCTCAGCGACTGTATGCGCACCGAAATCGCAGAAATGCTTGTCTGCGCGGCCGAACCTACCTACTGTGTGTTCACTAGGTTGGTTCAACGAAGGAGCCACGTGTCAGCCCTCGAGTCTTCGGCTCTTCGCGCGAGCGTCCCCGGGCCTACGGCCGGGGGCCCACATCGCAGGCCGTATGACACCCTCCTCGCCAAGGGCGAGGACCGCAGGCAGCGCATACTGGCCGTCGCCGAGCGGCTGCTGGCACGAAACGGCTGGCGCAACACCTCGCTGGCGCAGATCGCCAAAGAAGCCGGGGTGACTCCGGCGGGGCTGCTGCACCACTTCGAATCCAAGGACCAGCTGCTCAACGCCGTGCTCGACGCCCGCGACGCCGACGACGAGATCCACGCCGACTATCTGTCCGGTGACCTCATCGCCGAACTCTCTCGCGTGCCCGAACGGTTCGCACGGTCACCCGAACTGATCGGGACGTTCACGGTGCTGCTGGTCGAGAACATCGCCCCCGACGCCCCCCTGCACGACCGCCTGCACGACCGCTATCGCGCCGCGGAGGGCATCATCACCCGCCTCATCGAGCGGGGGCAGCGCGACGGTCGGTACCGCACAGACTTCGACGTGGCCACCAAGGCCATCGAGATACTCGCCTTCATCAACGGAATGGAGACACTATGGCTACTCGATCCCTCAATCCCGCTGGCCGACGTGTTCAAGCGGTACGCGGAGTCGCTGGCGCGCGACCTGTCGCCGAAGAGCTCGACGTGAGGTACCGGCTCGACGTCGTCGCGCCGACCGTCGTGGACGCGGTGCGCTGCGCGGGTGGCTGGATCTACGACCGTGTGATGGCCGGCTGGGACGTCACCGTACTGATCGCCAGCCAGGACGATCTGCGGCCGCTGCACATCCTCGGTGCGCAGACGCTCGATCTGCAGTCGGTGCTCGACGAGTGGGAGGACCGGCCGCACCCGCAAACCGTCGCCGTCGCCGCCGACCTCTTCGATCGCGATCCCCGCGTCCTGCAGCATGTTCGCAATGCGTTGGACCAGGGCGCCACCGAGGTGACCCTATGGGGCGAGCGCCTGCCGGCCGAGCTCGACGACAGCGTTGATGCAGCAGCTCACCACTTGAGCGCTGCGGCAAGGGCTTTCAAGTCCCGCGCACTGGCCGCCGCCAACGATCCCGGAGCGGATTCCGTCGACGTCAGCGAGACGTTCCGCTGCGGAATGATGGCCTCCGTCGCCGCCGACCTGATCCCCGCCAGCTAGCCCTCACCGGCTACGCGAGGTCGATGAGGATCTTGCCGATGGCCCGCCCGTCGGCGACGTGCTCGAGCGCCTGAACCGTCTCGTCGAGCGGATAGACCGCTCCGACGTGCGGTCGCACCCGTCCACTCATCAAATGCTCGCGTAACTCGTCCTCGTTGCGGGCGAATTCTTCCGGCGGCACATCCTGGAATTGGAAGCCCCGCAGCGTGATTCCCTTCACCAGCACGAGGTTCAGCGGAATACGTGGGATATCGCCCGACGCGAAACCCACGGTGACGAACCGTCCGCCTCGTCCCAGCGAGCGCAACGCGGGCTCGGACAGCTCGCCGCCGACCGGATCGACGACGGCGTCGGCGCCGCCGGGCAGAGCTTCGCGCAGTGCATCGCGCAAGCCCGTAGACCGGTGATTGATCAGGTGTGTCGCACCGTATGACGATGCCACGTCCAGCTTTTCATCCGACGACGCGACCGCGGTGACTTTCGCGCCGAGTTGCACCGCGAGCTGTACCGCCGCCAACCCGACGCCGCCCCCAGCGCCGAGCACGATCACCTGATCGCCCGGTTGCACCCGCGCGACCGAGCGCAGCGTGTGATACGCCGTGCGGTAGGCAACACCGAATGCCACGGCGGTGTGGTCGTCGATGCCGTCGGGTGTCCGGGCGAGCCCGGCCGGCGCAACGCAGACCTGCTCGGCGAACGCACCGTACATGCCGGTGCCGGTGACCCGGTCACCGACCGTGAAACCCTCTGCTTGCGATCCGGTTTCGACGATGACGCCTGCGAACTCACTGCCGGGGACGAAGGGTGCCGGAACGCTGATCTGGTATTTATTGGCGATCAGTAGGACGTCGGGAAAGTTCACCGCGGCGGCGCCCACTTTGACCCGGACCTGCCCCGCTTCGACCGCTGGCGGCGGCTGCTCTTCAATGCGGACCACGTCCGGCGGTCCGTACGCCGGGCAGACCGCGGCCCTCACCGGTAGTCGCTGCTCTCGGCGAGGTCGGCCGCCGACTGCATCAGCGAGGTGATGACAGGCCCGTAGGCCAACAGCTTCTCGTTGTCGCCTGCGCGCTGGAACCCCTGTTCCAGCACGATCGCGAGCTTCCACTTCGCCAGCACGAGGTAGTAGTCGAGATCGTCGACCTGCCTGCCGGACACCTGCGCGTAGTGGTCGACTACCGCTGTGCGGGAGGGCATTCCGCGCATATCGACATAGCTCATGGCCGACGACGTGTCGGTATCCTCCGGCCAGCTCTGCACCATCCAACCGAGATCCAGTTTCGGATCACCGACGGTGCCCATCTCCCAGTCGACGATCGCAGCCATCTGCGCCGGGGCGCCATGGCGGTACATCACGTTGGCGAACTGGTAGTCCCCGTGCATGAGGCCCGGAATGAAGTCGAGCGGGCGATGATTGCGCAGCCATTGGGTTGCGACGTCGATGCCGTCGATCTCGCGGCCCTTGATCCGTTCGAAGAAGGCGGTCCAACGGTCGACTTGGCGTTCGTGGAAGCCGTCGGGGCGGCCGAGGTCGTCCAGGCCCTTGGCCTTCCAGTCGACCTTCGACAACAGCGCGATTCCTTCTGCGAGTTGATATGACAGGCCCGCACGCGCTTCGATATCGCTGTTGAACGGCTCCGGCCACTTCCCGTGCTGGTCCATCGGCGACCAGCCGTCGACGAACCCCATCAGATAGAACGGCCTGCCGAGGACCGAGGCGTCGGGGCAGACGCCGACGGCCGCGGTATGCGGCACATCGGTGCCGTCGAGCGCCTCGATGATCCGCCACTCCCGCAGGATGCCCTTGTCGCGGTCGGGCGGGGCGCCCGCGGGTGGCATGCGAAGGACGCACACGTTCTCGCCGCGCGTGATTCGGTAGATGACGTTCTGCGTGCCGCCGGACAAAAAGCTCGCTTCGAGCGGCTCACCCTTGCCGGGCAGCGCGGCGCCGTCCATCCATTCGGCGAGGCGCGCGGTATCGATCTGTTGTTCGGTCACAGGTTGCCCACCTCATTTTCCAGGTAGTCCGCATATTTCGCCCGCGCGGCCTCGCGCTTACGCGGTTCCCATTCGGTGGGCCACGTGTCGTCGGTGGGGCGGTAGTCGCGCAGCACCTGCTTGGCGACCGTCGTCTTGTGCACCTCGGTGGGTCCGTCGGCAAGCCCCATCACCGCGGCGCCGGTGACCATCCCGAGGAACGGCATCTCGTTGGTGACGCCGAGGGCGCCGTGGACTTGCATTGCCCGCCAAGCGATGTCGTGCAGCACGGTGGGCATGGCGACCTTGACCGCGGCGATGTCCTTGCGGACCTTCTTGTAGTCGTTGTACTTGTCGATCTCCCATGCGGTGTAGAGCACCATCAGCCGGAACTGCAGCAGCTGCGCATACGAGTCGGCGATGTAGCCCTGCACGAACTGCTTGTCCGAGAGGCGGCTGCCCTGTGTTTCGCGACTCAGCGCACGCTCACACATCATGTCCAACGCCCGTTGCGACATACCGATCGTGCGCATCGCATGGTGGATGCGTCCGCCGCCGAGGCGGGTCTGTGCGATGACGAATGCCTGACCTTCGCCACCCAGCAGCGCCTCAGCGGGCACGCGGACGTTGTCGTAGTGAATCAGCGCGTGTGATCCCTGCCCCTCGGGCTCGCCGTACAGTCCGACGTTGCGGATGATGTTGACACCCGGGGTGTCGGTCGGAACGAGGAACATCGACATGCCCTGATAGGCGCTGACATCGGGGTTTGTCACGACCATCACGATCAGGAAGGACGCTGTGCTGGCGTTGGACGAGAAGAACTTGTGGCCGTTGATGACCCAGTCGTCGCCGTCACGCACGGCCGATGTCGTGAACAGGGTGGGGTCGGCGCCTGCGTGCGGTTCGGTCATCGAATAACAGGAGAAGAGTTCGCCGCCCAGCAGCGGCATCAGGTACTTCTGCTTCTGTTCGTCGGTGCCGTAGTGGGCGATGATCTCGGCGTTGCCGGTGTCAGGGGCCTGACAGCCGAACACGATCGGCGCCCATTGTGAGCGGCCCAGTATTTCGTTGAGTAGTGCCAGTTTGAGCTGCCCGTAGCCCTGCCCGCCGAGCTCGGGGCCGAGGTGGGTGGCCCACAGTCCGCGGCGGCGCACCTCCTCCTTCAGCGGGTCGATCGCGTCGCGCCGCTTACCCTCCAGCGGGGTGAACTGCAGATGTGGGAACGCCAGGTCGAGCGGTTCGACCTCCTCGCGGACGAATTCGTCGGCCCAGTCCAGCACCTTCTGGTATTCGGGGTCGGTTTCGAAATCCCATGCCATTTCCGCGCTCCTCTCAGTTTGAACGTGACGTCCTCAGTCAAAAACAACAACGACTTTGTCGGCGGCGCCAGGGGTGGACGCGGTTCTCAACGCGTCTTCGACATCATCGAATGGAATTGTGTGGCTGACGATCTCGGCGTACTTCTGCCAGTTCTCGATCAGATCCTTTGTCACTTCGAAGATCTCGTCTGGATAGCCCATCGAACCGACGACGGTGATCTCGTTGCTCATGATGTTGAGGAAGTCCACCGGTACCGGTTCCTTGTGGACCGCGACGATGCCCAGGCGGGCACCGGACTTGGCGGCGGTCAGTGCCGTGGTGATCACCGCGGGCACGCCCGCGGCATCGAAGTAGATGTCGGTACCGGCCTTGCCGGGGAATATCGACTCGCCGGGGCCGTGAAGTTCGCGAAGGCGTGCAACGACATCCTCGTCGGCGGAGTTGATCACCGCGTCGGCGCCGACCTTCATCGCCTTCTCCAGCCGAGCCGGAATCAGGTCGGCGACCACGACATGGCGCACGCCTGCGGACTTGAAGCCGATGGTCGCGCCGAGTCCGATCGGTCCTGCGCCGAAGACCAGAACGCTGTCGGTCGGCTGTGGCCGGCACTGGTTGACGCCGTGACGTGCCACGGCCATCGGTTCGTTGAGCGCGGCCACTTCGAAGGGGATGTGGTCGGGCACCACCTCCAGCGACGTGCCGCGGACGGCGTCCTCGATGAGCAGGTATTCGGCCAGCGCACCGGTGGCACCGCCGTTGCCGATGATCCCACTCGGCGCGACCATGGGGTTTACCACGACGTGGTCTCCAACAGCGAAACCGGTTACTGCACTGCCGATTTCGATGACTTCACCGGCCGGTTCATGGCCGAGCGGCTGTCGTCCCTGGTGGGGTGGCAGCCCGCCCATGGAGATGTAGAGGGCGTCGGAGCCGCAGATCCCGCATGCGCGGATCTTGACCAGTACGTCGTCGGGGCCGACCGTCGGCTTCGGCACGTCAACGACCGCCGTCTGACCCGGTGCGGTCACCATCGATACCTTCATCGGCGTCCTCGCATGTTGTATCCGGCGATCAACGCCGCGATGTCGTTGGTGACGACCTCGGAGAACGAGCGACCACCGAAACTGCCCGACGCCCAGTGGCGCACACCCTCACTGACATGCATCCCGGCGAGATGCGACAGGTGGGCCACATCGACATGCGCTGCCAGCTTCCCGTCGGCCTGCGCCCGCGCGAACAGATCGCCGAACATGTCGGCGTCGGATTCGTTCGTTTCGGCGCCTGCCAGTATCCGGTGCTCGTGCCGGTATCCCTCGAGGATCGTCTCGACGATCAACTCGCGCGGGTTGCGGGCCATCGACCGCTCGAGGCTGCGTAGCGCCTCGGCGATCACGTGCTCGACGTCGTAGTCGGTTTCGAGCATCGCGCGGACCGTCTTCTGAGCCGCTCGGGTCGACAGGAGACCGACTTCGAACAACACATCCTCTTTGGCGGGGAAATAGAAGTAGAACAGTGCGCGGGAGACGCCCGCGGCCCGGCAGATGTCGGCGACGGTGGTTCCGGCGTAACCGTTGGTGCGCCACAGCGCCATGGCTGCCTGCACCAGAGCGCGCTTGGTCTCATGCGACCGCGCACGCTGAAACGAGGCGCGGCGCTGACTACTGTCAGCACCGTTTGTCACCGCAGCCTTCGGCACAGCCGGACTGTAACAGCTAAATTGGGGCTTGCATATAGTTGACGGTTGTCTAACTATCTATGGGTGACCGCTTTCCTGGCAGGCAGACGAATATTGGTGACCGGCGGGGCGACGGGTATCGGCGCCGCGGCCGTCAAGGTGCTCAGCGCGGCGGGCGCGACGGTGGTCGCGACCTATCACTCGACGCCACCACCCGAGGTCGACGGGGTGTCGTGGCTGCAATGCGATGTGCGCGACGCCGCCGCCGTCGACGTCATGGTGGCCGCCGCCGCGGAGCAGATGGACGGCCTCGATGTGCTGCTGCACGCCGCAGGCATGTGGCAACCGGGCATTCCCGGCCAGATCACCGGCGATCAGATCGACTTCCTGATGGATACCAACATCAAAGCCACCATCTTCACCAACCAGGCGGCATATGCAGTGATGCGTAAGAGCGGTGGGGGCCGCATCATCAATTTCGGTTCCGGGGAGGCCGTGATGGGCAGCCCGATCGCAGCCGTCTACGCCGCGACCAAGGGGGCGGTATCCGCCTGGACCCGGTCGATCGCCAAGGCGTGGGCCGCCGAGAAGGTATCGGCGATCGCGTTGGCGCCTGCGGTGCAGACACCGGGGGCCGACCGGCTACGCGACTTCCTGGGGCCCGCGGCGGCGGAGTTCATCGACGAGGAGATCAAGAAGACCATTCCGCTCGGCGGCGTCCTCGGCGATCCGGTCGAGGATCTCGGTCCAACGCTCGTCTTCTTCTGCAGCGATGCTTCACATTTCATGACCGGGCAGCTTGTGGCCGTCGATGGTGGCCTCGTCATGCTCGGCGCGTAGGGGATAGCCGTGCCGGGTCATCTGCACCACGTGGTGATGCGCAGCCATTCCGCCCCGACCTTCGTGGCTTTCCTGACCGACGTCGTCGGGATGGAAGTGCAATTCACGATGCGGGTGCCGGGGGAGATCCTGGAGAAGACGCTGGGCTGGCCGCCGTCCGACGGCGCCGACGTCACGATGCTCGGTAGCGGCGACGCCGGCCTGATCGAGGTGCTGGACGTCCCCGAGCATCTGCGTGACGTCGCACCGGAGGGACTCGCGGCGCTGTCGTTTCTCACCGACGACTACGCGGGCACGCGTGAGCGGGCATCGGCATTCGCGGAGGACGTCACCTCACTCGACACCGGAATTCCCGGCGTCGACCTGTTCTTCTGCACGATGGGCGGCGTACCTATCGAGTTCATGGGCGCCTATGCGCCGGAGGCGAATTCGGGCACCAGTGATGCGACGAAGGCCTGAGTTCGGCGGCGTGATTCGCTGCGAGTCTTCGCATCGTCGCCTAGGGGCACCACGCGAACCGCGAGATCAGTGACGCCGGCATCGCGATAGCTTCGTAGCCGCGCGAGCACCGACGACTCGTCACCGGCCGCCATGGTGTCACCAACGTCTTGCGCATCACCGTGCTCGAGCAGACGAACGTAGTTGGGGGAGAAGTCGGCGTGGCCGAGCACCTCGCTCGCATACTCACGGGCGATGTCTACCTCGCTGTTCGAGCACAGTGCGACGGGGACGCCTGCCACGACGCGGATGCCGGTGCGTCCGGCCGCGGTCGCCGCGTCCGTGATCCGCCGGACCACGTAGTCGCCGATCGCGCGCTCGTCGGCCATCCACAGAATCGTCCCGCCGGCGCGTTCGCCCGCGATGCGCAACATGGTGGGCCCTAGCGCGGCCACGAGCACGTCGACGCTGAACCGATCGGTGATGTCCACCGGGCTGTGCACTCCGAAGCTGTTGTTGTCCACCGCGATCGGGCCTGGGCCGGCGAAAGCCGCGTCCAGCACATCGAGGTAGTCGCGCACCAACGATGCGGGCTTGTCGTAAGGCAGACCGAGTTGGTCGGTGATGATCCAATGGTGTGACGGGCCGATGCCAAGTGTGAAGCGACCGGTACAAGCGACCGCTGTCGTCAGAGCCTGCTGCGCCATGATGAGCGGGTGGCGGGTTTGGATGGGGACCACCGCAGTGCCGATCTCGATGCGCTCGGTGACCTGTCCGAGGAGCGCAACAGCCGTCATCGCATCGAGATAGCCGGGGACCTGGGGAATCCAGAAGGACGCGAAACCGTCAGTCTCGGCGGCTTTTCCATCGTCCAGAAGTCCGGTCAACCGGTCAGCGCGCGAGCGCTCCTTGTCGGAGCCGATCATCAGGCCGATCCGCATACAAACCTCCTACGGCACATAGCGATCCCACTCATGCGGTATGAGCGGGTAGAAGGGGGCGGCCAGCAGCGGTTCGACGTGGGCCTGCTCCCATCGTGCGGTCAGGACGGGACGCAATCGCTCCGCCGTCACGACCGGGTCGTCGTCGAGGAAGCAGTAGGTGAGCGTTTGGCCGGCCTTCGCGCTGGCCAACCTCGCGTCGACGTCCATGGCCGGCGCCGACCAGACGCCCGCCACACCGTCGACATCCAACAGCGCGTCGGCAGGGAGATCTCCGCGCTCGAGCAGGAGATAGACGCCGCGTACCGGCCACCACGGCAGGACGTCGGCCCCGACCTTGACCCGAGGCGCAGCGGCCTTGCGCTGGACCTCGTAGACACCGCGTTCCACGGGCGGCAACAGCGGCAGTTTCCGCTTGGCTTCGATGAGTGCTTTCGCCAGTGCGAGAAAGCCTTCCATCCCACCCGGATCGGTGAAGAAGTACGTCATCACGTGGTCGATCGCATCGTAGGGATCATTGCTCGCCGCGCGGGCGGCGCGGCAGGCGGGCGTCGAGACCACCCGCAGCGAGGCGCGCACGGCCGACAACCGGTGCTGTTCGAGACGGTGATCTAGGGTGTGCCACTGCAGATACTCGGCGTCTCTGCCCTCGGGGTGCCGGGTCGCCATCGACACGAACAAGGTGCCGATATCGCCACGACCGGTGGCCAGAACGTCAGCGATCTCATCGGACGGTGTGCCGGGCAGCTGCATCGGAAGTCCTTAGGGCCTATGGGGTTCGGGCAGGGCGATGTCGGGGTGTAGCGCCGCGATCATGCGCCGGAATCCTTCGCGCCACGGCACTTTGGTGGGCCCGAGTATCTCGTGCATGTAGGTGACGTCGGGCCACAGGGGAGTGTGCGCCTCCTCGGTGTAGGTGAAGACCGGCTCCACGCCCACGAGCTCACCCAAGTAGGCGCAGTAGTCTTCAGCGCTCACCGTCTCGCTGCCGGCCCAGTTCACCACGATCGGCGGATTGGCCGCGACCTCCATCGCCCGGATGCCGAGTTCGACGTAATCGTCCTCGTAGATCGGGTTGTAGTTGTTGGGCTTGTCCGGATGCAGACGAATGGGCCTGTGCGCCAGCATCATCGCCAACCGGTCAGCCGGGGCTCCGCCCTCGGGCCCATACGTCGAGCAGATCCGGATGATCGTCAGCGGTATGCCGAACTGCTTGGCAACCCATGTGCACACGGCCTCGCCTGCGATCTTGGAGAAGCTGTAGTTCGGTCGAAGTGGGACGCCCGGTGGGTCGGATTCCCGAAGTGGCCGCTGTCCTTGATACCC